>CAYSYX010000079.1:0-26717 GCA_964435055.1 uncultured Polyangium sp. | reverse complement strand
AGGTAACGGTCTGGGCGGCGCCGGCGGCGCATTCCCCGCAAAACGCGTGCCGAAATCCTTGGGAACCACGACGGTTTTTCCCCCCGATTCGACGTTGCATTTTCCTTCGAACACGGCAACGGTGGTCCGATTCTCTTTGCGTTCGACGACGGTATCTCGTGATTGCGCACTTACCAGCCCGCCCTCGGGTACCGCGACGATGGCCGGTTCTCCACGAAGCGCCGACAAACCTGCTTGAACTTCCCCCGATTGCAATTCCACCGTGGGCGCGACTTTGGAGACTTTCGTTTTATTCGCCGTGCCATACACGACAATCAGGGTATTTTGCGCAAAAAAAACATGTGTATGGTCGAGAAATTCAATATGCGCTCGACCTTCATCCATTGTCTGTAGGTTGTGATTGCGATAAAGCGGCGCGCCGCTGGTGACAATCGACCACGACCCTCCGGAGGGTCGACCACGTACGTCGGGATGACTCGATTTGACTTGAGCATCGGGGACGTTGGTCACTTTTTTGGGCAGGATCAACGTCATCCCTTCGGGCAAAGGTTTGCCCGCCGCGCACACCACCCGATTGTATCGTCCAATCAAAGGCACGTGCGTTGCCGAGCCGTAGAGGGCTTTCGCAATGTCCTCGCACGTTTCACCTTTTTGAACCCCCCATTGCATGATGGGCTCGACGAATCCCGGCGGCGGTGCAGTATCGGCCCGAGCGGGCAGCGCTGCTCCCATCACGCCCAATCCCACGATCAGACGTACATTTTTCGCCTTCATCTTCAAATTACCTTGGCCCAATCAATGACCCGGAGCGCGATCTCGCCCCTTTGAAAACCGCCACGTAGACGTGATACGTTGCTTGTACCCCAAAATCGAGCACGTTCCCAACGACATCTTTCACTGGAGTGTTCCAAAGCGTAAAGCTTGGATAGGCGCAATCATCAACCATCTTCCGAGGTGTTCGGCCATGCCCGCCCGTTGGGCACATTCACTCGCTTTCGCCGGCTTCATTGCGCTCGCGCCGAGCTCGGCGTCGTCGCAAACGGCTACGGCTCTCGATCGATTCGATCCCGCCCCGGCCGGTGATGGATTTTTCGCAGTGCCTCGCGCCGACGTTCGCGGTCATTTACGCCCGTCCGCCACCCTCACGTTCTCCTACGCCCACGCGCCTTTGCAGCTGCGCACCTACGACGTTGCCTCAGGACAAACCGTCTCGGAAAGCGACCTCGTCAGCTATCAATTGGCCGCTCATGTCCTGGCCTCGATCGAGCTCGGACGACGTATCAAACTCGACCTCGACGTTCCGCTCACCCTCGCTCAAGGCGGCGATTCTCCAGCCGTCGACCTGAACACCACCTCGATTCTCACGCCGAAACCGCAATCGTTTGTCTCGCCAAGCGGCCCGGCGATGAACGACATGCGTCTCGGTGCCCGCATGGCGCTCTTGCGCCAACGCGGCCTCATCCCCGCCGCAGCCGTCGCCTACTCGGTCTGGTTTCCGTCGGGAAATGCCGATGCATACACGAGCACAGGCTACATTCGACACGCCCCGTCGATCGTGTTCGGAGCGGAAATCGGCCGCTACGCTTGGTCACTCACCGCAGGGCGTCGTGTCCAGGATAGTCGCCGTGGCACCGGACTCATCGGCAGCGAAATCGTTGGTGGTGCAAGCTTCTCGACTCGGTTCGACAAACTCACCGCGCAAGCCGAATTGTTCGGCTCCGTCGCCACGACCGACCCATCGCCGATCGGCTCGGCCAAACCCAACATGGAACTGTTGGTGGGCGGGCGATACAGTTTCGGACCGTTGACCGCCGGAATCATGGCGGGTCCCGGACTTTTTCGCGGGATCGGAACCCCGACGTTTCGCGTCCTCATCTCCATCGGCACGAATTTCGGCGCGACCGACACGACAGAGGCCTCGACCAAGGTCGAAACCGCGGTTCGTTCTTCCGAAACACCCGCCAAACCCGATTCGGCCGGCGCTTCAAACTCCCACGCCCGCGACCCCAAACACTCGCCCGCGCTCGCGCCCGACCGCGATGGCGACTCGGTCGCCGACGAGCAGGACGTTTGTCCGGACGTTTCGGGCGACGCCACCGCAGCAGCGCCACGACGTGGATGCCCCGCCGATCGTGACGGAGATTCGATCGTGGATGTCGATGATCGATGTCCCGACGAAAAAGGAGTAGCCACCGCGGATCTCGAGCGATTCGGTTGTCCGCTCGATACGGATGGCGATCACTTCGCGGATGCCGTGGACGCTTGCCCGAACGAAAAAGGTGACGCGAACGAAGATCCCAAGAAAAACGGGTGTCCCACGTCCGTGCGCGTCGAAGGAACCCAAATCGTGATCCTTCAGGAAGTCAACTTCGCCACGGGCATCGACGTCATCCGACCGGACAGTTTTCCGCTGCTCGAACAAGTCGCGGCCGTCCTCAAGCAACATCCCGAGATCGCCCGCGTCGCGGTCGATGGTCACACCGACAATGCCGGTTTGGAAAAAGCGAACATCACCCTTTCGCAAAAACGAGCTGTCGCCGTCGCTACGTGGCTCGTCGACCATGGCATCGATGCTCGACGCCTCGAAGCGCGAGGGTTTGGCCCGCGCAGACCCATCGCTTCCAACAATACGCCGGCCGGTAAAGCCAAAAATCGCCGCGTGGAATTTCAAATCTTGAAACGTTCGGCCGAAGGCTCCGCCGCCTGGCGCGCAGGTACAATCCAATGAAACTCGGCGCTCGCGCGCTCGTGCTGTTCTCCATCGTCGGCGTCGTTCCCGTCACGCTCGTCGTCTCGCTGCTCATCTCGGTCAATCAACGCGCCGTCGTCACGACGGAACAGCAGCTCCAAGTCGCCACCATCGAAGAACTGAAGCACGTCACCATGAGCCACATCGACGGCGCTCGTGATGACGCCAATGCCGTCGCGTTTGCGCTCGCCGATGCAGCGAAAGCCCCGCCGACCACCGGCGATGGCCTCGATGTCGTCCGAGCGATCCTCGCGTCTCGTCAAGAGCTTGACGCCGTTCGTTTCGAAGTCCCAAGTCGCAATGTGAGCACGATCATTCGTCGTCGTAACGACGCCGGCGACACGAGCGAAGTGCCTTCATCGACAGCCGAATTACAGCGTATCGCGGATGAACGCGGCATGGCCGTCGCCAGCCTCGGACAAGGCAAAGGCATCGTCGTCGTTCCGATTCGACCACGGGAAGAGATTGGTAAAGACAAACCAGCCTCTCTTGAAGCCAAAGGTTACGTCACCGCGGCTCTCGTCCTGCGCGACATGCAACGCGAGCTCGAGGATGTGGCTGCGCGGCGCTTCAGCGGAGTCGTGGGTGTAGCCGTCGTCGATGCTCGACGAATCCCGGTTGCATCGTACAACATGCCCGAGTTCGACAAACTCCCGAGTCCCGCCGAGCATCCGCTTTGGGAGGGGTACTCGAAGGAAAACACGACCATCGTCGGTGTGGGACGAGTTGCCCCGTTCATGAATCCCGGCGGCGTCAAGATGATCGGCGTGCTCGAGTTGATTCCGAACTTGGGCTGGGGCGTGATCGCCGTTCGCCGTGAAGAAGACGCTTACGCCGTGCTGGAAACGATGCGCAAACAGGGCTTGTACGTCACCGTGTTGGCCATCCTTTTGGCGCTGGGCGTGGGCGCTTGGGCGGCCCGATCGGTGTCCAAGCCGATTGTCAAGCTCGCCGCACAAGCCCGACGCTTGGGCGAGCGCAAGTGGCGCGATGTCGCGCTCGAGACGACGCGTACGGATGAAATCGGCGATTTGACGCGTGAGTTTTCCACCATGGCGCACGACCTGGAAGAAAGCGAAGCCCTGGTCGTTCGTCAAGCCAAACAACGTGCGGACTTGGGCCGATTCTTGAGCAAAGAATTGGTCGACGCGATCGTGTCGGGAGAACACGAAGTCTCCCTCGGAGGTCGACGAGCGACGGTGAGCGTGCTTTTTGCCGACGTCGTGGCATTTACGCCGCTCGCGGAATCCAAGCCGGCCGAAGAGGTCGTGGCGATTTTGAATGAATTGTTTTCGATTCTCACCGAAGTGGTATTTCGTCACGGAGGCACGGTCGATAAATTCGTCGGCGATTGCATCATGGCCGTATGGGGAGCGCCGGTGGCGCAAGAAGATCACGCCAATCGAGCGTTGGCGGCGGCCGAAGACATGATGCGGTTTCTCGAAACCGCGAATGATTCGTTCAAGGAACGTTATGGAATTACGCTGGAGCTCGGGATTGGAATCAACTCCGGCGAAGTTTTGGTCGGGAACATCGGTTCGGACAAACGCATGGAGTATACGGTCATCGGCGATGTGGTGAACGTGGCCGCTCGTCTCGAAGCGATTGCCCGACCGAATCAAGTTTTGCTGGCGGATACGACGCGAGAGATGGCCCAGGAAGAATTCGAGATTCACTTCCTGGGCGAACGAGCCGTCACGGGACGCAAAGCGCTCACGAAGGTTTACGAATTGATCGTGTCGTAACCCGTCGAGTCTTCGTTATTCGAGCGAAACGGTCCCCGCGCCGCCATTGACGGTAATGACCTGTCCCGTGGTGATTCTTCGCGTTGCTTCAGGCACGCCGACGACGGCCGGAATGCCGTATTCGCGTGCCACGACGGATCCGTGGGACATGCTTCCGCCCATTTCCATCACGAGGCCCGCGGCTGTCAAAAACAATGGCGTCCAGCCGGGATCGGTCGACGGCGCGACGAGAATTTCGCCGGGTTCGATTTTCGCGCCGATCGGATCCAAAATCACCCGCGCTTTACCGCTGACGACGCCCGAAGAGGCCGGTGTACCGGACAACCCATGGCCTCCGGCATTTCGAGACAAACTCACTTCGGGTTCGGTGCCGTCGGAAAGAATGACGCGCGGCACGTGTTTCCGGCCCATTTCCTGCTTTCGATAATCACGCCGCTCCGCGATGGTTTTCGTCAAGTTTTTCCCGGCAATCAATTCCCGCAATTCGTGTAAATCGAGCAGGAACACGTCGTCGACGTGCTCGATTTTGCCTTCTTTGACGAGAATCCTCCCCGCTTCTTGAAGCAGCCCGCGCGCCCGCGTCAGGATCCGAACAATGCCGAATTTGGGCACTTCGCGCGCTCCCAGCAATCGGCGCACGCGATGGATCGCGAATGCACCGACCTTGCCCTTGACAAACCCTCGCTTGCGCGCACGTTCGGACAGTTCGGCGGCCATTTTTTCGGCGTCTTCGGCGCCTCGAGCAAACGCCACGTCCGGCGCGACGAACTCATCACCCAGAGCCAAATAATTGGCCAAACTTCCCAAGATATGCGCCGGATCTTCCCCCCATCGCGTCACACCGATATCGATCTCCGCCACCCCGCGCGCCCCGTATTTCGCCAAGAATGCTTCGAGTTCGTTTTGCAAAACCTGGGGCAAACTCCGCCGGCGATATTCCTTCGCCAATGCGGACGGTTTTTCATTCTGCAACGCCAGCCGCGAAGCCTCGTCGTTTTTCACGCGGCGCGAAAGGTGCCAAAGTTCGAGATCCATTTCGGTCGTCGGATTGTTCGGCAATGAGCGCAAGAGCGTATGCACCTCGTCCTCCGAAATATCTTCGCCGAGCACGCGCCGCATGACGCGCATCGCAATGGCTCCGCTGGCAATCGAAGGAAATGCCACCAGCATAAAAGGAGTAATGCCTTCCCGAAGCATTTTCTCGACCGCATCGACATACGCCATGGGCGGCGCACCTTCGGGAACTTCGCCCAATGCAATGGCCGCTTCAGCTCGGCCCATGATCAACGTCGGCACTTCCTCGGGATTTGCCAAGGCCTTCACGAGCGTCACGGGCGCACGCGTACGCGCAAACCCACGCAAGACGTTTGCCGCCAATTTCCACGTCGGCGTATGCACCGTGCCAATTCGTTCGTCCGCCATGAGCGATTGAATGACTTCGCCCGTTCGAGCCTCCATGCGCTGCGCGGCAAAAGCAAATAGTTTGCGCCCGACATCATTTTGCAACACATCGGTGATATCCATGAAAAGCCGATCGCCCGATACGGCCCACATCGGTGCACCTCGCAGCGGATCGCCGTCCCAAAGTCCGATACGCGAGGCGGCGAAACCGGTGAAACTCTTCCAAAATTGTATTCCCATGGGCGTAAGGGGTTGGAAAACGCCCTGCCCCACATTAAAACTGAAATATACGCGAAGTGGGCTTTTGTTCGACCACGGCCCCTTGGGAATGGGATAAAGCGTGGTGATGGGCCGCGATTGCACGATGAAGATGCGGCCCTGCTTATCGATGGCCCATTCGATGTCTTGCGGCGCGCCGAAATGCTTTTCGACTTTTTCGCCCATCCGCGCCAAAGCTCGCGCTTCCTCGTCGGAAATGCATACTTCCGTCGCCGCTGCGGACTCGATATGCCGCGTTCCTCCGCTCTCGACCGCCTCGATGATCAATTGTTTCTCACCGATTCGTTTTTCGACGATTTTCCCCGTTTCGGTTCGAACGATGAGATGATCGGGATTGGTCGCTCCGGAAACGACAGCTTCACCCAGCCCCAATGCCGCATCAATCACCGCTTCGTGCCGCCGTCCGGTCACGGGATTGGCGGTGAACAATACGCCCGCCGTTTTGACGTCGACCAGCCGCTGCACGACGACCGCAAGCGCGACGTGCCGCGGATCGATATTCCGATCGGCCCGATACGCCACCGCTCGTTCGTTAAAAAGCGACGCCCAACAACGACGGATCGCATCGAGTAATGGTTTTACTCCAAGAACGCCCAAATACGTATCTTGTTGTCCGGCAAAACTTGCATCCGGCAAGTCTTCCGCCGTCGCCGAAGAACGCACGGCCACCGCACATCCTTCGAGGTCCTTCGTGTACGCCCGGACAACCGCATCGGCCATTTCATCCGGAATGGGCAAAGCCAAAATGGCCTCGCGAATTTCAGCCGCCAATCTCGATAATTTCGCCCGCTCGCGGGCATCGACGCCGGCCAATATTTCGAGCTTCGACGCAATGGTTTCATTACTCGACGCAGCCTGATACGCCTGCGTCGTCAAGACAAACCCACCGGGTACGGGCACGCCCGCGCGCAGCAGTTCACCGAGGTTCGCTGCTTTTCCACCGGCCATCGGAAGCGACGCGCGATCAAGCTCCGCGAGCGATACAATCGAATCTCGGTTCATGAAACACCTCGCGGGGATTTTCTCACGAAACCATGACGACGGGAAAGATGTTTTCGTCGACGATGCCTCGTGATATCGTGCCGGCATGAATCAATCCGTCATCACCGTGGTTGGAGCGGGACCGGGTGTGGGTCTTGCCGTTGCTCGAAGGTTCGCCAAAGAGGGTTTTCGCGTCGCCCTCGTGGCCCGAAAAGCCGATGCGCTGACCGAATATGCGGCGCAATTGAAGGGCGCCGGTTTCGAGGCTCGGGGGTTTGCCGCCGACGCTGCCGATGAAAACTCGTTACGCAAAGCATTTGCCGATATCAAAGAAAACCTCGGCCCCACGAACGTGCTCGTGTACAACGCCGCGGTATTGAAAATGGCTCAACCATCGCAATTACGCGTGGATGACCTCGTGCACGAATTTCGCGTGAATGTCGCCGGAGCGCTCGTGAGCGTTCAAGCGGTGCTCGAGGATATGAAAGCAGCCAAAGCCGGGACGATTTTGCTCACGGGCGGCGGATTTGCGTTATCGCCCATGCCGGCGTTTACGTCCTTGGCAATTGGCAAGGCGGCCATTCGCAATTTAACGTCGAGTTTGGCGGGAGAGCTCGAACCGCAAGGAATTCACGTCGGAACGGTGACGATTTGCGGCCTCGTAAAACCCGGCACAGCCTTCGATCCGGACAAGATTGCCGAGGCGTATTGGACCCTGCACACGCAAGAAGCGGGCAAATGGGAACGCGAAATCATGTTTCGGTGAAATGGCGGCGTCCAAGCGCCGAGCATACACTCGGCGCAGGGTCGTGGTGAGATCTTATCGTGGGAACTTCGTGAGGGACGGGTTCGGCCGAGGCGTATTTCAGAAATCGCAATGGCCGGGCGTACGCGGGAACGGAATGACGTCGCGGATGTTGCCCATGCCCGTGCAGAGCAAAATCAAGCGCTCGAATCCGAGACCGAATCCGGCATGAGGCGCCGTGCCGTATTTACGTAGGTCCACGTAAAACGCATAATCCTCCTCGCGCAATCCGACCTCGGCCATACGTGCTCGCAACACGTCGAGGCGCTCTTCGCGTTGGCTTCCACCAATGATTTCGCCAACTTGCGGCACCAATACGTCCATGTTGCGCACGGTTTTCCCGTCATCGTTGAGGCGCATGTAAAACGCCGTGAACGCTTTGGGATAATCCGTGAGAATGACCGGACGCTTGAAATGCTCCTCCGTCAAATAACGCTCGTGTTCGGTTTGCAGACCGACGCCCCATTCGACGGGATATTCGAATGTCTTGCCCGACTTCTTGAGAATCTCGACAGCATCGGTGTACGTCGTTCGAGCGAACGGCCCGGCAACGATCGCTTCGAGGTTCGCCTTGAGTCCTTTTTGGACGAACGCATCGAGCATGTTCAAGTCCTCGACGTTGTTCTTGAGCACATCCGAAATGACGTGCTTCAAAAACGCTTCGGCAAGCTCGGCGTTCATGTCGAGATCGGCAAACGCCATTTCCGGCTCGATCATCCAGAATTCCGCCAAGTGGCGCGTCGTATTCGAGTTTTCCGCGCGGAACGTGGGACCGAACGTATAAATGTTTCCGAGCGCCATTGCATAGATTTCGCCTTCGAGCTGTCCGCTGACGGTCAAGTTCGCCCGGCGACCGAAGAAGTCCTGCGCATAATCGACTTTGCCTTCGGGAGTCTTGGGGAGTTTGTCCAAATCGAGGGTCGTGACTTGAAACATTTCCCCGGCGCCTTCGCAATCGAGCGCCGTGAGGATCGGCGTGTGGACGTAGAAAAACCCGCGCGACCGAAAAAAGTCGTGCACGGCCATCGCCAACGTGTGACGAATTCGTGTTACCGCGCCAAACGTATTCGTGCGCGGACGCAAATGCGCAATCGTGCGCAAGAAGTCGAATCCGTGGCGCTTCTTCTGCAGCGGAAAGTCATCCGGGGCAAACCCGAAGACGTGCACCGCGTCCGCCTTGATCTCGACCGCCTGCTCCTTGCCGGGGCTGGCCACGACCGTTCCCTCGACCCGAACACTCGACCCCGTCCCGAGCTGCTTGATGTCCGTTTCGTAATTGGACAACGCCGCATCGGCGACCACCTGCAAGTTTTTCAAACACGAGCCGTCGTTGATCTCCAAAAACGAAAAATTGCCCTTGGAATCACGACGCGTGCGCACCCACCCGCACACGGCAACGCGATCACCCACAGGCGCCTTGTCAAAAATCTCCTTCACGCGATGAATCTGCATGGACGACTCCGAAGAAATGAGAAACCAGTCGCGCGCTCATGAAAAACGCGCGGCGCATTCCTAACATGTAACGCCGTTCGTTCAAAATCGTCCAGACAAACCAGCGAAACCCAGGCCGATCTGCGGCTGTACCGTGAACGACTCGTTGGCCCCTTTGCTCGGGGATTTGGATCGACCCGCGGGCCAAAGCCACAACGTCACGGCGGCGGCTCCGACGACCGCGCCGCCGATGGCAAACCCGAGGCCCAGATTCGAGAAGAGCTTGCGTTCGTCTTCGCGCGACTTGATGTCGGAATAGTTTGTCGCGGGCAAATTCGTCCCCGGCTCGCGCTGGGCCGCCAATTCTTCGATTTCGCTCTTTCGTACGGCAGCCGTGCCCAAAAGCACTCCGCCGACCGCGCCCAACACGACGGCGGAACCGGTCGCGATCCAAGGGAGCGTCTTGCCTCCGCCTTTTTGCGGGGAGAGCGCCACGCTCGCGATCGCGCCGCGTTCGACATCGACCTTCGCGACGGCTGAAGCTTCGCCGATCTCCATCGATACTTCATGTTTGCCCGGTTCGACGGGGACACGTCCGGCATCGTCCGGCTCGACAGGTTTGTCATCGACGAACACACGCGCCGATGACGGAACATCGCCGAACGAAATGAGCGCTTCGCGCTTGGGAACCGTCAGGTTTTGTTTGTCCGATGCGACCGACAAGTCCCCGAATTTGTCCTGCGCCACGAGCGAGATTTCCAAGGTCGCGCCGGGTCGAATGAACGAAGGATCGAGCGTGCCGCGCAGCGGTCCCTCGGGCGACGGCGCCAACGGCAAATCGAACGAGTTTTCAAAGGCGCTCGAACGCACGCGCGCAACCACGCGGAGCCACGCGGGAGCCTTGTCGACGTCCGCGGACAAACGCACCGGTTGCCAAGCCACTTCGGGGTTCGCCACCGAAATGGCTCCAAGCTTCACCCCCGCTTGCTCAATGCGCTCTTTGCGAACTTTCTCCGCGGCTGTCCGACAAACCCCACGCACCTTCGGCGATTGATCCCGAGCCACCTCCGGATCGTATCCCGAAGCCACAATCGCCTTCGCGCAAGCCGCCTGGCCTCCAGCTTCGCCCTTCGTGACGAGCGCCGCCGTCGCTTCGAGAAGCCCCGCTTCCACCGCAAGCGTCGCCGGCAAATCGTTCTTCGGCAGCTGCGACAACGTCTTCAATGCATCCGCAAAAGCCCCGTTCTCCGTCTGCTCGCGCGCCTTGGCCACAATCCCCGCGAGATCTTCCGCGTGCACCGGCCCCCCGGTCGTCATGACGAACACCGCCGCCAACAGAGAGGATCGAACGAAAACGTTGCTGCACCAATGATTTGTCATGACAGACTCACTCGGTTTTGCGCAAATCGAACCGAACGGAACTCGGTTTGCCCGGTTTGATCGTAACCGACGAACTGCGTGAAGCGCCGAGTTCGGAATTACGTACGCTCACGCTGTGTGGGCCGGGCGGGAGGGAAATGGGGGCGAGAGGCGTCGTTCCTACGTTGCGACCATCCACGCTGACGTCGCCCCAAGGCAACACCGTGACGACGAGCGTGCCGGGTTCGGTGGATTCTTCGACGGGCGGTGGCGGTGGGGGTGGCGGCGGTGGCGGACTGTTCTTCCGGGACGTGGTTTTTCCCGTGGACTGGGTCGTTGCTTGGGCGATCTCGCCGCTTGCCGGCGGCGCGGCGGTCGATGCGACGTCACCGGTCGGCGTATTCGCAGGCGCGTCCGTGGATGCGCTCGCCGCGACGACGACCGACGATGCTCCCGTCGCCGGTTCGGGTTTGTCCCCGGCCGCACGGGACAACAGCAAGAACGCCAAACCTCCACCGAGCACGGTAAAACCTACGAGGCCGGCGATGGCCATGGGCGAAGCTTTTCTCGCCGCTCCCGTGTTTTGAGCGTCCCCGTAACTGCCGACGCCCGTCACGCTTCGCCCGACCTGCGACGGATGCGATGGCGGCGGAACGCTCGATCCGGGCAAGCTGCCGACGCCCGACAGCGACGGTGACGAACGCCCCGCAGACGGTTCGGACAAACTCGCACCGGGGTTTGTCCCGATGGGACCCGAACCCGTACCGAGCTGCACGTTCCACTGCGGCGGCCGTTCCGTTTGCGGAGCTTCTTTCGAACCGGAAGCAATTTGCTCGAGGCGCGCTTTGAGCTCCGCTTGCGCCCGTTTCTCCGAGCCCGGTCCACAATCCCGCAACGCTTCATCGAGCATCATGACGAGCTCGCCGCAATCCGAAACACGAAGGTCCGGATTCATGTCCGTGGCGCGATCGATCGCGTAAGCAAGCTTCGGCGGGGGATCCGGGATGAGTTCGTGAACACGCGGTACGGGCTCGACGGAGATCATCATGAGCAGCTGCGTTTGCGTTTCGGCTTTGCGCAAACGGCGGCCGAGAATTCCTTCGAAAAGGGTGATCCCGAGGGCGAAAATATCCGCGCGACCGTCGAACTTTTCTCCACGCGCTTGTTCGGGAGGCATGTACGGGAGTTTGCCCTTGAAAACCCCGGTCTCCGTACGTTCGCCACCCATGCCGGAAATCCGCGCCACGCCAAAGTCCGTGAGGCGTACGCGGCCATCACGCGAGACGAGAATGTTCGAAGGCGTAACATCGCGATGCACGACACCGCAATTTCGGCCGTGCTCGTCACACATGTTGTGCACGGATTCGAGCGCCTTGGCGACTTCACGCCCAACGTACGCAACCGCCTCGGGCGACAACGCTCCCGTGCGTCGATACACACGATCCAAAGCCGCGCCGTCGACGAAATCCAGAACGAGGTAAAGGCCGCCTTCGGCGTTGCCGAGTTCAATGAGACGAACGATGTTCGGATGATCGAGTTTGGCGATGACTTGGGCTTCGGCGATGAACGATTCGGTCGCGATATCGCCGAGTTCACCTGTGCCGAGCAAACGTTTGACCGCGACGCGACGTCGGAAGTTGCGCGGACCTTCTTCTTCCGCCAGCCACACTTCGCCCATGGCGCCTTTGCCGAGCATGCGGATGAAGCGGTACTTGCCTGCAAAAAGCTGCGCTTGCGGATCGAACGTCATCAGATCCCTCCCCGGCGCATATCCCAAGTGCCACGCAGCTTCATCAAATCGTTCCTAGGGCTCCGGAAGGATGGCCATGCGAACGGCCCCTGTTTCGGCGTCTGTCTCGAGCCATGCCACGAAGAGTTTGTCGCCGATGAGGAGAACACGCACGGCTTCGATCAACCGCGCGGAAAACCGGTCGATCTGCTGCGCGAGTTTCCAAGTCGCCGACGTGGGATCCACTGTGTACACGAGAAGCTTGGAGCTGAAAGCATCTTGCCCCGGCGTGACCATGATCGCGGGTTTGCCTTGTCGCGTCACCCACGCCGGCCGCGGGAAATCACGCACCACAGGCAACTTCCCCACAGCCGCTTCGCTCGACTGCAACTGACCACCGGCGTCGATCACCGTCACTTTGCGCAGCTCGGCATCACCACTGACCGGCGATGTCGCGAGTTTGTCCCCCTGACGCTCGGACGGCACGATGTAAAGCAGCGACGCGCCTTCCGTGGCCACAGGCACCGCCAAATGCGCCAACGCAGCTTCCGTTTCGGCTCCCGCATCGAGCGTGTAAAGAGCGCTCGGGCGTTCGTCATCCAAAACCCACCACGTACCGACGTCGAACCGAAATGCGTCGAAGACCCCCACGGCAACGGAGAGATCTTTGCGCACGGGGTGATACGTCGCGTCGGGCGACTTGAGCGTTCCGTCGCGCTGCATGGAAAACAGCGACAAGTCCGCGACGGTGGACATCGGTGTCGTGCGCGAACGAACGTAACCGACGTCGAGCGAATCGCCGCGATCGACGAGTTTGGGCAAACTCACCGCCCCATAACCCACGGTATCCAGGCGTTTTTCCTCAGGCCAAGCAGGCTCGAAGGTGGACGGAGACGTCTCGTTCCCCGGCGCGGGAAGCGTCACTCGATACGTGATGAGTCGCGGCTGTACCGAAGGATCATCCGGCAACGACGGCGCACTGATCGAGACGACGAGATGCGTGTCGTCCGTGGTCAACACATCGAAATACGGTTCGAGCGAGTCGTCTTCCGCGACAAACTTCCCGACGAGATCCATGCGCCGACTGACGGCGCCATCGGAGGTGACTCGTGCCCCGACAAACTTCTGACCTTCGTCGAAATATGCGTAGGATTCCCACGCCACGAGGACGCCGTTCGACTGCGGGGCCATGCGCACGTCCACGCCGCGGATCGATCCGACCTGCGCCACGGTGATGGGAACGGGCGTTCCGGGCAGCGCACAAACGCCGTGAATGCAGTCGTACCCCTCGGGACATGCACCATCGGTCGAACAAAGCGCCGGGATGTCGCCAAGGGCGGGATCGCCGCAGCCGACCAAGAGCAACAGCGAGAAAACGAGGCTCATTCGTCCAATCACGGGAGCCTCCGAGGGATGCTGAGGACGCGTCGCGGGGCGTTCGAGGAAGCCACCAAGGGTTTGGCGCCGGACTTGATGAAGTTTGTCACGGAAACCCAAAGGTCCATGCTCCCTTCGTGGTACTCGACCCAAGCGATGTACGCTTTGCCATCACGGGCAAACGCTCGCGCGGTGTAGACGGGATCCGAGCTCTGGCGCGTCACGCCGGCGACGATACGCAACGGTTCGGCTGGAGAAACCCACGCCACGTCGATGGTGGGCAGCTTCGGATCGCTCGACGCCGGAGCCACCAGGATCCCGCCGTCGAAGGGAACGCCGACGAAAGGCGATGCCGTATCGGGCAAACGGTAGGAGTTTGTCGAAACAGCCTGCATCGAGGCCTTCTCCTGCATCACGTACGACACGTCGTAGACTTGCGCCGCTTCGTCATACTTGTCGCGACGCAGGAAGAACTCGTGGTCTTTCCAGACAAACAACGGTTCGTTGGGCGTCGGGACGAACGTCGCCTGAGGCAGCATGGAATCGATGGTGGCGAGCGCGAAGTTCTCGAACCCGCCGCGTAACGTGAGCCATCCATCGTCGCTGCGGAAAAGCTGGCAATCTCCGGACAGCGGAGGAATCGGCGGAGATACGCCGTTGAGCGGCACGCTGGTCGTGGCGGTATTGTTCCACAAAGAACCCTGACGTTCGACGCGTAAAACTCGAGTTTGTCCGCCATCCGAAGGCACGGTCCACGCGATGTGCATGACCGAGCCGTCGATGACCGCGCCGACATACGGAGGCTCGACACCACCGAGGTACAACGTGTTGGTCGAGAAGAGTTTTTCGATCCCCGCGGTTTGTCCAGCCGTCACTTCGCGTTCGACGCCGAACATGTCGAGCATCATCTGATCGCCGTCGACATTGGGAAAACGTAGGGTGACGATGCCATAACGACCATCGGGCAGAAGGACGATGGACGATGACGCCGCGGGGCCGTCGCCTTGGGGAAAGAGCATCCGCGCATCGAGGACGGTGCCGTCGGGCTGGACGCGAATGTCGTAAATGCCTTTGCGACCTTGCGTGAAGTTGTCGTTGACGAGCAACGTGGCCCCGCCGTCGTTTGCCGAGGCAAACCAAAACAACTCCGCAGGATTGATCCAGGTCGCGCGCGTCGAATGCGTCGTCGCGGGTTGCGTGCCGTCACGTACGCATACGGAGACACGACACGAATACCCATCCGGACACATCCCGTCGCTATCGCAAGCGAAAGGCGCGTCTCCGAGGTTTGGCGAACATCCCGCGATCAGGAAGGACGCTGCGATGAAATAAGAGCGGGCTGCTTGCCCGAGCATGGAGGCAGTCTACCGCCGGTCGCGGATTTTCGGGTCGAAATACACGCGTGCTTCAACGGTTTGGCGTCATCGGCGGCACCGTCATGCGTTCACCCGAGGTTCGTTGCGGTTCGGGCGGATTCAACGACATCGCGCTGCGTGTATCGAGGCCGGGAAACCAATCGAAGAATTGATGCAAACACGCCCGTCGATCCGGCTCGATGTACTCGAACACGACGCCGCGTTCGTTCACTTCCCAAAATTCATTGCTCGTAACCCCAAGCATTTCCTGCTTGATCGAACGCAATCGATCGCGACGTTCGTCACGCATGTCGCGGTGAATGAGCTGCGCGAGCTCCGTTTCGCCTTTGAAGAGGTAATACGTGGCGAGTTTGACCTGAGCTTTGCGCACGCCGCGCAGAGATTGCTCTTGCTGGTCGGCGTCCGTCTCCTTGTCCACCTCGAGGAATACGCGAAGCAACGCATCACGAGCGTCGGCACCGATGTCGAAAGCCAATTCGTTGAGGGTGCAGAGATCGAACGCGATGGTTTCGGTGATGAAGGCCAGCTTCATCGTTTGGGCGGTCTGCGCGTAATACTTGAAATGATTGGCAACGCGCAGCGCCTCTTCGCTCCAGCCATGGCGCAGGATTTCCTCGGCCAAGTAGCGATATTGGTTCAAGCAATTGTACGCCGCCGGAATATCTCGCGCGTTGAGCGAACGGCGCATGTACGTATTGAAAAACTTGATGACCGCCGCGAGCGCCGCTTTGTCATTGGCTTGCAACGCAGCCTTGCCGATGTAGCGCGTATCGATCGCGATGCGATTGATGATGTCGGGCATGAGCGTGAGTGCTTCCCGAAAAACCATCAAGAACTGACGCAACGCCTTGTATTCGAGCCACGTGTGATCGTTCGAGATCCGACCGAGGGCCACTTCGTTCATGGACACGAAGTCGGGATCATTGAGCAGTCGGCCGCGAATCGAGAACCAACGTTGGTCGATCGAGTTCTTGTGCGGCACGTAGGCGACGACGAGCTCGCTGATCGAATCGACCGTGTACGACGCGATGCCCTTGTCCTTCTGCTGGATGGCGTTCAGCGCGATGTCGGCGAGCTGCTCGAGCGCCGAAAGGGCCTTCATTCGCCGATCGTCGACCGCATCTTCGGTTTCACTTTGCGAACGGTGCAAAGCCTCTTCGACGCCCGCCGCGCGGATGCGCATGACGATCTTGTCCGGTTCGAGGAAGTCGAACACGTAGGCGAAGTAGGGCGCCATCATCAGCAAGTTGAGCGTCAACATCGCGAGTACGGTGATGACGCCGTATCGCGGGACAAACGACAGCTCGGGCGTATCCAGCGAACGGATCGCGTAGTTCACCCACAGCGAGAAAATCGCCGAAACGACGAACACTCCGATGACGATGCGATTGGTCAAATCGCGAAAGAACATCTCGGTGATGCGCGGCGTGTACCGCGTTGCGGCGAGCTGAACGATGATGGAGGCGACCGTGATGACGATCCCCAGGATCGCGGCGATGACTTCGCCCGTGCCGCCCATGATGCGACTGGCATCGTCGGCAGACATGACGCCGAAAAAATCCGCGACGACTTTCTTCGGAGCGTTCGAAATGTCGACGAGTCGAAACGCAAGGAACAATGCGCCGCTTGCGCCGAGGGGATAAAGCCAAAGGCTTTTCGGAACGGAGGTAGACGGCTTGTTCACGAGCCTCGAAAGCAGGATACGTCAGGCCTTTGGAACGACAAAAGCCTTACGGTGGAAGAGCAAAACGGCCTATGAAAACAGGCGACTTCAGGCGCCTTCTTCGCTTTCGAGGTCTTCGGCGAGATAGCTCAGAATCACTTCATCGAGCGACTTTTCGCTGATCAGATCCTCGCCGAAGATCGAAACGTTTTGAGTTTGTCGCGACGCTCCAAAGATGGCCGGTTGTCGGGGCTGCGCGTAGCGATTGCCGGCCGGCGTCGACGCCGCCGTATTGGCCAAGGTGCGATACACACCGGCCGTGAAGAGCGCTCCTCCTTGTTTGACCGCGGAGGGCGGAGGCGAAAGATCTTGCGGAGCGGAACCGACTTGCGGTTCGGCGGCGGAAGCGGCTTTGTCGAGTCCCCGCAAGTCGAGATCGATACCGTCGCCTTTGACCGCGCCAATCTCGGGTGCGACGGGACGAACCCCTGAAGCTGCGGGCTGACCGGCTTTCGCTGTTCCCGGTAAAACCGGAACCGCAACGGTCGGCGGAGCGGGAGTCACCGAAGGCGGCGCAGGCACGACGCCGGAAGAAGGCGCAGCAACGGATTGCGGAGGAGCGGCAACGGGCGCCGCGGCTTGCGGCGACGATTCCTTCTCTTCGAAGAAGTGGTCGAATTGCCCATCACGCAAAGCGACAAACATCGCCTTGTGCTGCTCTTTCATGAGCTGATGGACGATGTCGCGCAGATTGGCCTCGTTGAGGTGCTCGGCGTACGACGTCTTGAGCGTCTTCAAAATGCGCCCGCCATCCGCGAAAAGATGCGTGATGACGTGCGGGTGACGGACCCCGGAGTCCTCCGTCTGCACATGGAATACTCGTCCCTTGTGCTTGACGTTGTTGTTGAAGCCGAGAAGCGGAGAGATGACTTTCACGGCACTTTCACGCCAAAGGTCGCGCCTCGAAGGTGAGGGGCCAACCTATCACAGGGAATGAGATCCTTGGCAAAAATGATGCTGGCCGCGGATGCGGGAAATCGCCGGGATCTAGGGAAGACAACGCTCGAATTCGTCCGCCGTAAATGCCCGCATCGCACAATCGGCTTCGTCACGCGTGAGGTACGTGGGACATCGGGCAAACGCTTGATTTTCTGCCGCAAGCGCCCGGGCTTGCGCCTTGCGTGCGCTGATCTCGGCCGCGGATGGTTTGGGATCATTGGCATGAACAATGTGTTCGACGTAGCGATCGAGCATGGCCTGACAAACCTCGGGCGACGGATGTTCGGACAAGGTTCGTCGAATGGAACGGACCACGAAGATCCCCATGAAGACGCCAAGGATGATCAACGTCGAGACGACCTCGACCCGTGATGAACGCTCGGTCAGTCGAGACAACGATCCACCTGCTCGGCCGTCTTGGCCAAACGCACGCACGCCATGGCCTTGTCCGTGACGCGGCGACCGACACACTTGGCCAGAAGCTGTTCGCCCTGCGCCGTACGCACGGCTTCGATGCGCTTGGCCACTTCCGCCGCATCGGTCACGTGTTGCGCTTCGAGCTCGATCGTTGCGCTCTTTTCGAGGATCACATCGCAATCGGCTTTGGTCGCGGGACGACCGCAACCGGCGACGAGAAGTGCGCCGAGCGCCGCCCAGATCGCGCGCTCGAATGATCCTTGCATGCCCAAACCTCGAACGTCGGAACGCATGAGGGCGCAGACATTGCCCCGCCCGAGGCTCGAACGCAACATTGAGACAGAGGCAAAACCTCAATTGGGTAGGTGCGGCGAGCGCGTGTCGCTGCTAGTCTTCGTTGGTGCGCAAAGCGAAGGATGAGGAGGGTTCCTTCGCTCCTGGAGGGGCCGGGCAACCCAAACCGCGTCGACGAATGACGCGTGAAAGACCAGCCGCCACCAAGGACACAGCCGCGACCACGCGTACGCGAAGTGCGACCAAGCCCGCGCCAAAGATGCTGCCCGAAGACATGTTGCAGCGCGCAATGGCCGCTCAAACCCCGCGCTCGCGTGCCATCTGGGCCCGCAAAGGCCTGAGCACACGGTCGAAGCTGAACCCGACGACGCAAGCCATGTTGCTGCGTCAATTGTACTTGGCGCATTTCGAAGACGAGCGATTCGAACAAGCCATCGTCGCCTCGGAACAAGCCGTCGTGCTCGATGTGCTGCCCGATGTGGCGCACCAAGATGCAGCTCGAGCGAAACAAGCCAACGGAGACATCGACGGCGCAGCCATGCATCTACGCTTGGCAGCTCGTTCCAGTCCGCCAAACCGACGGGCGTTTCATTGGTGGACGCTGGGCAGCTTGTACTACCTGAACAAACGGTACGACGAAGCCATCGCGGCTTTTTTGCGTGCGGCGCGCTGGGGTACGACGGACAAACCCTTGTACCAAGCTCATCTGGCGCTGGCGCGGATCGAAGCGGGACAAACGGTCCCGGATGTCGACCGGATCATCGAACGATTGGCCGATGTTCCCTCGGGTGGAGGCTACGGGCGGTTCGTCTTGGGACTTCTGGCCATACATGCCGGACGACGTGCCGAGGCCAAGCATTGGCTCGAAAGTTTCATCGAACGGAGCACATCGGGTCGTCGGGTGATGGCGATTTCGCTTCGCGGTGAAATTGAAGCGGCTCGGCTGGCGCTCGAAAATCTGAGTCCGTGAGTCGAGATTCGAAGAAGAGCGACCACGCAAGATGAGCCCTTCGCCTTCTGCTTTGGTAGGATGCGCCTTGTGCGAATCGCCCACAGCCGTGATCTCGACCCATGCCGGGGCACTCCAAGCGCCTCAAGACAAACCTCACCGAACGTCGCGCTCGCTGCTCGACGTCGCGTCGCCACGCCGATCGTTTTCGGCACCATCGTAACCGCGCTGCTTCTGCTGGCACCGTCGATGGCGCTCGCCGGTGAAGACACGCGCGATCTCTTCACTCGATTGCGTGAAGACTACGGCTTGCTCGGCGGCGCTGTCGGAGCGTTCGTCGGCGGTTTGCTCACGTGCGCAACGCCGTGCGTGTACCCGATGATCGCGATCACCGTCAGCATCTTCGGGGCGAAACAAGCCGAGAGTCGACGCCAAGCGATCCTCTTGTCGTTGTCGTTTGTCTTGGGCATCGCGGTGCTGTTCACGACGTTGCTCGTCGGTGCGGCCCTGACCGGAAGTCTGTTCGGTTCAGCGCTGCAAAAGTGGTGGGTCAACGTGGGCATTGCCATCGTCATGGCCGCGATGGCAGCGTCGATGTTCGGCGCCTTCGAGCTGACGTTGCCCGAAGGTTTGATGCAGCGTTTGTCCGGGGTAGGCGGCGTCGGGTACGGCGGTGCGTTTGCCCTGGGACTCGTGAGCAGCTTGATCGCCGCGCCTTGCACAGGCCCGGTGCTCACGGGCGTGCTTCTGTGGATCGGGAAAACCCAAAGCGTCGTGCTCGGCGCTCTCGTCGGGTTGATGTATTCGCTCGGCTTGGGGCTACCGTTTTTCCTGGTCGGTGCGTTTGCCGTAGGTTTGCCCAAGGGCGGTAAGTGGATGGTCGGTGTGAAGTCGTTCTTCGGCACCGTGCTCTTCGTCTGCGCACTGTACTTCTTACGTTACGCCATCCCCGCGATGACCAAAGTGGCACGGCATGACACGATGTTCATGGTCGCCGGCGCAGGCGCGATCCTCTTCGGCATCATCCTCGGCGCGATTCACCTCGATTGGAGCGACGACGGCAAGCTGGTCAAACTGCGCAAGGGCCTCGGCGTTTTCACGGCGACGGTCGGCGGGTTCGTCCTGTGGGTAAGCATCGAGCTACCCCCGGAGTCGATCGCCCACGAAAACACCGCCAACACGCCCGGCTCGAGCAGCGCAAACGCTCCCGCTAAACCCCTCCTTGCGTGGGAACATTCGGAAAAAGAAGCGCTCGAAAAAGCTCAACGCGAAAAGCGTCCCTTCATGGTCGACTTCACCGCGGACTGGTGCGGAGCTTGCAAGGAATTCACCAAGCACACCTTCTCGGATCCTCGCGTCATGGAACGTTGCGGAAACTTCGTCGCCGTGAAGTTTGACGCGACAGACGATGAAGATCCGCAGGTGGAGCAAGTGAAGAAGAAGTACAACGTGGTAGGGCTTCCGACGGTGGTCATCTTCGATTCGACCGGGAAAGAACAGAAGCGGTTTACCGAGTTTGTCCCGGCCGATAAGTTCTTGAAGGCCATCGAAGGCATCAACTGAGGTATGAACTGAGACTTGATGCGCCTTGCCACCTCGCAACCCCCCGCGAGGAGTCCAGCATGCGTATCGCCTTCCGCTTCCTGACATTCATCATCACGCTGATCGTCACCACCTTCCCCCTCGGTTGTTCCGATCCCCAAAGCTCGAACACAGGTGACGTGATCATCGGCGTCACGAGCACACTTCGCGTCGGCGTCGATGTGCTCAAGCTGCACGTCATCAAGAAGGTCAACGGACAAACCCAATCGGAAGAGGATCTGTTCTCCGATGGTCCGACACCGTTCACCCTGCCCCTCGAAATTCCGTTCACCAGCCTGACGGAAGGCAATGACGTCGAGGTGGAAATCGAAGCTTTTGGAATGAGTTCGACGGCGCTGCTGACGCGTAAAGCGGCAACGACGGTGGTGGCGAATCGAAAGATGTTGCTGCGCGTGGATCTGTCGAGCGCTTGCATCGGAGCTCAAGCCCCGCAATGCAGCGACACGCAAACGTGCACCGGTGGCGTGTGCGGGTCGACGTACGTGCATCCGGGCCTCGTCGAAAACTACTGGCCCGACTGGTCGCAAGGCCCGACCGATGTGTGCAAACCCAACGACGGTCCACCGATCGTTCTCGTGGGTAAGGGCATGTCGGATTATTTGCCGGTGAACGATTACGACGTTGCGCAGGTCGAAGCGGGCCCTCAAGGCGGCCATCACATCTGGGTGGCGTTGCGCATGAAAAACCTTCGCCAATCGGGAAGCATCACGAAGCTCGAAGGACGCATCAAAGAACTCAGCACCGACGTGAGTCCTTTCTCGGTGATCTTCACCTTCGATCCGGCCGAAGGCGGCTACTGCAAACTCTACGGCTTGCGCTTCCAACTCGACGGGGCGCTCAACATCGATGATGTGCTTGGAAAAACCCTGCTCATCACCGCCACCGTGAAGGACAAAGACGGCGACACGGGCGTCGGAACCAAGTGGGTGAAGTTGTCGGATACGACGCTCTGAAGCGCGAGCGATTACGCCGTGGCCAAGGCGGGCTGGGCGGGCACCTCGAAGACTTGTTCAATCGTCTTCGCGCGCAGAATGGTCTCCGTCCACCGATCGATGTCCACTTGCTTGCCCGCTTGAAGACGGTCCTCAATCGCTTCGGGGACTTCTCCGAAGAGAACGCGTAACTGCCTCCGCAAAACCTCTCGCTGCCCTTCCCTAGCGACGCCGCGGCGACAAACTTCTGCCAGCGCGTGCAATTGTTCAAGTCGAGTCACGTCTGCCTCCTGGTTTGTCTCTCTCTCGTTCCTACCATCGACACCGAAGTCCTTCAACAAGGGCATGATCACTTTTCGCTCCCATGCCCGCTCGGGGAGTTCGTCGAAGTCGCACATCGCGTCCTGAAAAACCCGACCGCGGCCAAGAATCCGAAGCAAGAGCGTCTGACGCTCGCGAAGCAGCTCGCAAATAACCACGATCTGAAGGCGCAACCCCGCAACGGAGACATACACACCCGGACGAACCTCATGACACCCGTAGGCCTCCAACACCGAGTCCGGACGTCCGGTCGACAAGATATGCAGCCACGGAAAAACCTGTTTGACGGCCTTGACGCCGGATTGGCTCGCCGCACGCGCACGACGCTCGAGCTCGTGATGCCACGCAAGTTGCTTGGCGATGCACCGTCGTACCGGACCAACCCCGGGCGTAGTCCAAAACGCTTCATAGAGCCCCGATTCCGCCGCCAGCACCCCGAGCAAACCCAACTTCTTTCGCTCGTCCACACGGCTGAACATCGGCGACGCAAATAGATCGATCCGTTGCGCCGCGTGAATCACTTCGACTTCCGTTTCCGTGACGGTCACGCCACGCAAGGCTTCGCGAAGAGCGTTTTTCGCGAATTGATCGGGCGTCAGCATGAGTTTGTCTTGATACGCGAACACGTGACAAGCCCTCCATCCGCCCGCGTACACCACGCGGGCGGCGAAGTCGTTGCGTCATTCCAAACTGTTGCTCATGCCAAACCTAGGTTGGTCCGGGTCGAGCCCGCGCCTCTTTCCAACGCGAGAACCAACCGCCCGTCAGCACATCGAGCGTCACCTCCGCTTCGATGACGTCGAGATCCGCTTTCAGCTTCACATCCGGCTCCACGGCCGGATCGTCCCGCAATCGTTGCGCTTTCTGCCACGCGAACAACGTGTCGAGCACTCGCTCACGGAGCTTCCTCCCCGCTTCGAGCCGCTCTTCGCGCATGCGTTCGAGCGCGACCTCTTCATCCGCAAAGACGAGTTTGTCGAGTTTGAACGTCGCTCGCGCCTCGAGCCACAAGCTCGCTTTGACCGTCGCCGTGACGCGATCCGGATCGTATTCCGTCGGCGAAAGAACCTGCGAATCGTCGAGCTGTCGCGTGACGCGCACCCGCAGCTCCGGCAGCAACGCGGACGCTCGCGCTCGTCCTGCCAAACGCTCGACCCGCGATGTCGTTTGATCGAGCCGCGCATGTTCCATCGCCGCCGCAATGGCTGCCCGCGCCAACGTAGACGTGACGAGTGGAGGCTCTGAAACCGGCTTTCCGTCGGATGCCGGCGCTTTCTTCTCCGAGGGTGGCGGCGTAGGTTCTTCCAGACGCACTGCCGGAGGTGCCGCGGGCACCGGACGGTCGGCGATGTACGTCAGCCGATCGTGCCGTCGTCCGAATCGTTCGAGCGGCACTCCCAGCATCGCCATGGCGGCAAAGTCGTTCTTGCCTTGGTCTGTCCGGATGAACGTTGCCTGAACGGATACCCAGAGCGATCCGGTCGATGCCCCATCCCGCCATAACTCGTGTTGCGGTTCGGGATCGACAGGACCCAGCGACATGACCCAGGGCGGCTCGTCATCGTCGACCACGTCGGCGGCGAAGCTCTGTTGTGGTGCGCCAAACGCGAGCGCCACGAAGCAGATGGACCAAGGCAAACGACGACCTGCATGAAAATGGATTTTTGTCCTCATGCATATTTCATCGTTTGGGCGCGGCGCGAGTTGCGTAACCCGGGAACGATTTTTTGATTTTTTTCAGACCGACGTCGATTGGACGGGACGCACCAGATCACTCGACCCACCCACCAACGGGCGGCGTTGGTCCTCGACCGGCAATCCGCGCGAGCCGAGATCGAAACTCGGCCAACGTCGAGCCAACGGATCCCGATCCGAAGCGACGTGTTCCCGCGTCGACTCCACGTGCGTCCGAACTCGAGCGGCCTGCTCCAACGCCGTCACGAGCGAAGCCTCGGCTGTTTGTCCAGATGTAACGCGCACGGGAGCGCCTTCGGGCATCCATCGAGCCGTCGTTGAAGCCTTGGCGACGATAGGCTCCTTGCGGGGCGTCGTGACGGATTCGCCGATGGCAAACGGCGTGTACTCGCCATGCGCGAGCCATCCCACGCTGATCCGCACGTGCGACCCCGGTTGAAGTCCACGAACGTACACGTCCCCCACGAGCGCATCGATGCGTACATCCCGCAGCTCCGTGACCGGACCATCCCACGTGGGCGTCACCGAAATGAGCCGTACGATCATGGTTCCATCGGACAAACGTGCGTGCGCGCGGGCCAAGATGAGCGGACGAACCTCCCAATAAACGTACGCTGTCGTAGGATCGACTGCGATGCCGACGATCTCGTCCACGTTGTAACGCTCGGGAAGCGGCAGCTCCTCGATGCTCGACGCGTGGTCGGCATCCATGGACGCAGATGTTTCGTCCTCCAACGAATACGCCTGGTCGTACACGTCCTCGATCGTTGGCGTACCAACTGTCGCCGCTTCGCTTTCGGCAGCCACCTGCACAGACGTCACGTCCGGCTCGTCGACCGCCGGCACCTCGGTGACCGTCTCGGCCGCGACTTCGACAACTTCTGCGCCCGCCGCCGCAGGAGCAACTTCCGCCTGAACGTCGGCAATTTCGGGCGCCGGCGATTCCGCGGGCGCTGCCGCCGGTTCGTTTGTCTCGGCCACCGGAGCGACCACAGCCGGTTGTTCAGGCACTTCGCTCACGGTTTGCTGCGGTGCTTCGACGGGCGGCGGCGAAACGTTTGCGGTCAAAACATCTTCACGTTTGGGCTGCGATTCCGGCTGTTTCTTGGTGCCGCTTTGGTTTTCGAGACGTTGGCGGAACGACCGGGCATCGGCGTGATCGGGTTCTCGCGCGAGGATTTCGTCGATCACATGGAGCGCTTTATCGAGGTGCCCTTGGGCCGCGTAAATCTCGGCGAGGGTCATCGTGGCGAGCGGTGGAGGCGCGACGGGCCAGGGCTTGGTCGAAGGCGCATTTCGCAAGGCCTTGGCGACTTCCGGAAGATGCAGACCGCGTTCAATCACGCCGGCCAGCAGATTTCGGGCCCGGCCCAACCATCCGCGCGAACGAGCCTTGTCGCGTTCGTTGGCCATCGTTCGCGACACGATTTCGTCGATGAGTTCCGGAACGGTCAATGAACGCGGGCGAGCCATGCCCAGCTCACCGGCCAGCGCGACCAGTTCTTCCCGCGTCAAACCTTCGAGCTTTTGGCGATCCATGCGGCGCGCACCCTAGCACGAAGACCGCAAAACGATAGGAAAGGGCGCGATCAATCCATTACGACGACCGCATGTACTCGAGATTCCAAGAATCCGCGGCGATCGTCGATCAACCGGCGGACTTCATCATCGCGACCGGAGCGACCACATTCGCTTGTCGATATGCACCGTGCATCAAGCTCTCGACGGGAGCGCGACGACGCGCGGATTGATACAAGCGTCCGCCATCGAGCATCGATTCGCACAACGCACCGAAGTCGTAACCTTTTTGAGCGGCGGCCCGCGTAAACAAGCTGTCGGGGGACAAGGCCGGCTGCGTATTCACTTCGAGGACGTATTCGTTTTCGCCTGCCGTCACGAGAACATCCACGCACACGGCGCCGCGACATCCAAGCGCCCGAGCAGCTCGTTCGGCGAGATTGAGGACGCCGCGTTCACGTTGCGGCGAAAGCTGAAATGCCGGGGTGTCGTTGCCTTTGTTGACCTGCACCGCGCCCAAAACTTCACCGTCGAGGATCGCCACGGTGAGTTCGATACCCGTCACGAATCGCTCGACAAGAGCCACATCGTCGAAGTCGAAAGCGGTTTCGAGTGCCAAACGGAGCTCTTCGATGTTGTTCACACGTGAAAGACCGTGACTTGCGCCTTCACCTCGCGGCTTGACCACGACCGGATACCCAAAAGATCCGTGCAAATCCGCGAGATCCGAAAGGTCATCATCGACCGAAACCGTGTAATACGGAGGCGTCGGCACGTTGTGGAGGCGGAACATTTCTTTCGCCTTGAGCTTGTCCATCGCCAACGCGCTCGCGAGCACGCTCGAGCCCGTGTACGGGATCCGCGCGAGTTCGAGCAAACCTTGGATGCAGCCGTCTTCGCCGAGACGTCCGGCCAACGCGAGAAACGCGACATCAATGCGGGCACGTTGAATCGAAGCCCAGAGTTCCGACCCGAAGCCGGCCCCAACGGACAAACGCACAACCTCATGGCCACGCGCCGTCAGCGCGTCGGCAACCGCATGCCCGGCGGACAGTGCCGTGTCCCGCTCGGACGACGAACCGCCCATGATCACGC
>CAYSYX010000078.1:0-26912 GCA_964435055.1 uncultured Polyangium sp. | reverse complement strand
GATGATACGTGGTCCAAAGCGCCGTACACAAAAGCAACGAATATGCGCGGGCTTCCTGACTGTAATAAATCGGCGTCGAAATCAGCGCCGTAAATGTCGCAGCTACCAGCCCCTCGCTCGCCGAATAAAGACGCTTTCCCACGCAAAACGCCAAAACCACCGCTATCGTTCCGAAAATCGCCGACGGCAGGCGCAGGATGATTTCGGAAGTTCCAACGTACTTCTGGACAAACATCAGCAAAACGAAGTACAAAGGAGGATGAACGTCGGAGCGGACGTTGCTGAATACCTCGGCCAAACCACGACGGGTAATCTCCCACGACCACAGTTCGTCGAGCCACAACGACTGCTGATCCAAGCAGCAAAATCGCAACAATGCCGCGAGTATGACCAGAAAAGCCAAAATGAACCATTCATGTCGACCCGTCGACGCGGCTTGATCACTCGTACTCATATAGTCAAGGCGCCACCTTTTTAGCGACGCAATCGTGCCGCAGATGAGTTTTGCAGGTTTCATGCCATGACGTTTGTCGTAATTTTTCTTGTGTTTTTGTGCATTCGGCCCATCTGAAGACGCAAAATATGCACCGACGCGCAAATTCTCACCGTGGTCTTCTCCGGTAGCTTTCTCACCAAGTCATTTTTCGAGCATGGCCCACTCGGTTGTTACCGGCGAAGATCACCGTAATGGTTTTTCCCGGCGTCGCCTCGCTCGCCGAACGTCCCGGCCCAAATGAACCCTCCGCCTCCGCGGTTGTCCTTCCAAACCATTTGTCCGAACCGGACGTTCGTACCTGCAAACGCGGCGCGCCCCGACCCTCCTTTGCGAACAACCCCGATGGTCTCGGCTGACCACAGATGCTCGTCCGCTTCTTCTTGCTCCCCCAGGACGTTTGCCGCCCCGTTGTCCCTCGCGCCGTCTTCTCCCAACATCTCCGTTGCGCAAATTTGTTGTTTAGAATACGTAATTGTAAGAATTTTTGTGGCGCAAATTACTGACAAGCGGCTACTTTGGGCTCTCGGTGTGGCGGGCTTGACGTTGACATCCCAGCCCGTAGTAGTAGAGGCCCCGTGGGCAGCGACCAGTGCGTCATGAGTCGACGGGCTCGAGTTGCCAAACCAAACATTGCAGTCTCTTCGGTTTTTTCCCTGGATTTTCCGCAGCCAGGATCAGTAGGTGGTGATGACCAAGACACTCGTCATCGTGGAGTCGCCGGCGAAAGCCAAAACGATCAAGAAGTACCTGGGAACAGGCTTCGAGGTGTTGGCTTCGAAGGGGCATGTCAAGGATTTGCCCAAGAATCAGAACGCCGTCGACGTCGCCAAGGACTTCACCGAGAAGTACGAGGTAATCGAGGGCAAAGAGAAGATCCTCGACGAGCTCAAGGCGGCCGCGAAGAAGGCGGATACCGTGTTTCTCGCGACCGACCCTGATCGTGAAGGTGAAGCGATCGCGTTTCACATTTCCGAAGAGATCAAGGACGAAAAGCTCAAGGTGGCTCGGGTCGAGTTTCACGAGATCACCAAGCGCGGCATCGATCACGGCGTGGCGCATCCGCGCAACCTCGACGCGAATCTCTACGACGCCCAACGGGCTCGTCGCGTGCTCGATCGAATCGTCGGTTACGACGTGTCGGCGCTTGTTTGGTCGAAGCTTGCGTTCGGCCTTTCCGCCGGGCGCGTGCAGTCCGTTGCGTTACGGCTCATCACCGATCGCGAGAAGGAGATCGAGGCGTTCGTACCAGTGGAATACTGGAACGTTGCGGTGACATTGTCCGCGCCGAGCGGTGCGTCTTTCACGGCCAAGCTTGCTGGAGCGGGCGGTGAAAAGATCGAGGTCACCAACGGCGATCAAGCCGCGAACGTGCGAGCGGATCTCGAGAGTGCGCGCTTCAAGGTCGCTCGTGTCACCAAGCGCGAGCAGAAGCGAAATCCTCCCGCGCCGTACACGACCTCCAAGCTGCAACAAGACGCGACAAACCTCCTGCACTTCGGCGCCAAGCGCACGATGCAGATCGCGCAAGCCTTGTACGAAGGCATCGACTTGAAACAAGACGGCGGCCCCGTCGGTCTCATCACGTACATGCGTACGGACTCCACGCGCGTCAGCGACGACGCGATCACGGAAGTTCGAACAGCCATCCAAAAGCGGTACGGGAAGAACTTCGTTCCGGACAAACCGAACGTCTACAAGTCCAAGAAAAACGCGCAGGACGCGCACGAAGCGATTCGTCCGACAAACATCAACTTGCACCCCGAGTCCATCAAGAAGCACCTCAAGGACGAGCAGTACAAACTCTACAAGCTCATCTGGAATCGATTCGTTGCTTCTCAAATGACTCCGGCGGTGTACGACCGCACGACCGCGGAAATCCAAGGTTTGACCGGGCGATCCGACAAGCTGCACAAGGAGTATTTGTTGCGGGCTTCGGGCCGCGTGCTCAAGGCAAGCGGATGGCTCGAAGTGACCGAGGGGCAGCGTGAGTTTGCCGGCGATGAAGACGCCGAAGCGGCGGCTCCCGCGGCTGAAGTTGCAGAAGGAAAAACCGCGGCGGAAGACGACAGCGACGCGCTTTTGCCGGAGCTCAACGAAGGCGATCAACCGAAGCTCGGAAACGCGAGCGGCGTGCTCACGGAGCAAAAGTTCACGCAGCCGCCTCCGCGTTACAACGAAGGTTCGCTCGTGCGCGAACTGGAAAAACGCGGCATCGGTCGCCCTTCGACGTACGCCGAGATCATGAGCAAGGTGCAGCAACGCGCCTACGTGGAGAAGCTCCCCGGCGGAGCCTTCAAGCCGACGATGCTCGGGCAGTTTGTCGTGGACGGGCTTGTCCGTTCAAACCTCGACTTCATGGATCCGAACTTCACCGCGCAGATGGAGGAAGAGCTCGATGAAGTCGGCACGGGCAAGATCAAGCGCGAGCAGCTTTTGAAGCGTTTTTACAAGCGTTTCCATGAGCAGCTCGAGAAGTCCAAGAAGCTCGCTTCGTGGAAGCCGCCGTCGGAGAAGACCGAGATCGAGTGTGAAGAATGCGGCGAAGGCTTCATGGTCAAGAAGTGGGGCAAGAACGGTTGGTTCTTGAGCTGCGAGCGGTATCCGAAGTGCAAAGGTACGCGCGATCTGGGCCTCGACGGAACATCCGCCGCCTCGGTGAAAGAGACCGACATTCACTGCAACGAGTGCGACAAACTCATGGTCGTCCGTAGTGGACGGTTCGGCGACTTCTTGTCGTGTACGGGTTATCCGTCGTGCAAGAACACGCGTCCCGTGCCGCTCGGTGTGTCGTGTCCGCAGTGCGGTGGCGACCTCATCGAAGTTCGTCCGCGCAAGAAAGGCGGACGCACGTTCTACGGCTGTTCGAACTTCAACGCCGAGCAGAAGTGCGAGTTCAAGCTCTGGGCCAAACCCGTGCCGATCGCGTGTCCTGTGTGTGCATCGCCGTTCCTCACGCGAGCCGGAGGCAAGACGCCGATGCTCGTGTGTGTGACGAAAGATTGTCCGCACAAACAGGAGCTCACGGAAGAGATCGAGGCGGAGCTCGCCGCGATGCCGATCGTCGCGCCGAAGGGCGGACTTGCTCCGCGGATTCCGCGCGAGGACGAAGAAGACGACGAAGATTCGAAGAGCGCGAAGAAGTCGGCGAAGGACAAACCCAAGGCCAAAGCCAAGTCCGACGACAAAGCCAAAGCCAAGGCGAAAGAGAAAGACAAACCAAGCGCCAAGAAGGTCGCGGCGAAGAAGGCTGACGCGAAGAAAGCCCCCGAGCCGAAGCCCGTCGTGAAGTCCGAGATGAAGATCATCAAGCGCAAGCCCGGTGAAGGACGCTCGGGCTGAAGGACCTCGTTGCTCGTCCCACCTACGGTTTGTCCCATCCCCCCGATCCATTATGACAAACGCTGCACTTCCCTTCGACGTGACTGTCGTCGGCGCGGGTCTCGCGGGCTGCGAGGCTGCGTTTCAACTGGCTGAACGAGGTCTGCGCGTGCGCCTCGTGGAGATGAAGCCGCAGAAGCGCACGCCGGCGCAAACGAGCGACTTCTTCGCCGAGCTCGTCTGTTCCAACTCGTTGCGTGGTGCGGCGTTGGCGAATGCGGTCGGGCTGCTCAAGGAAGAGCTGCGTCGATGTGGGTCGCTGGTGATGCGTATGGCCGACAAGACCGCCGTGCCTGCGGGCGGCGCGTTGGCGGTGGATCGGGAGAAGTTTGGCGAGGAGATGACGCGGGCCATGCGGGAGCATCCACGGATCGTCGTGGAGAACCGCGAGGTGTTGGAGATACCGGCGGAGCGTCCGGTGATTCTGGCGACGGGGCCGCTGACGTCGGACGCGTTGGCGGCGAGCATCGCGGCGGCGGTTGGCGCGCCGCACTTGGCCTATTACGACGCGATCGCGCCGATTGTCGCAGCGGACTCGATTGACTGGACAAAGGTCTGGAAACAGTCGCGCTGGGGCAAAGGCTCGGGCGATCGCGATCCGGCGCGCAAGATGATGGCGGAAGACGCGCAAGAGACGGGCGACGAGGCGTACGTGAACTGTCCGTTCGACGAGGCGCAATACAAGGCGTTCGTGGCGGCGCTCGTTTCGGCGGAGAAGGTGGAGGCGCGGTCGTTCGAGGATGTTCGGTACTTCGAGGGGTGTTTGCCGTGCGAGGTCATGGCGGAGCGGGGCGAGCGGACGCTCGCGTATGGTCCGATGAAACCGGTCGGTCTGGAGAATCCGCACACGGGGCGTCGACCTTATGCGGTGGTGCAATTGCGTCCCGAGGACAAGGACGCGACGGCGTACAACTTGGTCGGTTTTCAGACGCGGATGAAGTATGCGGATCAAGCGCGGGTATTTCGGATGATTCCGGGGCTCGAGCAGGCGGAGATCCTGCGGTTTGGCTCGGTGCATCGCAATACGTTCGTCGACGCGCCGAAGGTCTTGGGACCGGGAATGGAATTGCGATCGATGCCGGGGGTCTATTTGGCGGGGCAAGTGGCGGGCGTCGAAGGGTACGTGGAGAGCGCGGCGGCCGGGTTTTTGTGTGGGTTTTTATTGGCGCAGCGTTTGGCGGGAAAAAGCATTGTGCCTCCGCCGGCGACGACGGCGTTCGGCGGACTTTTGACGCATGTCAGTCGCGAGCAGCCTTCGTATCAGCCGTCGAACATTACGTGGGCGCATATCCCGCCGCTCGAGGACATCAAGCAGCGCAAATTGGTCAAGCGAGCGAAATACGAAGTGATGGCGACGCGTGCATTGGCGGATTTGGATGCCTGGTGGGCCGGCGTGAAATGACGCGGTAAAACCTATTTTACGTTTTGAAGAAGACGGTGTCCCTCAATGACGGTAACAACATCAATGCCGTGTTGACTGATTTGGTACACGATACGATAAGAGCCTTGAAGCACTTCACGGATGTTTTCCCGGCCGATTTCCGGAACGATTCGGCCTGTGCGCGGCATGGTGGCCGCCTGTTGCGCCCGCACGCGAAGTTTTTCAATCCAACGCCGAGCCGCAATGGGATTGTCTCGAGCGATGTATTTGGCAATTTCCTTGAGATCCCGGCGCGCTCGAGCGGACCACCGCAGCATCATTGAAGCGGTCCGAATTCCGCGTCGAGTTCACGTCCGAATTCATCGTCGTCCGTGACGTGACCTTCTTCGATGTCATCCAGGCCGGCAAAGACGGCGGAGACAAACTCATTTCGATAACGAAGCGCATGAAACTCGGCGGGGGTCAACACGACCATCGTTTCTTCGCCATTTTCCGTGACCACCACGGCTTGCCCGTTTTCGTGAAGACGTTTGAGAACGCCGGGAATATCGGCGGTGAAATCTGCAAGAGCGACTGTTTCTCCGGGCTGGTTTGCCAACGGCGTTCGCGTGCGCATGGGAGCCGATTGTACACACTTTGCGGCGACTCGCCACCGCATTTTCCGCTCGTGCGTTCATGGATTCGTCGTTCGACGCTCGAGATTGCCTGCGCCGAATGCGGATCGAGCGTCAAAGACGCGTCCGTGTCGATGCTCTCGCGAAAGGTTCTGTCCCCAGGGTTCTTTGTAGATTCTTCCCCCGAATCTGCCGTATCATCGCGGGCATGAACTTTCGTTTCATTCATGTCCTCATTGGTTCTTCGTTTGGAGCTGCTTTTCTAGGCGCCGCTTGTACGTATCAACCGCCGACGGCGTCCACCACGGGAGGCGACGCCGGCATGGGTCTTGGAGGTGCCGGCGGAGGTTCTGCCGGCATGGGTGGAAGTCCCGGCACCGGGGGCGGTGGTATGGCGGGTATGGGTGGAACCGCCGGTGCGGGTGGTGGAACATCCGCGGATTGGTGGGCCAAGGGTTGGCAAAGGCGGGTCAAGATCTCCTTCAGGAATGCCAATGGCAAACCGCTCACGAACTTTCCGGTGATGGTTCGTCTGGATGAACTGCGTGCCGAAGGCATTTTGACCTTGTCCTCGGGAACCGATTTACGTTTTTTCGATGCCGACGGTACTGCTTTGCCGCATGAAATCGATGTCTGGAAGAAGGGGGAGCAATCGTTTGTCTGGGTGAAAGTTCCCACCATCGATGTTTCGGACAGCGATCACATTTGGCTTTATTATGGAAATTCAAAAACAATTGATGCACAGAATGCGCCGAGCGTCTGGACAAGCTTTACGGTCGTGTATCACATGTCGGACAGCACCGCTGTGAAGCCCATTGTGGATAGCTTGGGGGCGCATCCAGGTGCGTGGTCGACGGGTTCGCTGAGTACGATTGTGACCGGTCAGATCGGCGAAGCGGTTTATTTCAACCAAAATCAATTCATCAAAATTGGTTCAAGCAGTCTTGTCGCTGTCAACACCAACGAAGCGAGGACCATCGAAGCCTGGGTCAAATCGACGTACGACAAACAAGATCAGGAAATCGTGTGGCAAGAATCGCAGTGCATCGGCTGGCACTTGGGGACGACGATGGCGGGCAACTTTTGGGGCAGTTTCGTCGTGAATTCAACAATGAATTATTGCACCGCGCAGACCGATGCCAACGTCGAATCGACGTCCGCATTGGATTGGCGTTATTTGGCGCTCGTCATCGATCGTCCGAAGGGCTCGATGTCGCTCTACGTGGACGGTCAAGTCACAAAAACGACCCCGATTGATAACACCGGATACGCCGATGGAAGCGGCGATTTTACGATCGGCGCCGAATACGGCGGGGCGAAGAGCTTCCTTGGCAACATCGACGAAGTTCGCATTTCGGACCATGCCCGCGCGCCCGCTTGGATCGAAGCGCAATACCGGTCCATGCGCGATGACTTTCTGACCTTCGCTCCTTTCGAAGTTCCTTGAGCGCAACATCGCGGCAATTCCCGACACCCTCATGCGGGAATTGACAAGGCGGCCTCGAACGTGATTTTTTTCGATATTCGCTGCAGTCGTTCCCTCGTTCGCATGGAGCTGTGTCATGCAAACCCGAACCGTCTTTCCTCTGCTTTCTTTCGTCGTGGTTTTCGGTTGTTCGTCCAGTCCTCCGGCCGGCAGTGGTGGTAACGGCACCGGCGGCGAAGGCGGTATGGGCGGCGGTTCCACCTCGAGCGGTCAGGCTGGAATGGGTGGAGCCGGAGGGGCCGGAGGTGGAGTATCGAGCTCATCGAGTTCGTCGGGTTCGGCCAGTTCGAGCAGTGGTGGGCAGATGGCCGGCGGCTTCGCCGATTTCGTTTCATCGGTGATGTGGGAGACGATGTTTCCCAATCGCAATGCATTGTATACGTACGACGCCATCGCGGCGGCGGCGAATGCATTTCCGAATTTTGCCAAAGAAGGTACGACGGACGATCGAAAACGCGAAGTCGCCGCATTTTTGGCGAACATATCGCATGAAACCACGGGAGGCTGGCCCGCCGCGCCGGGGGGACCGGAATCGTGGGGATTGTATTTCACGCAGGAAGTCGGTTGCGAAATGGGCGGGTGCACGGGGTATTGCGATCCGAACAATGCCATGTATCCGTGTGCGCCCGGAAAAACCTATCACGGACGCGGACCCATTCAGCTCAGCTGGAACTACAATTATGGATTTGCCGGGGACGCGCTCGGTTTGCCGCTCTTGACCAATCCGGACCTCGTCACTTCCGACGGAGTCGTGGCGTTCAAGACGGGGGTTTGGTTTTGGACGACGCCGCAAGCACCGAAACCGTCCTGCCATGACGTGATGGCCGGAAAGTGGACTCCGTCGGGTGCGGATATGGCGGCGGGGCGAGTTCCCGGGTTTGGCATGACCATCAACATCATCAACGGCGGCTTGGAATGCAGCCAGCCGACCAATGCCAAGGTCGAAGATCGCGTCAAGTTTTATCAGCGATACGCGCAAATCTTGAACGTGGATCCCGGACCGAATTTGTATTGTGATCAAATGGCTCATTACTGAGCCGGCGTAAGCTCGTCTTCGTTCGCCCCGCGCCCCTTCGGCGTTTGTCTCTCCTGTCGGCGAAGTGCTCGCCATTCGTCCTTTCCGGCATCAAGAAAGTATCAAGATTTGGTTTGCGGCGTTCCGGCGCGTTTACTGCACGCTAAAGTGCGCGCCGTCATGGACGCCGAACAAGCCAAGCCACCAGAACAAAGCGCACACGATATGCACCAGCCATCCCGATTGCCCCTGCTGCTCGGGGCATTGGGCGTCGTTTTTGGCGATATTGGAACAAGCCCGCTGTACGCCATCAAGGAGTGTTTCAGCCCGGAAAGCACGCATCACGTCGATCCCACGCCGGCCAATATTCTCGGTATTCTTTCGCTTGTGTTTTGGTCGTTGATGTTGGTCGTCACGGTGAAATACCTGACGTTCATTCTCAAGGCCGACAATCAAGGAGCCGGAGGAATTCTGGCGCTCTTGGCGCTCGTACCCCCGCGAAAAAACGATGGAGTTGCGGTCGCCGGGCCGCTCGTGTTGCTCGTTCTGTTCGGAGCGGCGCTTCTTTATGGTGACGGAGTGATTACGCCGGCAATTTCGGTTTTATCGGCCGTCGAGGGGCTCGAAGTGGCGACGGCCGCATTGAAACCGGTGGTCGTGCCCTTGACGGTGATCGTCCTGTTGGCGCTCTTTTTTGTGCAAAGTCGAGGTACCGAGGGCATTGGAAATGTATTCGGCCCGGTGACGCTCGTGTGGTTTTTTACCATAGCGGCCTTGGGATTGCATTGGATCATTCAGCGTCCGAGCGTTCTCGTGGCCGTCAATCCGCAGTACGCCGTGTCGTTTTTCTTGGAACATCGATCGCACGGATTTTTGCTGCTCGGTGCCGTCGTTTTATGCATTACGGGCGGAGAAGCTTTGTATGCGGATATGGGCCACTTTGGCCGAGGTCCCATTCGGACGGTATGGTATGCGGTGGTGCTCCCGGCCCTTTTGCTGAATTATTTCGGCCAAGGCGCTTGTTTGCTCGAAAATCCCGCAGCTGCGACAAACCCATTTTACGCGCTGGTCCCTTCCTGGGCGCTTTATCCCACGGTGGCGATCGCTACGGCCGCGACGATCGTCGCTTCCCAGGCGCTCATTTCGGGCGCATTTTCCTTGACGCAGCAAGCGGTGCAGCTCGGGTATTTTCCGCGTGTCACGATCGTGCACACGTCGAAAGAAACCGAAGGACAGATTTACATTCCGGAAATCAATCGCGCTTTGGCCGTCGCGTGCGTATGGTTGGTTCTGACGTTCAAGACGTCCGGTTCGCTTGCCGCGGCGTATGGTATTGCCGTGACGGGGACGATGGGCATTACGACGATCGTGTATTTCGTCGTCGTCACGCAACGCTGGAAGTGGCCGTTGTGGAAAGCGCTGCCGCCGGTCTTGTTGTTCCTGGCCATTGATTTGGCGTTTTTCGGGGCGAACGCGGCGAAGTTTTTCCACGGCGGGTGGTTTCCCATGGCGATGGGCGCGTTCATTTTCACCATCATGACGACGTGGAAAACCGGGCGAAAGCTGCTCGGGGAAAACTTCAAATCGGGTCTGTTGCCGCTCGATGCATTTCTCGTCGATGTCGAAGGTCGCAAGCCTCAGCGCGTGCAGGGAACGGCCGTCTTCATGGCCTCCAATCCGTACGGAACGCCGCCGGTTCTTTTGCACCATTTCAAGCACAACAAAGTCCTGCACAACCAGGTCATTTTGCTGTCGGTCTTGAACGAACGAGTCCCCGAGGTCGCGGCGGGCGATCGCGTGACGGTGGAACCGTTGGGACAAGGGTTTTTCCGGGTACAAGCTCGGTACGGATTCATGCAAACGCCGAACGTGCCGCGCGTGCTCGAAGCTTGCAAAGAGCATGGACTCGCGGTGGATTTGAACGACACGAGTTATTACTTGGGTCGGGAGACGCTTTTGACGAGCGGCGCGGCGCCGATGATGAAATGGCGCAAAACGCTGTTTTCGTTTATCTCGCGGAATGCGCGTCCCGCGACCACGTACTTTGGTTTGCCCCCGGGGCGTGTCGTCGAACTCGGTATGCAGATCGATCTTTGATGCCGTAGGGAAGGGGCGTGATGGTTCGCGCCCCTGCGGTCAGGCTTGATGCCGTCTTGATACGTCCGGACAAATCCCGGATGACTTCCTGATGCGATTCGCGGTATGGTCTGGCCATGCGTTTCTTCGGCGTTGCGCTCTCCATCGCTTTTTCCAGCGCGGTTTTGTCGGTGCCCTTCGTTGCGTCGGCCGATGACGACAAACCGCCATTGCCGCCCGTGACATTCGGGGGGTATGTCGAAGCGTTTTACCAATGGAACTTCAATCGTCCGGCCAATGGTGTCACGAATTTTCGCGGCTTCGACAATCGGCACAATAGTTTTACCTTGTCCAACGTCGCCCTGGATGCGTCTTGGGATGTGCATGACGTCGTCGGGAAACTCACGCTGCAAATAGGTCACACGCCGAGCACCTATTATGCCGCCGAACCGGCGGTTGCCGGGACGAACGGGGCCAATGCCTCGGGCGCGGAGCTTTGGAAATACGTGCAGCAGGGGTATGTCGGATATCGTTTTGGTGTGGGCCGAGGACTGTTATTTCAGATGGGGCTTTTTCTTTCGCCGATTGGGCCGGAATCGATGGCTGTGCGGGACAATTGGAATTATTCGCGGTCGAACCTCTTTTTCGGGTTGCCGTTTTACCATACGGGCGCTCGAGTGACGTATCCGATTACGAGCGAATGGGCCGTGACGCTGGCTTGTTACAATGGTTGGAACAGCGTTGTCGACAACAATGATGAAAAGTCGGTTTCCGGGCAAGTCACCTACACGCGTCCGGACAAACTGACCTTGTCGATGTTGTATTTCGGCGGCGTCGAGCGGCCTCGGGGGGCGCCCGAGGGGCGGGCGTGGCGTCATTCGTTCGATCTTCACGCGACCTGGCAGGCTCGGGATTGGCTCTCGTTCATCGGGCATTTCAATGGTGGAGCAGAGCCAAACCATTTTGGAAACAGTGCGTGGGCGGCGGGAGCCGTTTATGCCCGCATGCGCTTGCATTCGAAGGTTTACGCGGCATTGCGGGCGGATGCGTTTCGCGAACGTGCGGCGTCCAGCCCCGAAGGCTCGGCGTCGGCGATCTTTTGGCCGGCGTCATGGGTTGCTTCGGGGACCGCGACCGTGGATTTTCGCCCTCATGAACAGATCTCGTTACGTCTCGAAGGCCGGCACGACGAAGCGGCGGCAAATATGTTTTTTACGACGAATACACTCGTGCCGAATCGTTCTTTTCAAAACACCGTTACGTTGGGGGCCACGGCCTGGTTTTGATCCCCCCGAGCCGGCGTCGAGCGTCGGGCGCGGCGTGACCTTCGCCTGGTCGTTGGAGTGCGCATGCGCCGAGATCCAGACGGATTGGCAAGCTCGCGCGCATGGGAGAAATATTCGATTCCGTTCGTTTTTCCTTCCCAAGTGCAAGTGGAATCGGCGACGATGCCTTGTTTGAACTAAAGGAGTCAGCCATGCGAAGTCTTTTGGGCCGCAGCCATGTTCTTGGCTTGTTTGTCCTCACGATCGGAAGTTTTGCCGCCGGATGTGGCAGCGAGCCTCCGTCATCGAGCGGCAGCAATTCCACTTCCAGCAGTTCGGGAAGTTCGTCCGGGAAGGGCGGCGAAGGCGGCGTGGCCGGTCAAGGTGGTGCGTCGGGCGGGGCCGGAGGTTTGGCTGGACAAGGCGGCGCGGGGGGTGGTCAAGGTGGTGCCGGGGGAGGACAAACCGGCGGCGCAGGTGGCCAAGGTGGCAGCGGCGCGGTGTGTAATCCGGGCGAAACGATGCCCTGTTACACCGGTGCTCCGAACACCAACGGCATCGGCGAATGCAAGGGTGGTGTTTTCGAGTGTGTCAATGGGCAATGGGCCACGACATGCAAGGGCGAAGTGCTTCCGAGCGGCGTCGCTGATGTTTGCGATGGCAAGGACGAGGATTGCAACGGCCAGATCGACGATGGATTCGGTCCGGTGACGTGCGGGTTGGGCGTCTGTCAGGTCACGGTGAATTCGTGTGCCAACGGAGTTCCGCAAACGTGTACGCCCGGGGCGCCTGCGGCTCCGAAGTGCAATGGTTTTGATGAAGATTGCGACGGGCAGATCGACGAAGCGGACGAAGGCTGCAGCTGTACCGAAGGCGCGACGCAACCTTGTTATTCGGGCGCGGCGGGGACCGACGGCGTCGGCGTATGCAAAAAAGGCGTTCAAACGTGCGTGGGCGGCAGCTGGGGGAGCTGCACGGGCGAAGTGCTTCCGTCGATGGAATCCTGCAATGGTCTCGATGACGATTGCAATGGGGCGAAGGACGATGCTCTGGGACAAACCAGTTGCGGTACGGGGCAATGCGCAAAGACTGTCGACAATTGCGTCAATGGTTTTCCGCAAACATGTGTACCGGGCACACCGAAGCTCGAAGTCTGCAACAACGTGGACGATAACTGCAACGGCTCCGTCGACGATGGTCTCGGCACCATTTCGTGCGGCGTCGGCGCGTGTCGCGTGACGGCGCAAGCGTGCGTGAATGGTATGGCCGGAACGTGCACACCAGGCACACCGACGGCCGAGATATGCGATGATAAGGACAACGATTGCGACGGTATGGTCGACGACGGCAATCCCGGCGGCGGCGGATCTTGTATGACGCCATTGCCCGGGCTTTGCGCTACCGGGGTTCAGACCTGCTCGTTCGGGACGCTCGTTTGTACCGCCACGGTGCAGCCCGTTCCGGAAGTCTGCAATGGTCTCGATGACAACTGCAATGGCGTTGCCGATGATGGCAATCCCGGAAGTGGTCAATCGTGTACGACGGGAGTTCCCGGGGCGTGCGCCATGGGGACGACGAATTGCTCCAATGGAATGATCGCTTGTACGCAGACGGTTTTCCCGTCCGCGGAAGCGTGCGACGGCGTCGATAACAACTGCAATGGTCAGGTCGACGAAAACAATGCCGGCGGCGGCGGGATGTGTACGGTCGCCGGGCAGCAAGGGCTTTGTGCGCAGGGCGCGTTTTCATGCACGGGCGGCACGCTCGTATGTGCGCAAACGGTGCAACCGACGACCGAGTCTTGCGATAACAAGGATAACGATTGCGACGGCATGATCGACGACGGCAATCCCGGCGGAGGTGCGATGTGCACCGCGGCGGGACAATTGGGCGAATGCAGCAAAGGCTCGACGACGTGCAGCGCGGGAAGCATTTCGTGTACGCCGGGGATGCCCGTTACTGAAACATGCGATAGCAAGGACAACGATTGCGACGGCATGGTGGACGACGGCAATCCGGGCGGAGGCATGGCGTGCTCGACGGGTTTGCCGGGCATTTGTTCGGCCGGTACGACCGCCTGCAGCAACGGCGCCCTCAAGTGCAATTCCAATCAGCAGCCGCAAGCGGAAACTTGCAATGGTCTCGACGATAACTGCAATGGTACGTCGGACGAGAACAATCCCGGCGGGGGCCAAGTGTGCACGGCCAACGGGCAACAAGGTCAATGCCGAAATGGTACGACGGTTTGTTCGGGTGGAATGCTCAATTGTACGCCTGGGACGCCGACCACGGAGATCTGCGACGGTATCGATAACAACTGCAATGGAACGACCGACGAGGGCAATCCCGGCGGCGGCGGGTTGTGTTTTGCCAATGCCATGGGTGAATGTCGCAATGGTACGTTGTCGTGTACCGGCGGAGCGCTCACGTGTATTGCGGGCACGCCCGGCACCGAGATTTGCGACGGCAAGGACAATGATTGCGACGGCTTGATCGACGAAAACAATCCCGGCGGCGGCGGCGCGTGCACGACGGGTATTCCGGGCAAATGCAGCGCGGGTACGGTCACGTGCGTCAATTCGGCGCTCACGTGCGTGCAGAACCAACAAGCTTCGCAATACGAGACGTGCGGCAACGCCATCGACGACAACTGCAATGGTCAAACCGACGAAAATGCCGATTACGACGGCGATGGTTATGGCATTTGCGACAACGATTGCTGCGACAACCCGACGCAATGCAATCAGCCTGCGACGGTGAATCCGGGCGCCTTCGAAGTGCTCAACAACAGCATCAACGACGATTGCGATGCGACAACGAGCGATACGGTTGCGCCGGCTCAATGCGGGCCCGGGCCGCTCATCACGCCCACGTCGGCGATGAATCTCGTCAATGCCATGGACATCTGTCAAACCGCTTTGGCAAGTCCACCGACCAACGCCCAAAAGAAATGGGGCGTTCTCTCCGCGGTCATTACGTCGGCCAATGGTGTCGCTCCGGCGCCCACGGATTTGCAACGCGGTGTTCTCGCGAATTTCGGTCCCAATGTGTTGCCGCGCAAAGGCACGACGATGGCCGCGCTCTCTTCCGGCACCGCGCGTGATGCGACCGACGCGGGCTTCTTTGCGCCGCAACCGCAAGGATATTATGGAGGTGGTCTCGGTACGCCTCCCGCGGCGTATCTCGCGGCTCATGGCGGTACGCTGCAAACCGCCCCGGGGTGCACCACGGCCAGCGATGCCAATGACTCGGCGAACCTCAAGGTGCAAATGCGCGTGCCGACAAACGCGCAATCGTTCACGTACAAATTCAAGTTCTACTCGACGGAATACCCCGAGTGGCTCTGCACGCTCTACAATGACTTCTACCTCGCCTTGCTGACCTCGAACGTGGCGGGCATTCCGGCGGACAAGAACATTTCGTTCGATTCGATGAACAACCCGGTCAGCGTCAACAACGCCTTCTTCGACGTGTGCAGCGGTTGTTCTGCCGGGACAAACGAATTGATCGGCACGGGCGTCGGCGGTACGGGCAGCACATTGACCGACGGCGGCGGCACCACGTGGCTCACGACGACGTCGCCGATTACGCCGGGCGAAACCATGACGATTGAATTCATGATTTGGGACACGGGCGACCAGGTCTGGGATTCCACGGTTTTGCTCGACGCATTCGAATGGTCGACCGCCAGCACCATCGTCGGCACATCGCAATGATGTAAAAGCGCCGGTCACGTTCGAGGTCCCGTTTCCTCGAACGTGGCGGCCGCTTCGACAAACGCCCGCCCGCACATTTCCAACCAAGCGATCATAACCGCTTCGCTAAATCGCCGTCGGCCCCTCGACGCCGGCGCATGTCGGCGCCACGAGCTGTTCGGACATGCTCGGAGGAGTGGTTATGGCTGAAAAAGAAAAAGGCACGATGACGGTCGGCGAGGCGGGGCATCTTGGAGGGAAAAAGGTGCAAGAGGAGCGAGATCTTCGGGATCGGAAAGAGATTCGCGGCCAAGCCTACGACAAACCCGGACCTCCCGAAGGAACGGCCTTTGGCATTGGCGCCATTACCCAGGCGCTCTCCGGGATGGAGTTTCCCGTGACGAAGAAGGATTTGCTCGACCGGGCGGGTAATCAAGAGATTGAATACCGCAAAGGTCAACCGGTGAAATTGCGCCAAATCATCGAAGACCTCGAAGACGAGGAGTTCCCGTCGATGTCGAACGTGATTCACTCCGTCAGCGGCGCATTGAAAGAAGAAGGCCTGAGCGAAAAAGCGGCGTGACGCAGATGAATATGCCGCATGAGCGATAACGACGCCGAGGGTCGACCCCGAGCAAAAGCGGCCTTGTGTATGCGCCGCCGGGGGTCGACCCCGAGCAAAAGCGGCCTTGTGTATGCGCCGCCGGGCATCGACCCCGAGCAAAAGCGACCAGGCATAGGCAACGCCGGGCATCGACCCCGAGCAAAAGCGGCCTTGTGTATGCGCCGCCGGGGGTGGACCCCGAGTAAAAGCGACCCGGTATATGCGCCGCCGGGGGTCGACCCCGAGCAAAAGCGACCCGGTATATGCGCCGTCGGGGGTGGACCCCGAGCGCCGGGGACGTTCCATTGCAATGGCTGAGGGTCGAGCGTCGGAAACGGCGATGAAATACGCTGCGCCGTCTTGATATCTTCTTGATACGCCCCGTCGGGACCTTGACGACCTCTTGACATTCTTCGCGTTATTGTCCGGATAGGTCGTAGCCATGGGCATTGCTCGAATCTCATGCGAGCGCCCCAGTCGAAACGTTTGGCGCGACCAACGGGTACCGCCGTATGAATCCCTATCGAGAATCCGTGGAAACCGCAACAAGCGTCGATGATTCACCCGAACGCAATGATGAACGCCCGCTCATGTTTGTGTGGATGTGCATCGGCTGCGTTTTGATAGGGTCGGACGTCTGGCAGTCAGACGAACCGTGGGGCGTCGCGTTTTCCCTGGGTATGCTTGTGCTGCTGATGCTTGCTCACAGCGTATGGCGCTACGCCAAACCCTGTGGATGAATCCAATCACCGGAGGAAAGAGGTTGGGCATGGATATCGCAATGCTGATGTTGCTCGGCTGTTTCTTTGGATTGTCGTTCGGGTTCGTACGACTCTGCGAGAAAGTGTGACGTTATGACAACGATGACGTATGTCGGCGGCATTCTATCGGTGCTGCTGTTCGGGTATTTGTTTTTTGCTTTGCTCGCGCCGGAGAAACTTTCATGACGGCCCTCCAAATCCTGCAAAGTGCCTTCATTTGGGCGCTTATATGGATCCCCGCGCGTCTGCTGGGCGGGTACATGGCGCGCGTGTACGAAGGTAACCTGAACATTCCGGTCCTCGGGGCTTTGGAGCGTTGGCTGTATCGACTTTCCCGAGTTCGTCCGGACGAGGATATGCCGTTTTCGACGTATGCGGGGGCGGTTCTACTGTCGAACGTATTCGGAGCGATCGCGGTGTATGTCATTTTGCGGATCCAGGGTAGCTTGCCCTTGAATCCAGCGGGGTTCGGGGCGGTTTCGCCGCATGTCGCGCTGAACACGGCCGTGAGTTTCGCGACGAATACGAATTGGCAAGCGTACGGCGGGGAGACGACGTTATCGCAATTGACGCAGATGCTCGGTTTGGCGGTGCAGAACTTTTTGTCGGCGGCGACGGGCATGGCGGTGCTCGTGGCCTTGATTCGTGGATTTACTCGACGAAATGCCGCGGGTATCGGCAACTTTTGGGTCGACCTGACTCGCAGCATTCTTTATGTGCTCTTGCCCTTGTCGATGATCTTGTCCGTGATGCTCGTTTCGCGGGGCGTCGTGCAAACGTTTACCGCGGCGGAATCTGCACTTTTGATCGACCCGATCACGACGGACACGGGCGTCGTGGTAGATCGACAAACCATTGCGTTGGGTCCGGTGGCGTCGCAAGTGGCGATCAAGCAGCTTGGGACGAACGGAGGTGGTTATTTTAATGTAAACTCGGCCCATCCTTTTGAAAATCCGGATGCCTGGTCGAACCTGTTGGAGGTTATTTCGATTCTTCTCATTCCCGTGGCGCTGTGTTTTACCTTTGGCGCGATGGTCAAAGACAAACGGCAGGGTTGGGTCCTTCTTGCGGCAATGACGTTCCTTTTCGTTCCTTTGCTTTGGCTCACGGTTTGGGCGGAGCAACGCGGCAATCCGGAATTGGCGCGTCTGGGCGTCGATATGGCGAACTCGGCGCTGCAATCGGGCGGAAACATGGAGGGCAAAGAAGTTCGCTTCGGTATTTTCGACAGCGCGTTTTGGGCCGTCTCGACCACGGCCGCATCGAATGGTTCGGTCAATGCAATGCACGACAGCTTCACGCCGCTCGGCGGATTGGCTCCGATGTGGCTCATGCAATTGGGTGAAGTGATCTTCGGCGGCGTGGGGTCGGGGTTGTACGGGATGTTGATGTACGCCATTGTCGCTGTTTTCATTGCGGGATTGATGGTCGGCAGGACTCCGGAATATCTTGGCAAGAAGATCGAAGCGCGTGAAATGAAGATGGCTTCGCTGGTGATCCTTTTGCCTTCGGCGACGGTATTGCTTGGAACGGCGCTTGCGTGTGTTTTACCTGCTGGAACGGAAGCGTTGGGAAATCCGGGCGCGCATGGTTTCAGTGAAATATTGTATGCGTTTTCTTCGGGGGCCAACAACAACGGTTCGGCGTTCGGCGGGTTGACCGTCAATGGTCCTTTTTATGCTTCGGCGATGACCCTGAGCATGCTCATCGGGCGATATTGGGTCATGATTCCCGTGCTGGCCATTGCGGGATCTTTGGCGCGAAAACGAGCCGTTCCGCCTTCGGTCGGGACGTTGCCGACGCATACGCCTATTTTTTTCGGATTGCTCGTCGCCACCGTCGTTCTCATCGGCGCGTTGACGTTCATGCCGGCGCTGGCTTTGGGGCCGCTCGTGGAACACCTCCTGATGAGCGCTCGATAGGAGAAACAACATGCATCGAGATATTCGACCTCGGCCCTTGTTCGAGGCGGCGATTGTGCGCCGGGCGGTACGGGACGCGTGGGTCAAGCTGGACCCGCGAAAGATGATCAAGAACCCCGTGATGTTTGTCGTGGAAATCGGCAGCGTGTTCACGAGCGTGCTTTTTGTGCACGGGCTCGTGACGAAGACGTGGGATTCATCGCCGACGTTCATCGGGGCGATCGCGCTTTGGTTATGGTTTACCGTTTTGTTTGCGAATTTTGCCGAAGCGATGGCGGAAGGTCGCGGCAAAGCGCAAGCGGATGCATTACGAAGAGCGCGTCGCGACGTCGAGGCGATTCGGCTCTCGGCGCCGTCATGGGACAGCGAGCAAGAGCGGATATTTTCGTCGAAATTGCGAAAAGGCGATATCGTCGCGGTGCAGGCCGGCGCATTGATTCCGGGCGATGGCGAAGTCATTGAAGGCGTGGCGTCGGTGGACGAAAGTGCCATTACCGGAGAAAGTGCGCCGGTGATTCGCGAGAGCGGAGGCGATCGCAGCGCGGTCACGGGCGGCACGCGGGTCTTGTCGGATCGGCTCATGGTGCGCATTACGGAGAATCCCGGCCAAACGTTTTTGGATCGCATGATTGCGATGGTCGAAGGGGCCAAGCGAGCCAAGACGCCGAATGAAATTGCGCTCGATATTTTGCTCGCCGCGTTGACGTTGATATTTTTGCCGGCCACGGCGACGATTTTGCCATTTTCGATGTACGCGGTGCAGAGCTCGGGACACGGTCGACCCGTGCCTTTGGCGGTGTTGACGGCGTTGTTGATTTGCCTGATTCCGACGACGATCGGCGGTCTTTTGTCGGCGATCGGCATTGCGGGCATGGATCGGATGGTTCAAGCCAACGTATTGGCGACATCGGGTCGCGCCGTCGAAGCCGCGGGGGATGTCGACGTTTTGCTGTTGGACAAGACGGGGACGATTACGCTGGGCAATCGACAAGCGACGGAATTTTTGCCGGTTCCGGGCGTCAAACCCGAGCAATTGGCGGAAGCGGCGTATTTGTCATCGCTCGCGGACGAGACGCCTGAGGGGCGGAGCATATTGAGTTTGGCGCTGCAGCAGTATCCATCGTTGGCGTTGGTCGAGCAGCCGGAGCCGGTGATGTTCGTGCCTTTCAGTGCCCAGACAAGGATGAGCGGTGTGGATCTCGCGGGGCGCTGCATTCGCAAGGGTGCGATGGATACGATGGTGAAGTCGGTCCAAAATGCCGGCGGCGTCGTGGCGGATGTCGTGCGATTTTTGGTGGAAGACGTGGCCAAACAAGGGGCAACGCCGCTCGTCGTCGCGGATGGGCATCGAATTGTCGGCGTGATTCGGCTCAAAGACATCGTCAAAGAAGGGATACGCGAAAGATTCGCGGAAATGCGGCGTATCGGCATTCGGACGGTCATGATTACGGGCGACAATCCGCTCACGGCGGCCGCGATTGCGGCGGAAGCGGGTGTGGATGATTTTCTGGCCGAGGCCACGCCCGAGCAGAAATTGGAAAAAATTCGCGCTTATCAACAGGCGGGCCATTTGGTGGCGATGACCGGTGATGGCACGAATGACGCGCCTGCGTTGGCTCAAGCCGACGTCGCGGTGGCCATGAATTCAGGCACCCAAGCCGCAAAAGAAGCGGGCAATATGGTGGATCTTGATTCGAATCCGACGAAATTGCTGATGATCGTCGAAATTGGTAAACAAATGCTGATGACGCGCGGAGCTTTGACCACGTTCAGCATCGCCAACGATATCTCCAAGTATTTCGTCATCATCCCCGCGGCGTTTGTATCGACATACCCGGTGCTCGGAGCCTTGGATGTGTTTCACTTTCATTCGCCCGCATCGGCGATTCTCTCGGCCGTCATCTTCAATGCGTTGATCATCGTCGCGCTCATTCCCATTGCTTTGCGCGGAGTGACGTACAAACCGGGCCATGCGTCGGACCTATTGCGCCGCAATTTGCTGGTGTATGGCGTGGGCGGCGTGCTGTTGCCATTTCCTTGCATCAAAGGCATCGATATGGTGCTCGAAATCGTCGGATTCAGCTGAGGAAATATGAAAATGCAAGCGTATCGCGCCATCATGATGCTGCTGTGGTTTTCGCTCTTGACGGGGATCGTGTATCCAGCGTGCATTACGCTTGCCGCGTATACGTTTTTCCCGTCCCGAGCCTCCGGCAGCATGATGGTTCAAGACAAACGCGTCGTCGGGTCCGAGCTCATCGGGCAAGCGTTCGATGATCCGGCGTATTTTTGGGGGCGACTGTCCGCCACGCCGGAGGTGCCGTTTCACGCGGGGGCGTCGGCAGGGTCGAATTTGGGACCGATGAATCCGGCGTTGATCGCGGCCGCGCAAAAACGAATCAATGCGTTGCAATCGGCGGATCCCGGTAATACGGCGTTGGTCCCGATTGACTTGGCGACATCTTCGGCCAGTGGACTCGACCCGCATATTTCGCCCGCGGCAGCGTATTATCAGGTCGGACGTATTGCTCGCGCGCGGAAAATCGATCCGGCCCGGGTTCGCGCGCTCGTGGACGCGCATATCGAGCCCGGTTCGTGGGGATTTCCAAGCAATCCTAAAATTCACGTCCTGCGCTTGAATTTGGCGCTCGATGCGACTACGAGAAACGAATCATCACGATGAACGCCTCATCCACCGGCGAAGAAGAAAGGCCCGAACCGGACGTTTTGCTCCAGCGCATCAAGACGAGCGAAGAGCACGACAAACGCGCGCGTCTGCGGATTTTCTTTGGATTCGCTCCCGGCGTTGGAAAAACCTTCCGCATGTTGCAAGTGGCGCGCGACATGGCCCTCGAGCAAAACCAGGATGTGCTCGTGGGGATTGTCGAGACGCACGGGCGTAGCGAGACGGAGGCGTTGCTGGAGGGGCTCGATGTACTGCCGCGTCGTAAAGTGGAATATCGCGGTCGAGCGTTCGAGGAATTCGATTTGGACGCCGCGTTGGCGCGAAAACCGCGAGTGATCATCGTCGACGAACTTGCCCATTCGAACTTACCCGGAGCGAGACACAAGAAGCGTTGGCAGGATGTACTGGAATTGCTGGACGCGGGAATCGATGTGTTTTCCACGGTAAACGTGCAGCATATCGAGAGTTTGAACGATATCATTACGCAGATTACGCGGATACATGTTCGCGAAACGGTCCCCGATTCAATGCTGGATCGAGCGAACGAGCTGGAATTGGTGGATATATCCCCGGAAGAATTGCTCAATCGATTGTCCGATGGGAAAGTGTATTTGCCGGAGTCGGCGCAGCGGGCGGCGGCGCATTTTTTTCGACGCGGAAATCTGTTGGCTTTGCGCGAATTGGCATTACGACGAACGGCGCAGCGGGTCGACGATGATGTGCGTGAATATCGCGCCCAGCACGGCGTCGTTCGAGCGTGGCCGGCGAGTGAGCGCATTCTGGTATGCGTGGGACCGGCGCCAAGCTCCGGGCGATTGATTCGCGCTACGCGCCGCATGGCCGCGGGATTGCGTGCGGAATGGATTGCCGCGTATGTCGAAACTGCGGTGGCCGATTCCGATCGAGAGCGTCTCGAAGCGCATTTGCAGCTCGCCGAATCGCTCGGCGGCAGTGTGGCTCGGTTGACCGGCGCGGGTATCGCCGATGCGGTTCTTCGTTATGCCCGCGAACACAATGTGACTCGTATTCTCGTGGGAAAACCGACGCATTCGCGATTGCGTGATCGCCTTCGAGGATCGCTGGTGGATGAAATCGTTCGCGGCAGCGGTGATGTGGACGTGCACGTCATCAGCGGCAATCCCACGGCAGATGATGAGCCGGAAAAACCTTTGGCCAAAACGCCGTCTCCCAAGTGGAAGTTGTATCTTTTTTCCAGTATCGTCGTGGCCGTCACGACGGGCATCGCCGGGACGGCTCGGGCTGTTTATCCCATTCCCGACTCCGAGGTGTTGTATTTTGTGGCGATCATGGTCGCGGCCGTGAATTGGGGGCGCGGCCCGGCCATTTGGGCGGCATTTTTATCCGTATTGGCGTACGACTTCTTTTTCGTTTTGCCATTTCACACATTGAACGTCTCCGATGCGCGGTATTTTCTCACGTTTGCCATGATGTTCGGCGTCGGGCTCTTCATCAGCGAATTGACCGCACGTATTCGAGCGCAGGAGCGTGATGCTCGGCATCGTGAAAAACGAACTGCGACGTTGTATGCGCTGAGCCGCAATTTGGCCGCCGCCGATGACGAACATCAAATCGCCGAAATCATCGCGCGACAAGCCGCGGACGCGTTCGTTGCTCCGGCGATGGTCTTGCGGATGAATCATCAGGGCGAAGTGTTCACGTTGGCGGCCGAACCCGATTCCCTCGTGCTCGATTCGAAGGAGCTCGACGTGGTGCGGTGGACGTTCGAGCATGGTCGAGCGGCGGGGTTTGGCACGGATACGCTTCACGGCGCCCGTGTTTTGTGCGCGCCGCTCGATGTGGGCGCTTCGGTGATGGGCGTGTTGGCGCTGGTTCCGCCATTGCCGTTGGGATCCGAGCAGCGAGCATTCTTGGATGCTTGTTGTCGACAATCGGCGCTCGCATTCGAACGGCTGCGTTTGGCCACCGAAGCGCGAAATGCCGCATTGCGAGCGAAAACCGAAGAAGCTCGAAGCGCGCTGTTATCCGCCGTTTCGCATGATTTACGAACGCCGCTGGGATCCATTACCGGCGCTGCGACTGCTTTACGCGATGATCCGGGATTGACGACGCAAACCCGCACGGAGCTTGTCGAAAGTATTTGCGACGAAACGGAGCGTCTGGAAAAACTCGTCACGAATTTGTTGGATATGACGCGCCTCGAAGCCGGCCCGGTGCTGCTCAAACGCGATTGGATTCCGCTCGAAGAAATGATCGGCTCGGCGCTGACGAGGCTCGAACGGCAGCTTGGTGAACGGGCGATTCAAATTGATTTGCCCGACGGATTGCCGCTGCTTTCGGTGGACCCGGTGTTGTTCGAGCAAGTGCTGGTGAATATATTGGAAAATGCGGCACGTTATACGCCATCGGGGTCGCCGATCGATATTGTCGCCGGTTTGCGGGAGAACGCGGTCGTCATTGAAATCCGCGACTGCGGGCCGGGGTTTGCGGCGGGCACGGAAGAACGGGTCTTCGAGAAGTTTTTCCGGGGCGATCATGCCGGGACAGCCGGCGCCGGCCTTGGTTTGCCGATTTGTCGGGCTATCGTCGAAGCGCATGGAGGCACCATACGTGCGGAAAATCGAAAACACGACGGGGGTGTCGTGCGGATCGTGTTGCCTATGGCAGAGCAGGCTCCTGTTGTACCTTCGGGTCGCGATCCTGGGGAGGAAATAACAAAATGACCGAACCGCGAACGCTCGTATTGGTTGTGGAAGACGAACCGCAGATGCGGCGATTCATTCGGGCGACGTTGGCGTCGCATGGTTATCGGCACCTCGAAGCGAATACCGCATCCGAGGCGTTGATGATGGCGACGACGCATAACCCGGAGCTCATTTTGCTGGACCTGGGTCTGCCGGATGGAGACGGAATCGACATCACGCGAAGAATTCGAGAATGGTCGCGCACGCCGATCATCGTGATCTCGGCGCGGGGCAAGGAAGACGATAAAGTCACGGCGCTCGATGCGGGGGCGGACGATTATTTGACAAAGCCGTTCGGGGTGAATGAATTGCTCGCGCGTATGCGCGTGGCTCTGCGTCATGCGCAAACGGCCACGTCGGCTCGAGCGACGCAAGTTCTGGAGTTTGGCGAGTTGAAAATCGATTTGACGCGGCGGGAAGTCACCAAGGCGGCGAACTTGATTCACCTGACGCCCATTGAATACAAACTCCTGGTTTACTTGGCGCAACATGCGGGCAAGGTGCTCACCCATCAGCAAATTCTAAAAGAAGTGTGGGGACCCGTGTATGCGAATCAGGCGCATTACGTGCGGGTGCACATGGCCGAATTGAGGAAAAAAGTCGAGGAGAATCCGGCGCGGCCGAAATGGCTGGTGACGGAGCCGGGCGTGGGTTATCGATTGCGAGATCGAATGGGGGAGGGGTGAGTCCGGGTCACACCTCAATCGGCGTATCGCTACGCGAGCCCCATTCGGTCCACGAACCGTCGTAGACCGGCGCCGCAGGCAATCCCGCCAGCTGCATTCCCAGCGTCAAAATGCACGCCGTCACGCCCGTTCCGCAGCTCGTCACGATGGGTTGACGCCCGTCAATGCCCGCTTTCGCAAAACGTTCGCGTAATGCTTCGACCGGGAGAAACGTTCCGTCGGACGAAAGCAATTCGGTGTACGGCAAACTGACGGACGCCGGAATATGGCCCGAACGCACGCCTGCGCGCAATTCAGGTTGCGTTCCGAAAAACCGCCCGGCACTTCGAGCATCCAGCACGATTTCTTTTTTCGTTTCGACGTTCGCCAACATGTCGCCCACGCCTCGTACTCGCTGCGCACGAAATGCCGCGACAAACGACGACGGGTTTGGCGGAGTCGATTCGCCGGATTCGAGCGCTCGACGCTCATTGCGCCATTTCGGTAGACCGCCGTCGAGCACCGCGACGGCGTCATGCCCGAAGAGCCCCATGAGCCACCAACCGCGAGCGCACGAAGCAATTCCTTTTTGGTCATAAAATACGACGCGAGACGAATTCGTCACGCCGAATTGCCGCATCCATTTTTCGAAACGCCCCACCGAGGGAATCATGTGCGGGAGGGATGTATCCGGATCGGCTACTTCATCGATATCGAAAAAGAGGGCGCCGGGGATATGTCCTGTGAGAAATTCCGTCCGTCCGTCGCGGTTTTCATTGGGCAAATATTTCGTCGCGTCGAAAACGATCAAATCGGGTTTGCCTAATTCCGTGGCGAGCCATTCCGTGCTGACGATCGGGTTCATGCGTGTTTCCTGGAGGGGCCAGAGTTCCCGCACTCATCCCACAACCCTGGTCCTTTGGCAAGGCGCTTCTACCGCCGAACCCCTTTGGGTTGGCCACGTAGTGGACAAACCAATACCTGGGTCAAGGGCCTGGGCCCTTGCGCGGGTCCCGGGGTGCGGAGCCCCGGGTGGGTCCGGGCGAAGCCCGGCGACAACGACGTCACGCATCGGCGGCGAGTGGCACTTCAAAATGAAAGCCACGGTGTTCTTCGAATAATCGAAAAAATCACTCGACAATGCCGGCGTGCTTTTTGTTATCCTGAACGAATGAGCCGACTCGATACCTTACAAACAAACCAACGAACGAGACGGAAGATGGGGTTTGGGGCGAAGGGAGCCAAAGGCGACCCGAAGCCCCAAATATTCAACGGGGCCTTGGGGCTTTTTGCAGCAGCGTTTGTCGCGCTTGCCGCAGCGGCTCCCGGATGTACGAAAGAGGAAAACACCGCGGCGAAAGCTTGTGCCGAGACGCGGCAACTCTTTGCGGAACAAGTCTGGCCTATCTTGAGCGCCAAATGCACGGGTTGTCATGCCCCGGGTGGTTCCGCTGCCACGGGCGACAATCCAAAGTCAAGAGCTGCCGCATTCGTTCTCGAATGGGACGCTTATCCCGACTTCCTCGATGTGAATCTCGAGCAAGTGCGGCGTATGGTGAGCGAGCAAATCGACGGTGAGCCGAAGTTTTTGCTCAAGCCGGCCGGCGGCGATACGCATCTCGGCGGGGCGTTGTTTGCGAAAGACAGCGCAGAATACAAGCTTTTCCAGCAATTGTCCCAGCAAATTCAAGCGACCGAAGGCATGTGCGGGGGCGTCATCGTCGATCCGCTCGCCGGCGTCGAAATGGATAGCTGGGCGCAGACGTATCGTCGTGCGGCGATTATCTTGGGCGGACGATTGCCCACAGACGCCGAAAAGGCCATTGCCGACGAAGCCGGTTTTGACAAAGCGCTCGATGCGCTTTTGGCCGAGCCCGGATTCGTCAATCACGTGAAAGTCTCGTGGAATGATGTGCTCTTGACGGATGCCGGCGGCGACGTGCAGGTGGGTGCATTTCAATTCCGTCCCGAAGACTTTCCGGCGGTGCAGCCTTGGCGTGACGGACCGGATTCGATGTGTATCGGCAGCCCCAATTATGATCAATGCGCAAACGACTTCTACACGCATTGGGGAACCGTGCGCCGGGCCATCATCGAAGAACCGCTCGAGTTGATTGCGCATGTTGTCCAGAAAAACGCGCCCTT
>CAYSYX010000077.1:0-26950 GCA_964435055.1 uncultured Polyangium sp. | reverse complement strand
CGCGCTCTTCACGCGACTCGTACGCGTCGTAACCCAGATCCTGCTGCACCACGGGCGCCAAGGCTTCGCCCGCGAGACGCCGCAGCTCGACGGACTCATGCATCAAGGCATCCATGAGCCATTCGACGCGATGCCGCCCGGCGTTCGCCCCGTACCAGTCGATCCAACGACGGGCGTCGCGACCGAAGTCTTGGCAGGTGATTTGAACCAACGATCGATGCGCTGCATCGACGACATCCCGCACCGGATCACCAAGCAGCGTGATCAAGGTCGGTACCGTCGTGGAAATCGCCAATTCGCCCAAGGTTTCGAGCGCAATGAAGCGTCGCCCCGGACGATCGGCGGAGCCGCGCGCGGCTTGTTCGACAATCGGCACGACCGCGGATGCCGCATCGGGCATCGAGGACATCAGCCGAGCCGTTGCGCGACGAGCCACACGACGCACGGAAGCGTCATCGTCGAACAACAAGGTGCCCACGATCTCCGCCGATTCCTCGCACGGAATCTCGGCCAAGACATGCACGGCCCAGAAGCGATCGTCGGCCAGAATCGAGGTCGCTCGTTCCGCGATCGGCAACAGCGCTTCGTCTCCGAGCGCGACGAGCAAGGCGAGCAACGGTCCGCACGACGATGCCGGCGGCAACGCCGGTGCGTCGCGCTCAACCCCTGGAGCAAGCGGGCCGGGAAAACGAGCCATCATCGCGGGCATGGCTCGCGCCCCCATGCGCACGATGGCTTGTCCGGCTTCATCGTCCACGCCATTTGACTCGACAAACTTTTGCAACAACGCGACGGTCTCGCGCTCGGCTTGCTGCGCCGCCGGATCCAGTTTGTCGGGGCTAGTTTGTCCAGGCGCACCGACCAGACCGCGAGCCTGAACGGTGGGCGGAAGCGGCGGACCGGCCAAGGTCTCCGGTGTGGAGCTCTCGACCGCAGCACCTCGTCCCGGAGGAACACGAACGGCCGGTTTGTTCGACAAACCCAAGTTCGCGGGCAATGGTCGAGGCCCGACGACGAGGCGACCTCGAGCCCCGAGGTTTGTCATGGGCCCACGCCGTTGCGAACGCGGGACACCGGGAATCGTTTGCTGCGGCAGATCCACGAGCGAATCCGGTCCCGACTCGAACGTCGCAACGGGCGCGATTCGCGGCCGAGACGTCGGGCCGTTCAGAAATCGTCGCCGTCGAGAACCGGGGCCGGAACGTTCGGAATGGGCCGCTGGTTCTGGAACGTCGTCGTCGGACGAACTCTCGCTCGGCGACGACGCAGATTCAGCCTTGCTTGTTCCACTTGCCCGCGGCGCATGCCTCGAGCTGCGGGGGATCACATCGGGCGTGTCGCGACGCCCCGTGGACAAATGGGGAGACTCGGACGAACGCAAGGCGGCCGGGGACAAAAGCGTCGCCGTGGGCGCCGACTTCGTCGGGGGAAGGCTCGCCACGTCCGGGTCGACCGCACCTTCGGAATCGACGCCCGAGGAAGTGTCGAAGGCTCGAGCGAGTGCGGCGAGACCAACCGGTCGCAAACCTTCACCGTGTTCGTTTCCGTGTATCGCCGGGGGCGTGACCGAAGGCGAACGCCCCGCGGCTCCGAGTTTCTTGCGGAGAATGATGCGCTCGAGCGCTTCGACGGTGCGGCCCAGAATGATGATGACGTCACCGAGTGCCGACAGATCCACATCGACATCGCCGTCATCGCCGAGCAGCAACGCGACGACGCGGTTTCTCACGACAACCGGAAGCACAGCCACGGCGGCGCGGTAGTTGTCGACGAAGCGAGCTTCGCGTGCGAGGTCGCGGAAGATCTGCACGTCCACGCCGTGCGCGATGGGAGCTGCGGTGACGGGCGCTTTTCGATCGCGCGCCAATTGCAGCAAACTCGGCTGATCCAGCGGCAGTTTTACGTTCTTGATCTGCGTCGCCATCAGGCCCGGACCGGATGCATCGCGTCCGTCGGCCATGTCGCCCGAGACCACGAAGAGCACCGTGTACTCGAAAAACTGCTGTGAAAACGCGAAGAGAATATCGAGCACGACGTCGGTCGTCGTCGCTTCGGCAAGCTCTTCTTCGGCTCTTTGTGACGTGAAGGGCCCCTTGCGACGTACACGAGTCGATCCGCGGCGTTCCTGCACCGGCGCTTCCGCCACCGCCGTCTGGACTTGCTCACGCACCTTCTGCTCGCCGGCTGCTCGACGAAACAGTCCGCCGGCTGCGCGACCACGTGCCGTTTGCAGCCGCGACAAACCCGCCGTTCGACGCGACACGGGAGCCTTTTCCTCGTCACCGCTCGACTTGGCTTCGGGTTGTTTTGTCGACGTCGGCGCCAAACGCGGCGCAGGGATCGTTTCCGGCATGTCGTCGCTCGACAGCGGACGCCAACCCGTCGGCGGCTCGACGACCTGCACGACCGGAGCGCGTGCGGTCCATGCCAGCGCGTTTCCTTTGGCCAACGCAACTTCGCCGGGAACCGCTTGCGAGTTCGTTTGAGCACCAACGGGTTTGATGAACCCACCATGCGGCGCGGTGATCGGTTCGTCCGCGTCGATACCCGGGATGGTGTCGATTTGAGCTCGCGCGGGCGGAGGTTTGGGCAGCTCGACCGGAGCCGGCGACTTTCCGCCGGCAATGAGCGTCGCGGGCGTTTGGGTCGGAGGCCGCACGATCCCCAGATCCACAAGCGGAATGCCCGAGACCTGCGTAGGTTCGTCCTGGATATCGAAACGCGACGAGCTTGCCGCCGGCTCACCGAGTTTGCCGAGCAGACGCGTCAGGCGGCGTTCGAGCGGGATTCGATACGCCCTGGAAATGGCCTGACGAATGCGCGGCAGCGGCGCGATGATCTGAACGACGGTGATGTTCGCGCCAAACCCCAAGTCTTTCGGAGAGACAAACGGCTCGGCGACGGCCAACTTCAACACCCCGCCTTCGAGCGAGAGTGGAATGATGTTGAGTTGGTTGGCCATATCAGCGGGAACCAACGCCAACGCCGCATGCGACGGCGGCACCAAACCGCCCAACAGGGCAGGTTCGAGATGCGTCGCTTCGGCGAGCACTTTCAGCAGCAGCTCTTCGCTCACGCCACCTACGTCGAGCAGATTCGTCGCCAGATCGGAGCCAAGCACAACTTGCTTGGCGATCGCGTCTTCGATGGCGCGCATGGAGACACCGTGCGCTGCGAGCAGGGAACTGAGCGTCGATAACGGTGCGCGTTCAGCCAAGGGTACGCCTCGAGTCATTTGAAAACACTTGGCAATCGGAGCGCGGATGCGATCCGAAAAGGTATCCGAATGCTAAACGAACTTTCTGCGTTGCGGGCAAAGACCTGCACGCGTCACGGCGATGCCTGAATCGCAATGGGCGGCAGTTTTGCCGGGCGGATCACCCCGACCTGCTCCACCGACGCCCGATCCACGACGACAACCCCCACATCACAAGGCTCTTTCGAACCAACCAAGACGTGTTCGCCCACCACCGCCAAACCGCGATGGCAATACCCACCACCGGGATTGGACGCCGAATGACTGTCCAAGACTTTCGCCTTCACCTCCCCGGTTTCCGGGTTGACGCGAAGAACGCTCGTCGGCGTGGCCACCGGATCGTTTGAGTCCAAAACAATCACGTACGCTTCATCCGGCGCCGCCAAGATCGCTTCACTCACCGAACCACCCAGATCGGTTTCACGCAAAAAACCTTTCGCCACGCCCGTCGCCAAATCGATCATCGCCACCGCATCGCCATCGTCGATGTGCCGCGGATCTCCCGGTAGAGCTACGATCACGGTATTTCCGGACGAATCCCAAGGTGCCGGGACCAACCGACCGAAAGGATTCCCTCCACCCAGTTCGATGCTCTTCACCACGGTACGTGTCGCGACATCGATCTCGACAATCTGCCCCGGACCGCTCGGAAGCCAGCCCCCGCAACGATCGAGCCGTTCGAGCGCCACATACACCCGATCGCCGGCGACATGCACGCCCATGGCCTCCGGAACGCCATCGGCATCGGCAAAAGCGGATAAGTCGACCGTTCCGGAAAAACTCCCGTCGGGCTCGAGGATCGCCACGGTCGGCCGCTCGTAACGAGTGATCCACAAACGACCGTCGGCATCGAACGCCGCATCTTGCGGGTTGATGCCGCTGACTTCCAGTTTGCAAGGAAGAACCTTGGTGTCCGTAAGTTCGGACTTTTCATACGGGACAAACTTGCGGGTGAACAAAAGCGTCGCGGGATCGAACTCGTGCACGACCGATTGATCTCGTACGAGCGCGAAGTATTTCTCGCGGCTCGTCGCCAAGGCCGGATCGGTACCGAGCGCGATATCGGGCGCCTCGATCATCCGCCCGTCGACTTCGATCCGACCAAGACCACTCACTTGAAGGTTGTTGAGCAAGACGACAGCAGCCGAAGACAAGGGCGGCCCGGTATATGACGACGACGAGCTCGGTGGTTCACCACAACCGAGCCCACCGACGCTGAGAAACGTTCCGGCGATGGCGAGAAAACAGCGGCGCATTCCTTCACCCGACCACGTTCGTCGGCGTGCCGCAAGTCGACGCGTCACCCGTGAGCACGCAGCGAAATACAACGCCCGTCGCTCCTCCGTTGCTCTGCGAATCCATGGAGATCGAACCCCCGTGCGCTTGCAACATGGCCCGCGCAATCGCCAAACCCAGTCCGAGACGAACCTTGCGTCGTCCGGTCGGGTGCAGCGACACGAGTTCATTTTCGACAAACGGTTCGAATAAACGAACGGCAACACCTTCGGGAATCAGCGCTCCGCGATCTTCGATGCACACAAGTGGACTGTCCGAGACAAACTCGGCCGTCACACGCACGTCCGGCCCGGGCGCTCGCAACATGGCGAAATCAGCGACATGCAGGAGCGCTCGCGCGAGCACCTCCGCATCCCCCACGAAAGGCCGATCCTGCGCATCTGTCGTTTCGACACGAAGATGCACTCCGCGCCTCGAGCTCAACTTCCCCGCACGTTGAACGAGGTCTTCCATCAGGCTGCGAAGCTGAAGGGATTCACAGAGCAGCGGCTTGGGTTTGTCGAGGAGCCAGACGGCGTCGTCGACTTCTTCGAGCAGTCGCGTCATGCGGTCACCCGCTTCGTTGACTCGTTCGAGCATGTCGCGTGACGGCGTGCCGACATCCGCTCGGATACGCTGCACGTAGTGCAACCCGGCGAGCATCGTCGACAGTTCACCTCGTAAGTCGTGCGCGACGCGGTCCAGAAAGGTGTCGTCCACAATCATGCGCGTTCACCTCGAGCCGGAGACTTCGTTCAGCCAGCCGTGAACCGACACGAGCCAGTCGATGTGTGGCAGTCGCGGCCGTGGTTTTTCCCAAGCAAAGAAGAGAAGATCGCGCGGCCCCCTTTCCCAAAAGCCTTTGCGATTCCCGACGAACAGCACATTGCGTTCATTCCGTTTCGACACAACAGAGCCGGTTGGCACCGGTGGCGAGTTGCCTGCGTGAGGTGCTGCGGCGACGAACACACAAGGTGAAAGCGGAATGTCGGACAACAACGACGAGGCGGTTACGCCAGGAAAAACGCCCCCGCGAGTGCTGCTCGTCGATGACGACGTCGACTTTTTGGACAACGCCCAGGCGGCGCTCGAAGCCCACGGTTTTCTCGTCGCCCGCGCAAAAGGCGGCATGCGCGGCGTATTTCTCGCGACACAAGACGTCCCCGACGCGGTTTTGTGCGACTTGCGAATGCCGGGACTCGATGGGTTTGTCGTGGCGGAAGCATTGCGGGCCGATCCGGCGACGCACGCCACGGCGTTGTTCGCCTGCACCGGACGACGTGACTTGGGGATGCGTGCGTCCTTGGTTCGCAGCGCATTCGATGGAGTCTTGATCAAGCCGGTGGATTGGGACGAAGCAGCCCGTCTGCTGAGGCAAACCATCCGTGCACGCACGCACGAGTGACGACGTACCGGTAAGACGCACAGGTGCATTCGTTTTCCCTCGCGTTCGAAAACGCTTGGCTTACGCGACGTGCACGCGCGTATCGAGGACCCGACGAATTTCGCCGAGCAGCACCTCGGGCAAACAGGGTTTGGTGAGAAAAGCGGCGCATCCGGCAGCGCGTGCGTCGCGCGAATGACCGGCCACGGCATGACCGGTCAGAGCCAACACGGGAATGCACTTCGTGCGTTCGTTCTTCTTCAGACAACGTGTCGCTTCGAGTCCATCGAGCTCCGGCAACGACAGATCCATCAGGATCAAATCGGGCAGCAGCGAACATGCTTGTTCGATGGCTTCTCTGCCCGTCGTCGCTTGCGCCACGCGAAACCCTGAAAACGACAAGAACTCCGTAAACATTTCTCGGTTGTCGTCGAAGTCGTCGACGATCAGCACCAACGGACAGTCGGCACAAATCTCGTTCGTACTTCGGCGATCATCATACCTATTCGCCATTGCCCCCCCTTCCCCGCAGTTCAACGCTCTGCCACCACGTCGTTCCGATGACGCTGCAACGACTGCCGGGGCGTCATCCATGCTTTGTATGAACTCCAATCATCACCTTTGGCGAATGGCGAGCAACCGTATCTTTGCATCAGGAAAACCCTGACATGCTCGGGTCATCAAAAACCCGACCCCAAACCCAGCTCCTTACGGACTCGATTCGCCGACGGCCGCCAACGTAGTCTCAGCGTTTGTTGAAGGGGCAAATCGGTGGCTACATCCAAAAAGGGCAGTTCACGCCGCAATTCAGGGGCGGCTTCACCATCGGGCGATAACGTTCGCGTTCGGCGCAACGATACGCAAGCACGGCCGCACGAGGTCGACGCGCAACGTCTGCAGACCTTGCAACTGGAGCACCAAGCTCGCGTGGCGGAGGCGCAACGTGCCGAGCTGTTGGCGGTAGCGTCGCATGACCTGCGCAATCCACTCGGCGTCATCCTCGTCACGACCACCATGCTCGCGCGCGAGCTGAGCCAGGCGAACCAAGTCGAGCAGGTCGCGGCGATTCGTCGAGCGGCCATGGATATGACTCAGGTCATCGAGGATCTCGTCGACGGAGCGCATATCGATGCCGGAACGCTTGATCTTGGGGACGAGGATTGCGAGCCGGTCGAAGTGGTGCGGGAAGCGGCGGCGGCGGCAAGGCAGCTGGTGGGCGAGCGCCAGATCGCGATCGAAGAGAGCATCCCCGGGGATTTGCCGGCGTTACGAATGCCGCGACATCGGCTGTTGCAAGTGTTCTCGCGGGTCGTGGCGAATGCGTTGCGGTTCATGCCGAAGGCGGGAACGCTGGTCTTCGAGGTGGTTCGAGAACGACAAACGTTGCGGTTTTCCGTGACCGACTCGGGGCCGCTGGTCCCGGAATCGCAGCGTCCCTATTCGTTCGCCAGGCGTCCTCCGCCGGGACGACGATCGGGTCGAGGCACGGGGCTCGGAATGTTTGTGGTCAAAGGGATTGTCGAAGCGCACGGGGGACGCGTGGAGCTCGTGAGTGACGAGGCGCGAGGAAATCGCGTGTCGTTCACGTTGCCGGTGTAGCGATTGGTTTGGCGGGGAGAGGTTTGGCGGGGCCGAAGGCGCCACGCTGAGGCGGCGCCTTGGGAGAGCGAGATCAGAGCCGCGGATCCGTCGTGAAGCAGCAGCGGTAGCCGAGGTCGTAGAGCTGGTAGGCGTTGTTGGTTGTCGTGGCAAACGTGAAGTTGCACGTCGAGCCGCCGGGGTCGGTCACGTAGCCACCGCCCATGAGGGGATAGGTGGTTCCGGTCTTCGTGATTTCACGCAGGTTGCCCGTGATGTCGTAGAGCTTGTTGTCGGTAGCCGGATTGCCCTGGAGGTTCGACCAGTCGGCCCAGCAGTTCTGGAGCGATCCGGAGGCGACCGGGAGCAAGCCGTCTTGATCACCGGCGGCGGCGCTGAAGTCGAACGGAAGCAAGTTGCAGAACTTCGTTGCGGTGAACGTGGACTGACAGTTTGCCCCGCGCGTGTTGTAGCCCCACGTGCAGTGGTTTGCCGCGGCATTGCTCGGATCGGCGACTTTGCAGGCGCCAATCCAGTCTTGCGTCGAGCAAATGGATCCACCCATGGCCACGCACGTTTGTTCGACTTCGTTCGGCGTCACGTTGAACCACGGCACGCGGTTCGGCACGGAACACGCTTTGGTCTTGTCGAGCGTTTTTCCTGCCGGTGCGGTGGTTTGGAAACCATTGCCGCTACCTGCGGAGACGTTTGTCGCGTCCGGACGACTTGCTTCGTAGCTGTACATCCAGAGGTTGCCCGTGACGGTCGTGCCGGCGGCGTTGACGTACGAGTAACCAACCTTGGTGACGGCGGGTTTGACGAAGCGCGTCGCGTCGCCGCCTTTGGATGTGAAGACCTCGTCGATGGTGCCGTCGCAGTCGTTATCCTTGCCGTCACAATCTTCTGCGGTGACTTTCGTGGTGTCTTTCACGGCGTTGCACACGGTGGCGTTGTTGCCGTTGCAAATGTAGGTGCCCGTCGTTCGACAGATACCTTGCGTGCCGGGAGCCGCGTCATCGCTGGCGCATGCCTGACCGTAGTTCGCGACGTTCTCGTTGAACTGGCCGTCGCAATCGTTGTCGAGCATGTCGCAGACTTCGTCGTTGGACGAACAACCGCCCGGACAAACACCCGCGGGGAACGTGCATTGCCAGCCGCCCGAGACGCACGCGACGGTGACGCCGGTGGTGCATTCGGGACGGGTCGCAATGGGACTGGTGCCGCACACCTGCGACGGAGACGGAGCCGTGACGTTCTCGTCGATCATGCCGTTGCAGTTGTCATCGGTGCCGTTACAGGCCTCGGTGGCGCTCAGGAACGAACACGCGTATTCGCAGGTCCGGTTGCCATCGAGGTCGTAATAGCCCGTTTCGCACCCTTGGAAGGCGCACATGCCCATGGTGCAAGACCAGACGGAGTGGACGGCGTTGTTGTAGCAGTTGTTGCCGCACGACCCGCAGTTTGTCACGTCCGTTTGGAAGTTCGGCTGACCGGTCAACGTGCCGTCGCAGTTCGAGTCGACGCCGCAAGCATCGACCGTGCTGGTTGGTCCAACGGAACCCTGACAGGTTTGAACGCCCGAGGTGCACACGAACGTGCCCGCTTTGCACGGAGACGTCGCGCCCATGGGAGGCGGAATCGGCACGTTGCAGGGGCCGAGCATCAGGCTGTCGTCGACCATGCCGTCGCAATCGTCGTCGATCGCGTTGCATGTTTCGGCGATCGGCCCGATGAAGCCGGTGCACGCACCGCCGCACGCTTGCGTGCCTTTGCGGCAGCGGCTTGCACCTCCGTACACGAGGTTCGGATCGGTGCCGGCCGGGACGCACTGTTGCGGAGGCAGACCTTCGTCGACCTGTCCGTCGCAGTCGTCATCGACCATGTTGCAGGTTTCGGTCTTGGGGTCGATGTTGCCCACGCACGTGAGGTTCATCCCGACGCACTGGAACGAACCGAACTTGCACGGCATGGTGTTGCTCTGGCCGCACGGTGTGTTCACGCCGTTGACGTTGTCGACGTTTCCATCGCAATCGTCGTCGATCATGTTGCAGGTTTCGGTCGCCGGCAGAACGGCGCCCTGACAAACCTTCACGCCCGCTTGGCATTGCGTAACGCCGAACTGGCAGGCGCCGACATCGGTCATGGGTCCGCACGCCATGCCCGTGTCGCTCGGGTTGTCGTCGATCATGCCGTTGCAGTTGTCGTCGATGCCGTTGCACGTCTCCGTGCTCGGATCGAGCGCGCCGATGCATTGCAAGGCGCCGTTGACGCATTGCTGCGTTCCCTTGCGGCACGGATAGATGTTGCTGATGCCGCAAGCCATGCCTGCGTCACCGGGGTTGTCGTCCGTTTGTCCGTTGCAATCGTCGTCTTGACCGTTGCAAGTCTCAGGAACTTGACCCGGGATTTTGACGTTTGGCCCGACGCACTGGTACGCGTTGCCAACGCAAGCGTACATACCCGCGTTGGCGATCAAGCCGCAGATGCCGCGTTTCTGCGGATCACCCCAACAGATCGATCCGATTTGCGCGTCGCCGGACAGGTCGTCCTGTCCGTCGATCAAACCGTCGCAGTCGTTGTCGATGCCGTCGCCGCACTTCTCGACGCCGCCGTTTGTCGGAGAACATTGGTACTCGCAACCGGTGGCGTAGGACTTGTCGAGGTCGACCCAGCCCATGTCGCAGGACAAGATCGAGCACTTGGTGTTTGCCGACGTGCATGCTTCCATGCCCATGGCCGTCGTCGTGCAGGCGGCCGAGCCGTTGAGAACGACGCAATTGTTGCCGCAAACGCCGCAGTTCGCCGTGTCCTTGCAAAGATCGACGTCCTCATCGACCTTGCCGTCGCAGTCGTCGTCCTTGTTGTTGCACTGTTTGTCGTCGTCGGCGTTCTTGACGCAGTAGTAGTCGCACTTGCAGTCGTTGTTGAAGTCGTACCAACCGGCCGCACATCCGTTGCAACTGCACTTGCCCGGCATGCCTGCGGGCACGCCCGTGAGGTCACACGTTACCCCTGCCGGATCAACGTTGAGCATTTGATCGAAGCAGTTGTTGTCACACGTGCCGCACGAGTTTTTCTTGCCCGCCTCGGCGCCGATGATGTCGTCGACCTTGTTGTTGCAGTCGTTGTCGGTTTTGTCGCAGGTCTCGACACCGTTGTTTGTCGGGGTGCAACTGCCGCCACCGGAGCTCGATGAGCTGCCGGGACAGCCGAAGATGCAGCCACCGTCGCCACCCATGCCGCTGCTGTTGCCGCCCGAGCCTCCAGCCCCGCCGAAGCCGGAACTGGAGGCGCTCGTGTCCGCCGGGTCCCCGGGACAATTGTCCCAGCAGAACGCGTCGGTTTGGCAACCCGTCGCGCCGAACGCCGCCAGCGCCGACGCGGCAAGTACCGAGAAAAACGCACTGAGAGGTTTACGAAGCGAGTTCATCACGACACCTCCTTGGCGCCGCGACGGCTCGTCGTACGCCTGCGCAAGATGCCCAGCGCAAGCGCCACGAGCGCTCCCGCAAAGCCGTTTGTCCGTTCCTTTGCGCCGAGGTCGCACGAGCAACCACCACCGCCGGTCGGTAGACCCCAGATACCTGTATCGCCTGCACCACCTTCACCACCGCCGCCGGAGCTCGACGACGAACCGCTGCCGCTGCTGCTGGTGCTGCTGCTGCTGCTGCTGCTGCTGCTCGACGACGTACCCTGGACGCACTCGCCGTTCATGCAGGATTGTCCGGTCGGACAAACCACGCCTTCACACGGACAATCGCCGCAAGCGCCGGTGACCGGATCGCAGCAACCGCCATTGGCGCACGGCATGGTGCAGAGGTTCTTCACGCAAGCCGGAGGCATCTGGCCGTAGTCGCAAACCTGATCGGCCGCGCAGCCGGTGCAGTCCGTCACGCAGGTGCCGTTCTTGCAAACTTCGCCCGCCGCGCAGTTCTTGCCGACGCACGAATCGACACAGGTGAAGCCCATGAAGTCGTCGTTCGGTACGCAGGTTTGTCCCGGGCACGAAGTCGGCGTACACGGGTTCGTCGCGCAAGATCCGTTGTGACAAACTTGGTCGCATCCAAGGCACGGAGCGCCGTAGCAGTTGTTCGGGACGCACTTGCCGGCATCCGCACCGTATTCGGTGCAGATCTCGCCGGCGCCGCACGTCACGCCGTAACAAGGATTCTTGCAGCCCGTTTGTCCCTTGCACTGGCAGACCGGAGGCGCGATGCAGTTTGCCCCGGCGGGTGTTCCCGCAGGCGCACACAGCACCGTGTTGTCCGCGTTGAGCACGGTCTTCGCGGCACAGTTTCCGCAGTTGTCGGCGACGCAGTAGTTGCCGAGCGGCATGCCGGTGTCACTCGACGTGACCGCTTCGCACCTCTGTCCGGGCGGGCACGGGAACTCACCGGGCAAACACGGCGACGCACACAAGCACGACGTACCCGACTTCACGCACGAGTTACCCGGTGCGCAAATCGCCGAAGCCGGCGAGGGATCCTGTTCGTCGCTGACGCCGTCGCAATCGTTGTCGTTGCAATCGCAAGCTTCTTCTTGCGGACCTTGACCACCGAGACACGCGAACTGGCCGTTGACGCAAGCGTAGTTGCCTTGCTGGCAAGCTCCGGTGTCGACGCCGCAAAGGTCGCCGATGTTCGCCATCGGCGGCGGGAACGGATTGGCCGTCGTGTCGATGCCATCGGGCGCGGGACCGGTTTCATCCACCGAACCATCGCAGTCGTTGTCGATGCCATCGCAAACTTCAGGCTGCGGACCTTGTCCACCGACACAGGTGTTTCCGCCGTTTCCGTCGCATTCGAGGATACCCGGCGCGCAAGCACCCTTGTCACGCGGACCGGGGTACAGCGTCATGTCGTACATCGGCGAACACGAACCGCCGACCACGATGCCGTTGTCGATCACGCCGTCGCAATCGTTGTCCTTGCCATCGCAGATTTCCTGCTTCGGGCCGACGTCGCCGACGCAATCGAGAATGCCGCCGGCGCAATCGATGAGGCCCGAGACGCACTCGCCTTCATCGCTGCCGCAGACGTTGCCTTCACCCGGGAACATGCCGTCGTCGGTCAAACCGTTGCAGTCGTTGTCGATGCCGTCGCAAGCTTCGGATGCCGGAGAAGTGGGGTTTGAACAAACCCAACCCGCCGCGCCGTTGCAAGCCAACGTGCCGCGATTACACGGCGGCATGAGCGTGCCGTTGCCCGAGCACGAAGCTCCGGGCGGCGGACACCATTGCAGCGTTCCGAACGAGCAGCAATTGCCCGGCAATTGCCAGCAACCGTTGAGGTTTGGCGGGGGCGCATCGGCAAGAGCACCGTCATCCACTGCGCCGTTGCAGTCGTTGTCGATGCCGTCGCAGATTTCGCCCGTCGGCTGCACGCCGCCGGTACACGTCAACATGCCGTTCACGCATGCGGTCATGCCGAGCGTGCACGGAGCTTGGTTGACGCCGCAAGGCTGACCCGCGCCGGGGACGCTGTCGTCGATCGCGCCGTCGCAATCGTTGTCCTTGCCGTCGCAAATTTCAGCGGTTGGTCCAACCGAACCCACGCAGATGATGCCGTTGGCGCTGCATTGCGCGACACCCGCGACACACTCGCCCGTGTCCGTTCCGCACGGTTGACCGACGCCCGATGCGTTGTCCGTCATGCCGTCGCAGTTGTTGTCGACGTTGTCGCAAACTTCCGGCGACGGACCGATCGGGCCTTGGCAGGTCCACGCACCCATCGAACAGGTGAGCGTTCCGCGCGAACACGGCGCGGTGAGCGTGCCGTTGCCGTTGCAGGTCGCACCCGGAGGCGGACACCAGTTGAAGCCGCCGAACGTGCAGCAGTTGCCGGCGTTCGTCCAGCAGCCGGTTTGTCCGACCGGAGGCGCATCCGACAGCGGCGCATCGTCGATCGTGCCGTTGCAGTTGTTGTCGATGTTGTCGCAAACTTCAGGCGTCGGCTGCGTTCCACCTTGACAAACCAACGCGCCGGCGACGCATTGAAGCGTTCCAGGCGTACACGGCGCGACCGCCGTTCCACACGGCGTACCGACGCCCGCGACGCCTTCGTCGACCTGACCGTCGCAATCGTTGTCGACACCGTCACACACCTCGGTGGACGGTCCGACGAACCCGATGCAGAGGCTGCTGCCGCAAGCTTGTGTACCGCGCTTGCATTGGCTCGGCGGGTTGTAGTTCAAGCCGCCCGGTGTGCCCGGAGGAACACACGGCGTCGCTGCAACTCCATCGTCCACGATGCCGTCGCAATCGTTGTCGACCATGTCGCAGGTTTCGGTCTGCGGATTGTTCGCACAGGCTTGGAAACCGCCGCCGGCGACGCACGTACCCACGGGAACGTTCACGGCCGGCTTGCACGCCTGCGTGCCCGAACAGTTGGCGGGACTCGGCAAACCACACGGCTGCGCAGCGACGCCATCGTCGGCAACGCCGTCACAGTCGTTGTCGCATCCGTCGCAAACTTCCGGCGAAGGAACGCAGCTCGGACACATCAAACCTTCATCGGTTTGACCGTCGCAGTCGTTGTCCTTGCCGTCGCAAACTTCGGTCGTCGGACACGCGAGCGGAGAGCCGCACTTGATCTGGTTCTCGTCCGCACCGGCACTGCAGTTGTTGTCGAGGTTGTCGCAAACGTCGCCGGGATCGTAACAGAGCCAGTTGGCAGGCTGCGTTTGCTGCGTGGCATCCGTGCACGGCAAGAGCGACTTGTTGCCATTGGGGTTCGCCGGGGTGATCGAGTTTTGGTAGTTCGTCAGGCAAGTCGTGCGCTGCGCCGGGGTTGCCCACGCACAACACGTTTGCAAAGACCCCGGTTGTTGCGTGGGTCCAAGGTTGCAATAGTGCTTGTAGCCTTCGTCGGTGCAGCCGTTGCAGTTGTTGTCCGCGTTGTCACACGTCTCGGGCTTGATGACGTTGCCGATGATGGTCGAGAAAGCGTTCGCAACTTCGACTTCGTTGTTCGCAAGAATCGAAGCGCTCGTACCGCCTGCGGCCGCGATCTGGTTCGTGTTTGTCACGGAACCACCGGCGAAGTTGATGACGTACACGGGAACTTTCCAGTTCTTGCCGCCGATCGTCACGCCGTTGGTATTCAAGTCACTGGCCGCATTGACGGCATTCGTCTGCGTGTCGCAACTCTCGTCACCGTCGGTCAACAGAATCACGTTGATGCTGCGACATTGGCGATCGTTCGTATCCGCGGGCGTGTTGAACGTGTAACCGAGCGGCGGACAGTAGTTTGTCCCGGTCCAACGCGTCCAACCGGCACGCAGATACTGCGTCACGCCTTGAAGACCGCCCGCGATGGGCGTACCACCCGCGGCAAACAGCTCGCGGCTGTTCGTACACTGGCCATCGAACCACTCGAGCAGTTCGGCCGTATTCGATGCCGGTGATGGCGGGCTCCACCACTGGTCTTTGTTGAGGCCGACAACGACGTTCGCGCCGTTGCGCCATGCGCCTTCGGCAAAGTTTGGCGAGGCCGGACCGGCGCCCGCGGCGCACGTCGGAAAGTTACCGCACGCCGAACCGGCCGGGTTCGCGTCGGTGAACACGTTCCACGTGCACAACGACGTTCCGCCTTGGTAGAAGTCCGAGCCGCAATTTCCACCGGTCGGTGCACCGCAATCGCTGGTACACGCGCCCGCCTGACATCCAGACAAGTAGCTGGCGAACGTGGCCAAACCGAAGTTCGCTTCACCCGAGAACGCTTGGATGGTTTGTCGAAGCGCACACTTCGCATCGTTGATGCGGTTCGGGATCATGCCGCACGAATTGAGCTTGTAACCGGCGGCGGCTTGGTTGCATTCCGCCGGATACACCGAGGGTGGCGTCGTGCACGACGCCATCGACCCCGACGTGTCGACCAAGATCATGAAGTAAGGCCGTGATGGTGCGGGCCAATCCGATGGATTGGTGGACAAACACGCAGCGGGTTCCTGCGCGCTCGCCGGCTGCACGGATGCAGCCGCCGCCGCCAAACCAGAAAGCACCGCCAACGAGGTCAATAAACCTTTCGAAGGCTGCCGAAATAAAGCCATAAAGTGCTCCGCTTGGAAACGCGCTATGCGCCCCGACATGGATCCACGTTTGCCCAAGTCCACGAAAAACTTGGGCCAAGGGCTAGGATCTCACGAATTCACGCGGCGATACAAGAGCCCGTCACCCGTGCGCGACACGCGTAGCGTCGCGGAGAATTTCGCCTCACTGCGAATGACGCATGCCTTCGAAAAAGCGTTGGGCGCACTGCAAAACAATGCGCCCGACACTCGCCGATCCCTCAACGCGAGAAAGACCGGATCAAGGATTGACAGAGACGATGAAAACGTCATCGCCCGATGCGGTCAGCATTCCGGTGCCGAAGTCGGCCGATCCATTAAACGAACCCGTGATCGCGACGCCGCCGGTCGTCGGATCCAGCGCCAAACCTTGCGTCAATTGGGCCATCGGTCCGGGGAAATGTCGCAACCACGTGGGGCAACCTTTATCGCTCAAACGCGCGATGAACCCGTCGAATGCCCCGGCGCTCGTCTTGACCTCACCGGTGTCGAGATCAATCGAACCGGAGAAGTTACCCGTGGCGAACACATCGCCGTTTGTCGCAATCGCCACGCCCGTGACGGACTGGGACTGCAAATCGCCGAACGTCTTGGTGTTCACGTGCATACCCGCGTTGGAGAAGACCGTGACAAACGCATCGTCCACGCCCGGGTTCGTCACGGGTGCACCGCCGAAATCAAATAGGCCGCGGAAAGAACCACCAATGGCGACGTCTCCGTTCGATCCCACCGAAATGGCGTTGGCCACCCCTTTGCTCATGCCATCGCCGGCGCTCAATTTCGCCCACATCGCATTGCCCATCGGATCGAGCTTCGCGACAAACGCGCTCGGTTTGCCCGCGGCCGACATCGCGCCGCCGCCGACATCGATCGAGCTGGCCGCATCGCCTGCCAGATAGACGTTGCCCGAGCCGTCGATCGCGACCGCTCGTGCATTCTGATCGCCCGCGGCGTCGCCGAATCGACGGCTCCATTGATGCGTGCCGCCGCCGTCGAACTTGGCGACGAACATGTCGTACAGCCCGGCGCTCGTGAGCGTGGCCCCGCCGAAATTGACGTCGTTCTGGAAGAACCCGGCAATGACGACGGTGCCCGCGGTGTCAACGGACAAACTGCGCACGTTTTGAACGTTCACATCGCCGAAACTCTTGCTCCAAACGTGATTTCCATCCGCCGTGAGTTTGGCCAAAAATACGTCGATGAACAAAGTGCCGGCCGCGGACAACGTGCCTCCGCCGAAGTTGATCCCACCCTTGAAGTTGCCCGTGACGAACACGTTGCCATTGGCATCGACGCCGACGCCCGACGCCGCTTGCACGTTTCCATCGCCAAACGACTTCGCCCACAAGAGCTGACCGCTCGGGGCGAACTTCGCGACGAATACGTCGTCCCCACCCGCGCTGCTCAACGTGGTGCCACCCAACGTCATCGTCCCGCCAAACGATCCCGCGACGATGATGTTGCCCGACTTGTCGAACGCAATCGCCGATCCCGTCTGCACGCTCGCGTCCCCGAATGCCCCGGCAAACTTCGTCGGGCCTCCGGCCGGATCCAACTTCGGACACTTCGGACCACCCCCGGAAGATGCCGCCGTTGACGTAACGGTCGAGCCAATCGACACGGACCCGGCAACGACGTTCAGGTCTTCACCCCCCATGCCGCCTTTGCCTCCCGAAGAAGCAGAGGAAGCCAAGCCCGAGCCACCGGCCCCTGTCGTGTTGGTCGTCGGGTCTCCACACGCTCCGCCAAACACGGCGGCGCTCGCCGTCATGATCCCGGTGATCGCCGCGAGCTTGTTGACATAGGCCAGTGATGACGCAGACGGCGTCGATCGCTTCGTCGAAGGCACTTTTTTGCGCACGCGCATGAAGGAATTCTCCTCTCGGCTATTGCAAGACAAACGAATCCACTTTGGTCATCAAAGCGGAGCGTACGAAGGTAGATGATTCGAGCCGGGGTTTGGGACGCAGAGCGCCGCAGGCGACTCGAAGCCCCAAATATTCAATAGCGAAAGGGCACAAGCGGGACAGGAGGGACCGTGAACGAACGTGCGCTCGCTCAACCCAAGACTTGCTTGGCGATGACGAGGCGCTGGATTTGGCTCGTTCCTTCGTAGATTTGAAGCACCTTGGCGTCGCGCATGAGCTTCTCGACGGGGTACTCCTTCACGAAGCCGTTGCCGCCGAAGATTTGCACCGCGTCGATCGCCGTCTGCATCGCGCTGTCGGCGCCGTACGCTTTGGCCAAGCTCGAAACGATGGGATCACGCACGCCGTTATCGAGGTTCCAGGCGGCCTTTTGATACAAAAGTCGCGTCGCCTCCACGCGAATGGCCATCTCCGCGATCATCCACTGAATGAGCTGATGATTGGCAATCGCGGTGCCGAAGGTCTTGCGCTCTTTAGCGTACGCGACGCATTCATCGAGGCATCGGCGCATGAGGCCCGTGGCGGCGGCGCTGATGTCCGGACGCGTTTGATTGAACGTCTCCATGGCGAGCTTGAAGCCCTTGCCTTCCGGAGCCAAAAGGTTTGCCTTGGGCACGACGACTTCGTCGAGAAAAACCTGCGCCGTGTCGCTCGCGCGCTGGCCGAGTTTGTCCTCTTTCTTGCCCACGCGAAGTCCGGGAGAGTCGCGATCGACGATGAAGGCGGCGATGCCTTTGTGCCGCAAATCCGGGTTGCTGGTCGCGAAAATCACGTAGAAGCTGGCGTAGCTCGCGTTCGTGATCCAGCACTTCTGGCCGTTCAAGACGTAGTCGTCGCCGTGCTGAGTAAAACGCGTCTTGATGCCCGCAACGTCGCTTCCCGCATCGGGTTCGCTCGTCGCGTAGCTGGCCATGATCGGCTCGGCGAGGAGTTTGCCGAAGTACTTCTTCTTTTGCTCTTCCGAACCGCCGAGCTTGATGGGCGTGAGCGCCAAACCGTTCGCCAAGAAGCTCGTTTCCAGGCCCGTGCAGCCGTAGGCGAACTCTTCGCACATGAGCGTGTTTTCGAATTCGCCCATGCCTGCGCCGCCGTACTCGGCGGGGATCGTCGGATTGATGAGACCGAGGTCCCATGCGTCCCGAAAAACGTCCATGGGGAAGCGCGATTCACGATCGCACTCGGCAGCGATGGGAATGATGCGTTCTTTGGTAAAACGACGAACGGTGTCGATGAGGCTCTTGTGTTCCTCGGACAACGAGAAATCGACCACGGCTTACTCCTTCATTCGTTTCTTGCGCTTATCCATCTCCGCTCGAACTGCACGTGCACCGAGCGTGTAGCCGATCACGAGCCCCAGCAGCAGGACGCTGGGGATGAATATCACGTGCTCGGGCGTGATCTGCGTGATGTCGCTCATTTCGCGCCGCCACGATCGCGAGCTTTTTCAAGGGCGCTTTCGAGGGAACCGATGCGGGCATCGATGCTCTTTTGCCTTCGGAACATCGAGATGATGAAGATGAGCGTGAAGACCCAAATGCCCGCATACGCTTCGACGAGGAGTTTCTCGCCGCTTTGCATTTGCGTGCCGCCTTCGACCGCACGAAACGTCGTCGCGCGATCGTCGGATGTTTTGGGAGCGGCGGATGGGGCTGCTTCGGGGGCCTGGTACTTGTTGCCCGTCGCTTGATCTTGCATCGCAACTATTCCTCACCGAGTCCGAGCTCGAGCGCTTCTTCTTCCAATTGCTGCAGGCGGTTTTTGGACACTTCGACGCGATAACGCGACCAGATGAGAAGTGCGGTCAGAAGGAAGAACGCGACAAACCCGAGGTTCAACGCGAGCTTCATGTCGGGATGTTTGAGACCTCCACCGCCCGACGAAATGACTTTGGGATGGTTGCCGCCCCATTTCTGGACCGAATAGTGAATGATGGGCAGGTTTGCCGCGCCAAGCACCCCGAGCGCCGCGGCAAACTTGCGTTCGGCATCTCCATCGCCGGCAAACGATCGCAACACGACGTACGCGACGTAGATGAGAATGCTGAGCAGCGATGTGGTCAGGCGTGGATCCCAGGTCCAATAAACGCCCCACGCTTTCGCGCCCCAAAGCGGTCCGGACAAGAGCACCATCATGCCCATGAGCACGGCGACTTCCGCCCCGGCCCGAGCCAGCGCGTCCCAGTTCCGAGTGCCGCGCGCAAGGTAACCGGCGGAGCCGACGAAACACGTCGTCGCGCCGATGTACATCGATACCGCCGCGGGCACGTGAAAGTAGAAAATCTTCTGGACAAACCCCATCGTCGCTTCGACGGGAGCCCTGAAAAAAATCACGTGGACGGCGGCGACGAAACCAACGATGGCCAAGCCCACCAACGCGTAAAACACGAGTTCGCTCGGTTTCGTGGAAGGGCCCGGCGCCGAGGTTTGCGGCGCGGCAAGGTCTTTCGTCGCCATGGTCTTGGGGCACGGTAGTGCCTACCCACGCGACGTTCAAGCGACGTGCAGTCGAAAGTATCGCTTGCCCCCAAGCTGATCTAGACTGCCGATTCTCCTACGACTCCCATGGCTGACTCCGTCCACGAACAAGCGCATGAAGACGTGTCCTCGTTTCGGCCGGGGACCATCGTAGACGGGCGTTATCGCGTGCTGCGACTCATCGGCGGCGGAGGCAACGGCCTCGTGCACGAAGTCGAGCATCTGCGCACGGGACAACGCCTGGCGCTGAAATCGCTGCTCGATCCGACGATGTACCAACGCCTCGAACAAGAGGCGCGAGCGACGAGTCTGCTGAAAAGTCCACGCGCGGTGAAGATCGTGGACATGGGCACGAGCCCCACGGACGGGCCGTACCTCGTGATGGAATTGCTTGCAGGTCAAAGCTTACGCGAGCTGCTGCACGACGCGGGACAATTGCCGCTCGAGATGACGATCAACATCGCGCTGCAAGTGGGCGAATGCCTCGCGGAAGCCCACGCGGCGGGGATCATTCATCGCGATCTGAAGCCCGACAACATTCACCTCGCGCCGGGTCCCAAACCGAATTTGTATGACGTCAAAGTTTTGGACTTCGGCATCGTCAAGATTGGTCAAGACGCACCCGTGCCCGGTGGATCGCTCACGCGCACCGGTTCGACGGTCGGCACGCCCTACTACATGAGCCTCGAGCAGCTGCGGAATCCGTCGGGTGTCGATGGACGCAGCGATCTGTATTCGCTCGGGGTTGTCCTGTACGAATCGCTGAGCGGTCGCAAACCCTACGACGTCGACACGATCGGGGACCTCGTGTACGCGCTTTGTTCGGGACCACCGACGGATCTGGCCCGTCTTCGTCCCGACCTTCCGCCGCCGGTTTGTCGCTCCGTCATGCGAGCGCTTTCGCCCGAGCGCGACGAACGCCACGAGAGCGTCGTGGATCTTTGCCGCGAGCTCGCGCCGTTCGGTGATCGATCCGTCGCCGTTTGGATCGACGAACCAAGGGCGCAACCGCCCGTTGCTCGACCTTCGCCGGGACCGTTTGTCGGAGGAGCTCCCACTCCATCGGGCGTTCGTCCGAAGATGATGAGTCAAGCGACGGAGATTTTTTCGTTGCCCGAAGGAGCGCCGCTGCCTGCGTTCGAGCCGCCGACTGCGCCCGTGGCTCCATCGTCGTCGCCATCGCCCGCCTACACGCCGCCCAAAGACGATGAAGGTGGTGGAGGTCGACGCGACACACCGACGACGTTTTACGTTCGCCCCGATATCGGCCAAGAAAAACCCGAGCTTCCGGAACGCGCCCCCGACAGTCAGAAGACGCAGATGATCGATGCGTCGCTGACGACGCGATCGGGAAGTGGTCCAAGTCCGGTTTTGACCAACCCCAACGCCGCGGTTCCGAAGGAAAAAAATCCGTACGCCAAGACGACGCCCTTTGCGGTGATGCCGGATCTCAGCAATTTGCCGCCGCCGGGCACTCCACTGCCGCCGGCGTTTCCGAGCCAGCCGCCAAAGCCGTCCGTGCCAGGGTTTGGCATGGCACCACCGCCCGCGCCTGGTGCGTCGGGAGTTTTCGGTCCGCCGGGACTGAATGCGCCTCCGCCGGTCGCGACGGCAGCCTTACCCGCACCCTCGCCCGGGTCGATGTCGGGTCAGTTGCCGGGATTTCGTCCTCCGAGTTTGCCGCCACAACCGCATCCGATGATGACGGGCCAGAACATGCCCATGGTCAACATCCCCGGAACGACGGCGCCGCATCCGATGATGACGGGCCAGAACATGCCGCGCGTGATTCCGGGAACGATTTCGCCGATGATGACGGGATCCAATTTGCCGATGGCGAATATTCCGGGAACGACGGGGCCATTGCCGGGGATTCAACCGCCGTCGTGGATGGCGACGTCATATTCGGGCGCACCCAAGCCGCCCCCTTCGGGCATGGATAAAATTGGTGCATTCTGGACAAACGCGTCGCAAAAGACGCAAATCGCCATCGCCTCGGGCGCCGCGGCGGTCTTCGTGTTGGTCGTGCTGTTGCTGCTCTGGTTGGTCGTTAAATAACGATTGCCGCGTCATTCATTCGAACGAATGCATGGCCGTGAGCCATGGGTGAACGTTCGTCCATTCGACGAGCATTTCCAAAGGGCCGTCGGCTACGGCTGGGGAAAAATGGGAAACATACACTTGGGGTCGCAGTTGTCCCCGGGCATGTTGTTCCCATCGTCGCATTGTTCGCCGGTGACCGGGGTCAGGATTCCATTGCCGCAGCGAGTGAACGTGCAGTTGGAATCGCAACCGTCGCCATCCGTAAAATTGCCGTCTTCGCATTGCTCGAGAGATGTGACGATTCCATTGCCGCAGCCGGTGATTGTGCAGTTGGAATCGCAACCGTCGCCGCTGAAGAGATTGCCGTCATCGCACTGCTCATTGAGCTCGAGGACGTTATTTCCGCAAAGCGTTTCCAACGCGCACTTGGCGGAGCAGCCATCGCCATCGCTGGAATTACCGTCGTCGCATTGCTCGCCGCTGTTGAGGATGCCATTTCCACACAACGTTTCAGCCATGCACACGGACGAGCAACCGTCACCGTCGATTTTATTGCCATCATCGCATTGTTATGCGCCGCTCACGATCAAATCGCCGCAAACGCTGATTCCCCCGCTGCTCGATGAGCTGCCGGTCGACGAGCTGCCGGTCGACGAGCTGCCGGTCGACGAGCTGCCGGACGACGAGCTGCCTCCGGATCCACCGGTGTTTCCGCTGCTTGACCCACTCATTCCACCTTCGCCGGCTTGACCGCCGACACCGCCGGATGTGGGTGGCGTGTATTCACAAGCCACGACTGAAAAAACGAAAACGACCCCTGCAAAGGATTGCCAAGACGCCATGAGATACCTCCCGCCACTTAGCGATTTCATGGAACCATCAACCGCGCATTTGATTGGGCTGGGAGTCACGGCACGACGCTTTTTGCGCCTTCCAGATGCATTTCGAGCAGCTCGGTCGTCGTTTTCTTGCCGCTCGCCGTACCTTCGCTCCGAACGAGTCCATTGATGGGAACGGCGGGGTGATTCCAGGATTGCATTTTCATCGTCACGCCCAGAATCGTTTCGTCGTATGGGTGCAGATAACAGCCTTTGAATTCGCCCGCGCCCACCGTTGCATCACCACGCGCTGCTTTGTCGAGGTTTGGCTTGCCAATCATGCGCAAATACTTTTCCGTCATTGCGCCGGATGCAGCCAAGGCCGGTCCGGTGAGTTCCTGCCAGGGCCCCTTGTTGACGCTGATTTTGAGTTTCTTGATTGAGTTCGGTTTGAAATCGTTACGTGACGCTTCGTCCATCAAGAACTGAATGACCGTCGTCCCGGTCGGCATGTTTTGCTCGATTTCACACCAAAACGCATCGCCTTCTTTGCCGACGATCCGAATGAAGGTTTGTGACGGAGGTTGTCCCTCCGTCGTAATCGCCAATCGAATCCATTGTCCAACGGCCAACGGTACGAGATTGAAGTCATTGGGCGAAGGATAGGACTTCTTATCGGCCGCCGGAGCGCTCGTCGGTTTCGCCGCAGCCGTGGTTGCATTTGGCGCGGGGCTCGTGGTCGGCGTCGGAGCGGCCCCCTCGGGCTTTTTCGATTCACAACCAAACGCCGCAAGAACTGATACCAACAGGACCGAGCTGCAAGACCGTGTCAATTTCATAACGCGAGATCAAGCACAACTCGCCGGGCATTGCAAGCAGGCTCGATTACACGGCGGGGGAAGATTTTGGATCATCGCTCGTCGCGCGGCCCGAGTACACCGTGAATTGCCGAGCCAGCACGGCGAGGATGAACAAGTCCGCGACAGCTGCGGCAATGTCGAAGTACAACAAATTGCCCGCGGGCGGATTTTGCAGGGCGCGCACCAAAAACGCGGCGACGGCTCCGAAGCCCGAAATCACGAACGTCCACAAATCAATGGCCAGTTGGACGCCTTTGCGGCTTTTTCGTAATGGGTCGTCGCGATGGAAGTGTTCCCAGCCAAACGCAAAATCTCCGTGCCCATCCCCGATGAGCTTTTCGATGCGCGGGGAAAGAGACGTATCGATGTACCGACGAATCGCGGTGATTTTTTCGTCATTGGCGAGATACGTCCAACCCAAAATGGCCGTCACCCACGGGACGATCAAGAATGCATGCCGGATGGGTCCGCTGCCGCCGCTGAATCCACCAAGCGCCACCGAAGCAATGGCGCCGACGGCACCGATGGTCGTGTACAAGAGGTTGTCGCGAAAGCCAACGCGTGCGCCCTGTTCGCTCTTGAGCGACGTGTATTCCTGCAAAAGCACTTGCAGAACGCGTTCTTTGTCGGATCGACCCGATTCGGACGAGCTCATCGGTCGACAAGCATAGTCGAATGCCCGAGCCCGGGTCAACCGCCTTGCTTCGCCCGGTCTGGCGCGTGAACGAAAAATGAAGATCCGTCGGTGACGTGTCGAGTAGACTCGCGCCATGAAAACCAATGGATCCGTAATTTTTCCGCAATTGCTTTGGATACTCGGCGCCGGCTTGATGGGCTGTACCGATCCGGCACAAGCGCCGGAACCATCGTGCGCGTCGCAGGTGCTGGTCGAACAAGGTTGCGATCCGATCGCGCCCACGCAATGTGGATACCCATTTCCGTCGAACTTTTGGCTCGTCGAAGATGCTTCGACCCCGACGGGACATCGCGTGGCGTTTGGATCGACAACCCTGCCCGCCGCCGCCGGTTACGACCATATCGACCCGAAATGGTGGGCCGACAGCGACGGATTCTCCGGAGGTCAACCGGCTCTTGCGCATTTGCCCGGAGCAACGATCACGGGCCTGCCCACGCAACACTCGATTGAATCGTCATTGTCGGATTCATCGCCCACGATCATCATCGATGCGGACACCGGCGAGCGCGTCGCGCATTTTTCCGAAATCGACCACAGCATTCCGCAAGAAGACGACGCGGAGCGCGCTTTGCTCGTTCGTCCGGTCATACGATTGAAGGATTCGACGCGGTACATCGTCGCCATTCGGCACGTCGTCGACGCCGATGGAAACGAAATTGCTCCTTCGCCGGCCTTTGCCGCATTACGAGACGGTACGTCTTCGTGCGAGCCGACGCTCGAACCTCGTCGGGCCCAGTACGAAGATATCTTCGGGAAACTCGAAAAGGCCGGCGTACCTCGAAAAGATTTGCAGCTGGCCTGGGATTTCTCCACATCGAGTCGGGAAAACAATACGCGGTACATGGTCGCCATGCGCGACGATGCTTTGGCGTTGGTCGGAGCCGACGGTCCCGAATACACGATCACGAAGACGGAGGAATTCACCGAAGCGCAAAATACGCATATTTGGCGGCGCCTGGTGGGCAACATGAAGGTGCCTTTGTATTTGGACGTTCCCGGCCCCGGAGGAAAAATGGTTTTGGGCGACAATGGTTTGCCCAAGCAAAACGGATGGGCCGACTATGAATTCGTCGTCCACGTCCCGCACGCGGCGAAAAACGGACAAAAATTGGCCCTCGTGCAAAATGGCCACGGCCTCTTGGGTTCCAAATTCGAAGGCGGCGATGGATACCTTGGAGAATTCGCCAATCGCTTCGGTTACGTGGCTTTTTCCGTCGACTTGATTGGTATGTCCGAATCGGACGTCGCCTCGATCACGAATTCGATCGTCAGCGATGCGGGCGGATTTCGTCAATCGGTCGATCGCCAACACCAAGGGCTGATCAACAGCCTGCTCGCGATGCGCATGATGTCCGGACGGTTTGTCAAGGAACCGATGCTGCAAGTCAACGGGCAAAGCGTGATTGATCCGACGCTCAAGTTTTACCGCGGCGATAGCCAAGGCGGCATTTTCGGAACGACGTACATGTCCATCTCGACCGACGTGACGCGGGGACTCGTCAGCGTGCCCGGAATGCCCTACACGATGCTGCTCGATCGCAGCACGGACTTCGGACCCTTTTTCGTTTTCCTCCGCAGCGCGTATCGCGAAGGGCGCAACATCCAGCTCGTCGAAGGGCTTTTGCAGATGTTGTGGGATCGCAGCGAACCCAACGGTTATGCCCCGTATTTGCGGGAGAATACGCTGCCCAATACCCCGGCGCATGAATTGCTCATTCATGTCGCGATCGGCGATTATCAAGTTTCCCCCCTCGGCGCGCATATCATCGCTCGGACAGTTGGCGCGAAAAACCTGACCCCGGTCAATCGAACGATTTGGGGCGTCGAAGAAGCTCCGGCGCCGCTTCAGGGAGCAGCCATGGTCGAATACGAATTCGGTTTGCCCCCGGCCCCCGACACGAATACGCCCACCAAAGGCGACAACGATCCCCATGGCACCGTCCGTCACCTCGATCCTTCGTACAAACAAGCCGACGCATTCTTCCGAACCGGGATCATTCAAGCATTCTGCAATGGTTCATGTGATCCCGAATGATTCCGACGATCAACGCACGTACGTAAGACCACCAAAGCTACAACCGTCGTAGGCATTCACTCGCAACGTCGCGACTTTCCATCCGACAAAAAACGACGTTTCGTTCAATCGGACGCTTGTCATCGAGCAACGTTTGGGTGATAACTCGACTCATGGCCAAAGGCGAAGACGGCGCGCAATTCAATCGGCGCGTTCTCGTTGTCGATGATCAGCCTGCGATTCACGAGGATTTTCGCAAAATCCTGGTCGGCGACGCCGAACCTGTGGAGCTTGATGCGATGGAAGCGGCCGTCTTTGGCAGCCGCTCCCCGGAACCTCGACGCATTCGGTTTGACATGGACAGTGCGTATCAAGGCGCCGAAGCCATCGAAAAAATACGTCGGGCCCGCGCGGACATGCGTCCTTATGCGCTGGTGTTCGTCGACGTCCGCATGCCGCCGGGCTTCGACGGTGTCGAAACATTGGCGCGAATCTTCGACGACGATCAGGATATTCAGGCTGTCCTTTGTACCGCTTATGCCGATTGGTCGTGGAG
>CAYSYX010000076.1:0-26961 GCA_964435055.1 uncultured Polyangium sp. | reverse complement strand
GTCCCGATCGCCCTTCGCTACAGCGTCACGAATCGCATCCGCGAAAACGTCGAAATGGTCTCGGGATATCTGTCGGGATTCTGTCGGATGACCAGCTATCGCGGGGTTACGCATCGTCGAGGGCTCGATCCGCTCGATCGTTTCGGTGCGGATTTCCCCTGATAACGGCTCGATTGTATCCCCACTGGCACCATGGCGGAGGGTGGCGGCCGCCAAATCATCCGCCAGATGAATTGTAACACCAATTGCTATTCCGTGCAACAAAATTGATGACCCAGAATACATCAGAATTAACCGTGGTCAGGTGACTGGTAACGATATTTGTGTAATTGAACGCGCTTTTATGAGTCCGTGGCACCCGTACTTTCTTATGCGAAGGATACCCTGATATCTGAAATGCCAAGTGTGAAAGCCCATGGTAGTGGGTCTTCGATTTTCTGTTGCCTATCGATTTTGGGAATTAAGCGGGGATACGTCATGGGTCTCGATATTGACTTCGTTATGGCAAACGTAACTATCTAACCGCGTAACCTTGTGCGTGCTACTTCGACTGCATGTCGAATTCAAACGCACCCCTTACACCCCGTCGGGTAAGCGAATCCATCACGACGATGACCGAATACGTGCTTCCCACGCATGCCAATGCACTTGGGACGGTGTTCGGAGGTCAAATCCTAGCCTGGATTGACCTCTGCGCTGCAATCTGCGCGCAGCGTCATGCCGGACGATTGGCGGTAACGGCCGAGTTTGACGACGTGATGTTTCAGGCCCCGATTGCGGTGGGTCAAGTCGTCCTTTTATCGGCCAAAGTGACCGCTGCGTTCCGAACCTCGGTCGAGATCCAAGTCGATGTTCATGGTGAAGATGCGCAAAGCGGGCGACGTTGGTCTTGTGCCTCGGCGTTCGTCACGTTTGTCGCGATAGACATCGTTGGAGGTCAAAGGAAACCCGCGTTCGTCCCGCCCTTGCTCCTGGAGACCGATGAAGAGCGACGTCTGTGCACGGAAGCGAATGAACGTCGGGCACAACGCTTGTCAAGACGTACTCGTTCGTCATGACAATTTTTCGGAAAATCATGTTGCAAGCGTCATCGAAAACTTGGGGTGAGTAACGGGGCTCGAACCCGCGACAACTGGAGCCACAATCCAGTGCTCTACCAACTGAGCTATACCCACCATGATCTACCCGTTCAGGTACATCGGGTCGCGCACTATACACGGATTCTGATCGCGTGCAACAGTTTCAACTAAACGTTGTGCCAATGGGCAGCCGCAGCCTTTCTTGCGCGGGAAAGCTCGTCTTCGTGCCGGAATGACATCGGTGCGAATGACAGTGGTGCCGAGTCTGCGGATGCCGTCGCCAACGAAGCATGCAGCACGGACGCCAACGAACTCGAAAGCGCCGTCAAGTCGTAACCACCTTCCAGGAAAAACCCGATCCGTCCCTGCGCGTGTCGCAACGCAACTTGAGTCACCGCCGTCGCCATGATGGCGTATCCCTCGTCCGTTACGCACATCTCCGCCAACGGATCTCGCCGGTGAGCATCAAAGCCAGCGGACACAAGAACCAGTTCCGGGGCAAACTCGTCCAGGATCGGAGTCACGATGCGCCGAAATGCTTCGGTGTAAACGGCGTCTCCGGCTCCAGCCGACAGTGGCACATTGACCGAGTGCCCCGGCGCCTCATCGCCTCCGGTTTCGAGAACCGAACCCGTACCCGGGTAAAACGGAAACTGATGAAGAGACATGTAAAGGACGTGGGGATCCGACCAAAAAATGTCCTGAGTTCCGTTGCCATGGTGCACATCCCAATCGATGATCGCGACGCGGGGGACTCCCTTCGCAACAGCGTGTGCGGCGGCAACCGCAACATTGTTGAACAAGCAAAAACCCATGCCCCGTCGACGGGTCGCATGGTGTCCCGGTGGTCGCAGCAGAGCCAAACCCGCTTGAGTTTGGTGCTTGACGATGTCGTTTTTGGCGGACGTCGGTTCTTGCATCAACGCGTCAACGAGCGCGATCGACGCTCCCGCGGCTCGACGTGCAGCTGCAACGGATGATGGCGCAAGGTAGGTATCCGGATCGAGCGACGCATAGTGCCCGGCAAGCGGTGCGAGCGATTCGACGTATCCAATGTCATGCACACGCGAAAGTTCTTCGTCGGTCGCGTCTCGACTCGCGATGTCGCGCGTTTGCATGCCTTCCGCCACGCAACGTTCAACTGCGCTGCGCGCAGCGTAGAGACGTTCGGGGCGCTCTGGGTGGTAGCCTCGCGGACGATGTTCGTCGAACAGAGCGTCATCGACGACGACCAACGGCGGGGCATGCATGCGTGCGCTCATGGAATTTGCTTCGACGGGTCAAACTCGTTGCGAAACGGATGGTAGCGTTCCGCTGCCTTCTTTCGCAAAGAAAGCCTTACGGCTCGACAAAAATTGCGCCTTTCATACCCGTAATCGCATGGGCCGTGCAGTAATACGGCACATCGCCCGCGTTGTTCAGTTTGAACGTTGCGGCCATCCCCGAGTTTGTCAGGGTGATCGGACTGGTCGGGTCGGGTGTCGGTACACCTCCGACCACGGTTCCTCCCTGAAGAGGATGCAACGCGAAGTTGCCTTCGAACGTCACGCTCGTGCCGACCTTCACTCGTATGCACGGGGGTGAATAAGCCAAACCTGCAAATTGAACCGTGGTTGACGCCATTCCCGTCAAATCGTCGGCCGTTGCTTGATCGCAACCGTTCAAGCCTGCGTTACCTCCGCCGGCTCCACCCGACCCGCTGCTGCTACTGCTACTGCTACTGCTCCCACTGGTACTGCTACTGCTGCTTGAAGTCGCCATACCACCCATGCCTCCGGCGCCTCCCATACCGCCCATGCCCGCACCACCACCCACCTCGCTGCCGCTGCTGCTGGTCGATGAAGACGTTGCGCTCGATGAGCTGCTGCCGGAACTCGTCGTGCCGGGTTTTTCTTCAATGTCGCCGCATGCCACGACCACAAGGCTCGAAAGCGTCGCAGCAACAAACACCAAGGCCACCTTGTTCATCATCATCTCCTTGATCGATGCTTGGACAAACCAAGCGGTGAAAGCTCGCGTCTGCAAAGGAAGCGTTGCCGCTCGAGAGTATCATTCCGGGTTGCGCTCGTAGGGTTGCTGTGCGGGCGTCGTTCGCTGCGCGCAAGATCAGACGCGTCGTGACTTCCGTGTTGGCGCGCGCGGTTCTACGATGAATGTGCTTTGCGACTTCGTGCGCCTGCACCTGATGTTCGGTATGTCGGACTCGTCCCCAGTCCACGATTTCGAACTCGCACGATTGCTGCGGGAGGCATCGGACTTTCGAGCATTGGTTTGGCGCTGGGGCCTCATGATGCTTTGTGGTCGATGACCTCGGGCGTTCTCCCCGCCGCCATCGCTGCGGTTGCCGGTGTGGCATTCACGGCGAGCGTTGCTCGTCATTGGTTGCGGCTCAAAGCACCTGCGGACGCTCGTGAAGTGCAGATGGCGATCGTTCCATGGGGCGTCATCGTGGACGTGCGTTCGGAGCCACGCATCTTGCGGTGGCCAGCTGTGCGGAGCATCGAGGTTGGCGTTAAGCACTCGTTCGATGGAGGCACGCCATCCATCGTTTCAAGTGTCGTCACGATTCGAACCGATCGGGAAGCGTTCTCGGGATACGCCGATGGCGCGGTTGGTCTTGAAACACTTATGGCGAATGTTCACGCCTACGCCGAAGAAGCGTCGCTGCCGGTTAGCCTTGACCTAGGCGGTTGTGAAACGCGGGATGAAGATTTGGAAACGGTTCCCATGGCCGGTGAAGTGTTGCGTCGCGCTGCGGATTTATGCACCACCGGGCGCGGAGCTGCCGAATTGGCTCTTCCACCCCGCGGCTACCGTCATGTTGCAGCCTCGAAAACGAGCCCGGAAACGATTGCGTTGCTTAGTCGAGCGCTCGAAGGCGACTTCGCGAGCGTTGCCGATCCGCGACCGCTCGCTTCTTTTGTCGTGGCGCTTCTTGGCGCGCGTGAGTTGGCCCCAGTCCTGGTTCGTCTGGTCAATCGCCCTCACCCGTTTGTCGCTGCCGCTGCTCGAGCATCCGCTCTGCGACTTGGAGTTCCGCCGGCAAAGTCCGGATCACTCGAAGAGCTCGCAGATTTTTTGGCCGAAACAGATCGACATCTCCTTGAACAATTTGCGGCGGGAAGGAACGTCGGTTGACACCGGCAACCTCGTCGCGTTGAGGTTGTGCAGCGGCGATCTCGAGGTGCCCAAATCCCAACCACGGTTCTTGATTTTGCCCTGTTTCGGCCTGGTTCCAAACCTGACCACGGTTCTTGCGGCGACGAACGGTTCTTGAGGCCACGTTCGATGTGCGCCGCATGAGCAAGAAATGACCCGTGCACCTGACCATGGTTCTTGAGGCGACGTTCATCGTCGGTTGCAACCATGAAACCCTGACCACGGTCCATCCGGCCAACGGTCCATCCGGCCATCTGACCACGGTACTCTTTACGAGCCCCAAACTTGCGACTCCGGTCCGTTGCCTGCTAGCACTCCACAAGGAGCAACCTGGGTGCGCAAAGCTGGAGCTCTTGCGATTGGCATCACGGCCATCTGGACACTCGCAACGTTCGGGTGCGCGGACCGAAACGCCCGCTCCTTGCCCACGCCGGCCGAGCCCACCTTGCCCGATGCTGCTCCGTCCGCATCGACCGAGGTCACATCGCCACCCGCCGTTTCGGCCTCCGCGCTGCCGGAAAGTTTGTCCCGCAAACCGGAACCTTCCCGAGCGCAATGGATGGAAGCCGTTCGTCTCGAACGTTGGGATGATGCCCACAAGCTCCTCGATGCCTTGCCCGAACCCGAGCGAGCTCGTCCCGAAATTCGCTACCTCCGCGGACGCGTCGCCTTCGAGCGTGGTGATGCAGCTGTGGCGGTCGAGTGTTTTACCGCGCTCGACAAGGAGCTCCCCCTCATGGCTGACGACATCCTGCGTCGTCGAGCCGAAGCTGCCGCCATTGCCGGACCGTACACCGAAGCCGCCGCGTTTTTCCGGACGTCCTCGCTACCGATCGACGTCGTTCGCGCCGTCGTATCGCTCGAAAAAGCCGGCCAACTCGTCGAGGCGAAAACCCTGGCCGACAAAACCATCGCCGGCATCACCAAAAGCAAAGGCAAGTACAAGCGCGAAGAAGCCCTCTTGCGTGCCGCCCGAGCGCGCATGGTCGAGGCACTCGGCAATACGGCGCTCGCCATTGTGGATTTTCGCGAACTCGCCACCGAATTCGCCGGTTTTCCCGAAGGCGACATCGGAATGTCCGCCTTGCAGCGTCTTGGAAAATCACTCGACGCCAAAGAAAAGTTTGTCCGAGCGCAATCGTTGAATCGCGTCGCCAAAAATGACGCCGCATTGGCCCTCTTGAATGACCTTGACAAACACGTCCCGGTCAAAACCACGGACGAACAAAAAGCTCGAGCGGACTTGCGTCTGCGCGTGCGTGATTATGCCGGCGCCGAAAAAGCATTTCGCAATTTGTCCGCCCAGCCCGGACCGCTCAAACCCGAACTCATGTATCAAGGCGCCATGGCGCTCGCTCGCGATGGGCAAACCGACGGCGCCATCAAACGGTGGCTCGATATCTCCAATCGGTACAAGAAAAACGTTTGGGCCGAACGAGCCTTGTATCAGGCCGCGAGGTATTCATCTTTACGCGGGCGATATGCGGAAGCGTCCAATTTGTATACTCGTTACTTGAGCATGTTTCCCAAGGGCATTTTTCGCGAAGAAGCCGAATACGATCAGGCTTTGTCGTATTTATCCGCATTGCAGCCCGCCATTGCGCGCAAAAAGTTCTCCCAGCTCGCCGCGCGTGAATCCAAAGTCGATGAAGCTCAAAAATTGCATCTCCTCGAAGGCATCGCCGCATATCGCGCTGACGACCGCGATGCCGCCATTCGCTTGTGGACCGATGTCGCCAAAGTGTTTCCCTTGTCGTTCGCCGCCATGGCGGCACGAACTCGTTTGACCAACGTCGGAGCGCCCGTTCCGCCTCTCATTGAAAAATCAGCTCCCCGACTGCTCGACCCCATTGATTTGGAATTACCCGACGTCCCGCGATTTTTGGTGTCCCTCGGCCTCGACGCCGACGCCGAATCACGCCTGCATCCATTCGAACGCGACGCATCCGCACGATTTGCCGGACGCGAAGGTGAAGCGCTTTGCGGCATGTACGGCAAATTGGCCCACGCGCGTCGGCGTTATCGAGTCGGCGTGGCGCAAATTGGTTTGTCGCAGCTCATGCGCGCCCCCACCGAGTCCGAACGTTGGGCCTGGGAATGCCTTTACCCGCGTCCTTATGCCGACGAAATCACCAAACTCGAAACGACCCATTCCGTTCCCAACGGCCTCGTCCACGCCTTGATGCGCCAAGAAAGCGCCTTCGATCTGGAAGCGTTATCGCCCGTGCATGCCGTCGGCCTCATGCAGCTCATGCCGACAACCGCCGAAAAAGCGGCCGCTGAATTGCAAACTGAATTCGATGTGACGAGATTGAAAAGTCCGCACGTCAATTTGCGCTTGGGAACCTATTACATAAGCAAATTGCTGCGGATTTTCCAGAAAAACCCCGTGCTCGCCATCGCGTCGTACAATGCCGGACCCAAAGCCGTCGGACAATGGACTCGCAAAGGCGTCGAATCCGATGTGGACCTGTGGGTTGCTCGAATTCCTTATGACGAAACGCGCAATTACGTCGCTCGAGTCATGGGAAATCTCGCTCGATATCAATGGCTCTCCGGAGGCGATGCCGCCGTCACCCCGTTGCCGCTCGAACTTCCCCTCGATGTCGACGTCCCCGCAGACGCTTATTGAGCCGCCTTGCGTTTTTTCGAGCCGAGTGGTAGTTTGTCGCCATGGCGAATCGAATCCCCATTGGCACCGACGATTTTCGCAAAGTTCGTGAAGAAAAACTCGAGTACATCGACAAATCGGACTTCATTCGCCAAGTGATCGAACGCCAAGGCGTGGAAGTCATGCTTTTGCCGCGTCCGCGCCGATTTGGAAAATCGCTCAACTTGTCCATGCTGCGGTATTGGTTCGAAAAACGCGAAGAAAACCTGGCGCATCTTTTTCAAGATTTATCCATCTGGAGCGCCGGAGATGAAATTCGTCGCCATTTTCAAAAATATCCGGTCATCTATTTCAACTTCAAAGAATCGCAGCAGCCGGACTTCGAACGGGCTCTGGATGCGATCAAGAAAAAGATCGAAAATGCATTTCTCCAGCATGAATATTTGCTGCAAAGCGAAAAACTCAGTGAATGGCAAATTCGCGATTTTCGAGCGATTCTTGATCGAACTGCATCCTTGGCGTCCTACGAACGAGCGATTCTCGAATTGTCCGCCTACTTGCGCGCGCATCACGGGCAACGGGTCATCATTCTCATCGACGAATACGACGAACCCATTCACGCCGGTCACGCTCACGGATACGCTCCACAAATCATCGACTTCATGCGCTCATTTCTAGGGGCCGCATTAAAAAGCAACGAACACCTCGGCAAAGCCGTCATTACCGGCATTTTGCGAGTTGCCAAGGAAAACCTATTTTCGGGCCTCAACAACATCGGCGTCTATTCATTGCTCGACAAAGAATTCAACACCGCCTTCGGTTTCACCGATGACGAAGTCACATCACTCCTCGATCGTTACGGTCGTTCGGACAAACTTGCCGACGTCCGCGCTTGGTACAACGGGTATCTCTTCGGCGGCGAAGTCATTTACAACCCCTGGTCCATTCTCTCGTACCTCGAACGGGAAGACGCCATTCCCAAACCGTATTGGGTAGGAACCAGCTCCAACGAACTCATTCACGAATTGCTCGAAACCTACGCCATCAAATTGGACCACGTCCTCGAAGATTTACTCGAAGGACGCAGCATCGAAACCTACCTCGACGAAAACATCAATCTCTCCGAATTGCCGACCAACGACGATGCTCTTTTCAGCCTCCTCGTTTTTTCCGGCTACCTCAAAGCCGATCCCATGCCTTATGACCCCATCGTCGGGCGTCTTGCGTATCGGCTTTCCATTCCCAATCGAGAAGTCCGCGAAGTGTATGCCTCCACCTTTCAGCGCTGGATCAAATCGCATCTCGGCGCTCAAGGCGGCGATGTGGGCAAATTGGCCCGCGCGATACTCTCCGGGGACGACGAAACCTTCGAAGAACAATTGCAGAAGTTTGTCCAGAACGTTCTGTCGTCTTACGACATGGCCAGATTGGATCCCGGACGTGTTTACCACGGCTTTGTTTTGGGCCTGCTCGCCGCGCTCGAACCCGAATACCTCGTCCGTTCCAATCGTGAATCGGGTTCGGGGCGACCGGATGTGACCATTCGTCCGCGTTTGGCGGGAAAACCCGGCGCCTTGCTCGAGCTCAAATTGGCCCGCAAAGGAAAAAAGACGCCCGCCGCCGCATTACGCGAAGGTTTGGCGCAGATTCGATCGAAAGGTTATGCCGCGGATTTGTGGGCGACCGGCGTATCCGACGTTCACGCGTTTGCCGTAGCTTTCGACGGCAAACGCGTGTGGGTCAAAGCCAGCGAACCGGGGGACAAGAAAAAGGGCAAGGGCAAGAAGTAATCATCACGGGCAGGGCATGATGCCGTTGGCCGCGCCCGGCGTCGGTGTGCTCGTTCCGAATTTGCGACCATCACGTCGCCCATCGCTGCAACGCTGAATCGCATTCATTTCGGCAGGCATGTTCGCCCCGCCCATCCCTTCGTCCACCTGGACGCGTTCCGGCGTCCCTGCGGGGCCGAAGAACGTATCCAGCAGCGTCGCGTCGTCCGCGTCGGCCGTGTCGTACACCAAGACGTCAATCAGACGCATTGTCGTCGCGGCCGTGCCATTCGGGAAGGCCGCCGGCAATGCTTGGAAGACGGCAATCGCGTCGGCTCCGTTTTGCAGACCATTGTTGGCGAACGTGATCGCCGGTGCCGGCATCAGCATTGTGTTTCCGACGAGCAAGAGCCCCGTTCCGTTCGCGCTCGCATTGAGGCCGATCGCCAGATACGACGCATCGTTGGCCACGTTTCCATTGAAGAAGACCAGCGAATACCCGTTCAGGTTCACGTTCGGAACGCCCGTCGAAAGTTCGACGAATTCGGCGGCGTCGGTTCCGGGCGTATCCGCATCCATTTCATTGATTTGCAAACGAATCACCGTCACGCCGAACGGCATGCTGGTACCGGCCGGTGTCGTCACCACGATGTTTTGCATCGCAATCGGCGTCGCATCGCCGACGGAAGCAATCGTGATTTGCGTATCGCTGTCGACCACGAACATTTCGTTCGTCCCGCCAATCGTCACGCCCGTCGCGCCCATGAACCCTTTACCCGTAATCACCAAGGTTCCGCCTTGCGCAATCACCGGATAATCGACGCTCGTCACGCTCACGATGTTGCATGCCGCGTTCATCGAACAGTCGGGATCCATGCAATCGATCAAGCCGTCGCAATCCTCGTCCATCATGTCCGTGCACATCGCTTCCATCGTCATACCCGACGGACACGTGCACATATTCATATTGCACTTCAGGCCGTTGTTTCCACACGCCTGCATATTGCAATCCGGGTCGGCGCAATCCGTCAGCATGTCGCCGTCTTCGTCGAGATTGTTATCGCAAATCTCCACGTTACAGCCGGGTTTGCCCGTGCAATCCATATCGTTGCAATCGACCATGCCGTCGCAATCGTTGTCCGTCATGTCCGTGCACGTCATTTCCGTCGTGCCGCCCGGACAAGCGCACATCCCCATGCTGCACGCGAGGCCGTTGGCGCCGCACGCTTTCGTATCGCAATCGGCGTCGGCGCAATCGGTCATCATATCGCCGTCGTCGTCGACGTTGTTATTGCAAATCTCGGGCGGAATACACGCCGGGAACGCCGCGCAATCGGCATCCATGCAATCGGCTTTGCCGTCGCAATCGTTGTCCATCATGTCGTCGCACGTGGTCTCCTTCAGACCGCCGGGACAAACACACATATTCATGCTGCATGCCAGGCCGTTGGCGCCGCAGGATTTCGTATCGCAATCGGTATCGGCGCAATCGACGTTCATATCCCCGTCGTCGTCGATGCCATTGTTGCAAATCTCCATCGGTGCACACGCCGGCAAAGCCTTGCAATCCGGATCCGCGCAATCCACCAACGTATCGCCGTCCTCGTCGAGCATCATCCCGTCGAGACAAACCTCCGCCGTGACCTTGTTTTCCGCTCCCGGCGTGAGAATCGTCGTTCCGCGCCAATCGGCACTGTCGTCACCCGTGTCCCCACCATTCGGAAAACGCACGATCGAACGATCGATCGGTAATGTCACACCATTGTCTTCCACGCCCGAAGGCATACCCGCAACCAGCGGATAATCGACCCCGTTGATGTTGACCGGAGGCATTGCCGTGGGCGTACATTCATAACAAATCGCGTCAATCGCCGCACCTTGGCTCGGATCGATCAAAACCAGCGCATCGGGCGTGGGTGCCGCAGGCGTTCCACCATTTTGAATTGCGACGGTCAAATCCTGCCGCACCGCATTCGGATCGGCCCCCATCAAACCCGCTTGCGCCAGCAGGAAGTATCCGCCCGCCGGCAGCATACCCGCCAGATTCACCGTGCCATACGCGGCCGACATCCCACCATTGCCATTGACGAGCACCATCTGCAATCCGTCGAGCTTAATGTCCGTCGTTCCGGCATTGAACAGCTCGATGAATTCCGTCGTATCCGCGCCGGCCTGATCATAATCGACTTCATTGATCACCAGCTTGCCGCAAAGCGCATTCGCCGTGCATTTCGTATCCATGCAATCGGTCGCGCCGTCCATGTCGTCATCCATGCCGTTCGTGCAGAGCTCCGCGGCCATCATGCTGCCGCCCGTTCCCGCTCCGCCCGCTCCGGCAGCTCCGCCCATGCCGCCCGCGCTACCACCCGCACCCGCAACACCGCCAGCGCCCGCCATTCCCCCCGCCCCTGCCGTTCCCCCGGAACCGCCCGTTCCTCCCGCGCCCCCGCCCCCCCGTTCACCCCCGCGCGACGACGAACTCGAAGTACTCGTCGAGCCTTTCGTCGTGGGTTCGTCACTACAACCATACGCCGACAAACCAAGCGCACTCAACAGACCCGCGATTCCAAGTGAACGAAGCTTCATTGCAAACTCCTTCATCGACCCGGCGCCCGGCCGGTTCGGTTTGAGGTCAAACGATGATGAATTTCCCTCGCGTTCGGGGCAAACGCCACGATGACCACCGGTCGCGACGTCGATCGATTCCACGCCGTAGCACGGCGTTTGGCGCGTGCGAAGTGGCTTGGAGTCGACCTAAATCCGTAACAAAATCGTCACGAACGTGCTTTGCGGGAACCCGCCGTCGATCGCCGGTTTTCCCCAAAGCGCCCACGTCTTTTGGCCGATGACCAACCCTGGCGTTCTACGGCCCGAACTCCCATCCCCACACGCCCGGCCGTCGCGCTCGATGTCGACCCAGGTTCTCTCCGACAAACCCCGCTCCATCCGCCGCCCAGCGCGCCGTGAACGCATCCCGCAAAATGATCTCCGCCAGCTTGCCGCGCGGCGAAAAACCCCACTCGGCTTCTTGCGAAACGTCCTCCGGATCCGCGTAATACCGCCACACGAAAAACCCCGCGACGTGCTTGGAATCGAGGAGCGGCGCAATGATCGCTTCGTACGCCAGCGCCTGCGCTTCTTCGTCGATCTTCACGTCCTTCATTCCATCCGGCCACTCCCAAGGACGAATCGCCGGATCGGTTCGCGTCGTGTACCCAATCTCGGTCAACACCACCGGCTTGTTCCATTGTCGAGACAAACGTTCGAGCCCCTCGGTCACGCGTTTGCCTCCCGCCATCAATGCTTCGCGCCCTGCGCCGTCTTTATCGGCCAGCGGATAAAACGCGTTGATGCCGATCAAATCCAGCTCGCCCAAGATCAACGTGTCTTCCACGTCGTCCCAATTGGCCGAATACGTCAGCAGACCCGAATAGATCCGCCGCACGTCTTGGATGATCGGGAAAAACATCGGCGCGCGGTTTGTAGTGACAAAACTTCGTAACTCCACACCGACGCTGAACATTTCGACGTTGCCTTCCGCGGCCACCATCGCCCACGTCAGCAAGAATCGCCGATACGCCTCCGCCCAGCGCGCCCACGCTTTGTCGTCACCCGGATTGATCAGCGCTCGCCATTCGCCCGTTTCCACCCACAAATGCGGCACGAGCAGCACCTTCAAGCCTCGCGCATGCGCTTGCGCGATCGCCGCCAGAACATTGCGCCGATTCTCTTCGAAAGGCGCCTCGAACGTCAGATCGATCCCCGTGGGTTTCAAATCCCAAACCCGACCGAACGGCGTCAAACTCACCCACGTCGATCCGATCTCGCGCGCTTCGTTCATCGCCATCGCGCACGCGGGCGAACCGTATCCTTTGCCTGCGTGACGCAGACTCTCGATCGGTCCGATCGTCACGCCGCGAATGCCGCCGCGCGCCTGGTCCGACCACGATGACGCCGTCGGCAACGCCGGTGTTTGGACGGATGAACCTGGACGTCGCCCGGACTCCGGCAGTGTAAACGCATCTGCGGTAGGGACAAACGCAGCGAGCGTCAGGGCAAACGCGGCGGCCTGGTGAAAAAATCGCGACATTGGTTCGTCTGTCTCGACCCGGGGCACGCGTCCGCATATAGCGCGAGATGCGCGGAGTGTGCTTTGCTTTCAGACATCAGCTGCGCGGGGCGTGAGGGACGTAATGGACAACGAAGGTGTCGCGGGCGTTTTGGAACAACTGGCGGACCTGCTCGAGATTGAAGGGGCCAGCCCGTTTCGTGTGCGTGCGTATCGAGGGGCGGCGAGGACCGTCGGAGCACTCGCGTCGCCTGTTGGATCGCTCCCGGAAAGTGGTCCCGGAGCGCTCGATGAATTGCCCGGCATCGGCAAAGACTTGGCCGGAAAAATTCGCGAAATCGCCGCCACCGGTGAACTCGCGCTGCTCAACGAGCTCAAGGAACGCACGCCGGAAAGTCTGCTCGGATTGTTGGAGATTCCGGGGATGGGGCCGAAGCGCGCGAAAGCCATCTACGATGGTCTGGGCATCGACTCGATCGCGTCGCTCGAAAAGGCCGCCAAAGAAGGCCGTTTGCGACAGCTCAAAGGCGTCGGTCCGAAACTCGAAGCGCAGATCCTCGAAGGCATCGCCGCGCGTGCGTTGCGAGGAAAACGCATTCCGATCTCCGAAGCCGATGCCGAGGTCGCTCCGATTCTCGAACGCTTGCGCAATACGCCCGGCGTGGGGGCGCTCGAAGTTGCCGGCAGTTATCGGCGACGTCGCGACACCGTGGGCGATGTGGACATTCTCGTGACGGCGACGGACGGAGCGAAAGAGATCGGCAAACAACTCGCGACGTATTCCGGCGTGATCAAGGTGCTCGCCGAAGGCGACACGAAGACGAGCGTCGTGCTCGCGTCGGGGCTCCAAATCGACATGCGCGTCGTGCCTCCCGAATCGTTTGGCGCGGCGATGCATTACTTCACCGGATCGAAAGCGCACAACGTGGCGATCCGAATGCTTGGTGTTCGAAAGAATCTGAAGATCAACGAATACGGCGTGTTCGAAGGCGAAAACCGGATCTCGGGAGAACGCGAAGAAGACGTGTTCGCTTCCGTCGGTCTGACGTTCGTGCCCCCCGAAATGCGTGAAGATCGCGGTGAGATCGACGCGGCGCGCGACTACAAATTGCCGACGCTTTGTGCTCCAACGGATTTGCGCGGGGATGTCGTGGAGGTCGTGGCGACGGAGCGTCTCGACAAGATCGTTTTGGACTTGGCCGAAGCCGCACGAGCTCGTGGTTATGCATATTTGGTCGTGCTTGGACCGCAGGAGATGACGCAACCCAACGGGGGCGACACACGCCGGAAGTTCTTGCACGCGATCACGCACGCTCGGACGAAGGTGAAGCATCTGGCGTTGCATGCGGGGGCGACCGTGGACGTTCGCGATGATGGGTCCGTCGTCGCCGAGCCCGGTTCGCTGGACGATGTGGAGGTTGTCCGAGTGGAACTGGCGAATGCGAACGCGCTCGAGGAAAAGGTGCGTACGGCGCGACTGCTTGCCGCCATCAAGAGCGGCCGGGTGCAGATGATCGCGCGACCGACGGCGGTGTTTCAGAAAGAAAAACTCGCGCAAATCGACGCCGAAGCGATCGCCAAAGCCGCGAAAAAACACGGAGTGCTGCTCGAAGTGGACGCTCGACCGGAACGCTTGGCCAACGCCGACGGGTATGCACGTGTGGCGCGCGACGTGGGAGCGAGCGTCATGCTGGCGAGTCATGCGACGACGAGCGGGGAGCTCGAGCGCATTCGTTACGGGCTCGATCAAGCGCGGCGCGGCTGGTGCAGCGCGAGCGACATCGTCAATACGGACAAGACGCCGAAGTTTGTCAAAGCTTGAGGTCGTTTGGATCGCCAAACAGGACGACGATCAGAACGTCGACCATACCGACCGCGAACATGATGAGGACGGCGGTGACGGCTCCGAGCAAAAGCCCTTTTCCTCGCCGCGTGACCCAACCCCATCCCAGCATCGACAACGGCCCGAAGTTGATGAGCGCTTGACCCTGCGTCGCGTAGTTCCAGCTGCGGGCGCGTTGTTCGTCATCGAGGCGTCGAAGGTCCCAACGTTGAACGGCGAGAGTCAGGAGGATCCCTAGGATGAAGTTGGTGAGAAGCCTGAAGGCATCCATGGTTCAACAGGGCGAACATTCCATGGGACGGCGTGCGTTTTCCCGTGGGTAAGTCGCGAACAACCGCTGCTTGCACCCCGCAGATGGCGAGCTTCGCCGACGGTATCAAAACATGCCCCTGGTAAGGTCGCCCGAACACGGGTAGAGGGGATATCCGCCCTTCGCTGGAGGCGCTGGACCTCGTACGCGTGAGGGGCGTGGACAGGACCCGACCATGACACCCACTGCGCCTAGCGACATTCGCAACGTTGCCCTGATTGGCCACAAAGGTTCCGGCAAGACGTCGCTCGCCGAAGCCATGCTCTACGTGGCGAAGGCGACGCCGAAGCTCGGAAAAGTCGACGACAAATCGAGCATCCTCGACGAATCGGCCGAGGAAAAAGACCACGCGTGTTCGCTCGAAGCGAGCGTTGCTTACCTCGCGTGGGGCGGGAAAAAAGTGAACGTGGTCGACACGCCCGGAGAAGGCAGCTTCCTCGCGGAAACTCGTCTCGCTCTCGGTGCAGTCGATGCCGCCGTGCTCGTCGTGAGCGGCAAAGACGGCGTGCAACCCATCACCGAACGCGTCTTCGGTTGGGCCCGGGCGCAAGGTCTTCCGGTGATCATCGTCGTCTCGAAGGTCGACGCGGAGAACGCCCGTCCCGATGAAGTCGTCGCCGAGATCAAAGCGCGCCTCAAGGCGCCCATCACGATCATGGAGCATCACGTCGGCGATGGCCTCGCGTACGAAGGCATCATCACGCTGCGCACGAAGAAAGCTTGGCTGGGCAAACCCGAAGCTCCCAACGCCATCGCCCCCGGTGCGATCCCAGACAAACTCTCCGGAGCACTCGACATGGGCCGCGGCAAGCTCGTTGATGATGTTGCCGGGACAAACGACGAACTGACCGAGAAGTACCTGACCGAAGGTGACTTGACGCAAGAAGAGCTCGACGGCGGGCTTCGCGATGCGGTTCGTGAAGGCAAACTCGTCCCGGTGTACTTCGCTTCGGGCACGCGTCCGAGCGGCATCGCGGCGCTCCTCGACGGCATCGTCGAGCTCGTCCCGTCACCCGCCGCGCACCCGGTTTGGAAAGGCACGGTCCCCGGCGGCAAGATCGGCGCGGAACCGCAAGCTGCGGAACGAGCCAGCTCGCCCGATGGTCACGTCGCGGCGTTCGTCTTCAAGACGTCGATCGATCCGCATGCCGGTCGCACATCTTACGTGCGCGTACTTTCCGGCACGCTCAAGGCCGATCATGCGCTCCTCAATTCGGCGAACGGTCACAGCGAACGCGTCGGCAAAATTCACAACATCGTCGGCAAAGACTCCAAAGCGATCGACGAAGCCAAAGCCGGCGACATCGTTGCTCTTTCCAAACTCAAGTCGACGCTCAGCGGTCACACGCTTTCCGATGAAAAGCATCCCTTTGCCTTGAACAGTCCCGAACTTCCCCCGGCGCTTTTCTCGCGCGGCGTGAAGTTCGAAGGCAAAGGCGCCGAAGAAAAAGTCAGCACCGCGCTCTACAAACTCACGGAAGAAGATCCCGGTTTGTCCGTGGCGATCGAAGAGACCACGCGCGAGCTCATCGTCTCGGGTCTCGGTTCACTGCACCTCGAGATCACCGTCGAACGTATTCGTCGTCGTATCGGCATCGACTGCCGCTTGGGTGCTCCGCACATCGCCTACAAAGAGACGATCACGAAGAAAGTCTCCGGCGTCGAAGGCAAACACAAGAAGCAGAGCGGTGGACACGGCCAGTTCGGTGTTTGTTACATCGACATGGAGCCCACGGCGCGCAACGAAGGGTTTGTCTTCGAAGACGCGATCGTCGGCGGTTCGATTCCGCGTCAGTTCATTCCTTCGGTCGAGAAGGGCATCGTCAAATCGATGGCCAAAGGTTTCTTGGCCGGCTTCCCGATCGTCGACGTCAAAGTTCGCGTCTTCGACGGCAAGTACCACGACGTCGATTCATCCGACGCTGCCTTCCAATTGGCCGGAAGCAAAGCTTTCAAGGCAGCCATCGCGCAAGCCGGCCCGGTGTTGCTCGAGCCGGTCGTGAAGCTGCACGTCATCGTTCCGAGCGTCGCTACGGGCGATGTCATTGGCGACATCAACAGCCGTCGCGGTCGCATCCTCGGCACCGATTCGATTGATGATCAAACGATCGTCAACGCCTACGTCCCGCTCTCGGAAATCCTCGAATACGAGTCGAAGTTGAAGAGCATGACGCAGGGCAAAGGCACGTTCTCGATGGCCGTCGATCACATGGCGATCTGCCCGCCCATGGTCCAGGACAAGGTCATCAAGGACAGCAACTTCAAGCACGTCGAAGAAGAAGATTGAATCCAGCTTCGAGGGCCGCTGTCGTGTCGGCCCTCGTCTTCCTCTCTGGTCCCCCGGTTCATCGTTTTGCACGACGAACCTTCCCGAACAGCCAAGTCAACTACGCGGGAGACTTCCACCACGCTTCGGCGAGCGAAGCATCTTCGGTCGTGTCGATCTCCATGTAGCCGCCGTGTGTGTCGACACGGTGCATCGGTTCGCCTCGTTCGAGCATGCGTTGGAGCAGGTCGATGAGGTACGCCTTTTCGAACGTCCGGCCTTCGCGAAATTCGCCTTGAGGAAACGCCAGTTTGGCTTCGTCGTACGCTTGGACGAACCTTTGGGAACCCGCCGCGGACATCTTCATGACGCCGATGAACTCACCGGCTGCATTTTCGGAGGGAATGCGGCGCGAAAGTTCGACGACGCGTTCTCCATCGGCGCGCATCTTTTCCGCATCGGTTTCGGGATGTTGCGATCGCCCGACGTAACGACGTCGCCAATCGGTGTCGCAAGCGAGCGTGATGTCGTGGGTGGACTTGACGAGGTCGGCAACGATTTGCGGTCGATAGACGATGTCGGCATACGTCGAGACAAACCCGTCCCGGAGAAACTCGCGGGCGCATAGCAGGGACGCGAGGATGTTGTTGCGTTCCCAGTTGGTGTTCTCGATGTACGTGAATTGTGGATAACGACTCTTGATGACGTCGGCTTTGTAGCCGCAGATGAAGACGATATCCTTTGAGGTGAAACCACCTGCGGCGAGGGCATCGAGGATGCCCTCGAGCATGGGACGTCCGAGGATGGGGACGAGGGTTTTGGGGATGTCTTCGGTGAGGTGTTTGAGGCGGCTTCCGCGGCCTGCGCCGATGATGATCGCTTTCACGCGGGCGTCGTTAGCACGGCGTACAAAACGCCGCGAGCGGCCCGGTAACAGGCCGCTCGTCGTCGTTGTCACTGCTGACAAATGGGATCAGATGTCGTTGCTGCAGCTGCTGTATTGCGGGGCGCAACCAAGGGGCTTCATCGTCATCGGGTCGATCTTGTCGTTGAGAATGCAGGCCTGGCAGTCCGGGCCCGGGTCCTTGTTCATGCAGAGATCGGCTCCGCACACATCTTGGCAGGGGCCCTTCGTCATGGCATCGCCACAGGCGCACAATGCGAGCTCGTCGTAGATCTTCTGGGAATCACCACAGAGCGTTCCGCCGGCCGTGACGAACTCGCCGCAGCCAACGCATGCGGGAGCGCCACCGACGCCACCACCACCGCCAACGCCGGGGCCCGATCCGCCCGCCCCACCTTTTCCACCGGTGGAGCTGCCGCCTTCATTTCCAACATTTCCGCTGCCGCCGCTTCCACCGCCGCCGTTGCCGTTGCTCGTCACAACAACACAGCCGCCAAGCACGAACATCGCCACCGCGCTCATCGTCGCAAAAGATCGCAGGTTCATTCAAACTCCTCCAGGTAAGCACCCGAGTTGTACAAGGACAGGGCCGACAGTAGCAGAGCTGTCTCGCTGGGCCAACGGTGCGCACGGTCCGTACATGACGATCGTGATCGGTATTGATGTGATCCCATAACGCGACGAGCCAACGGGAAAACCAAGCAAGCTCTCTGCAAAGAAACCATCGCGTGCATCGATGTCGGGTGCATCGACACACGAAAGCCAGTCCGTTTCGACGAAGCAAAACAGCGAGCATTCACCCGCGATCCAAAGATTTTTTTTCAGGTTCCGTACAACGCCGTGAACGCCGCCTGAAGGTCCGCCGAGCCCAGCGCTTTCTCGCGACGGTGAAATTCCGGAAGCGCCGCTTGGTACGCATCGTCGAGGCGCAGGATGTCGGCATCGAACCCGGGCTCGAACATCTTCATGGTCGCCGCACCCAAGTCCATGACGTCTTGATATTCCCCGCGTTCTTTGAGGATTTGCGCGGACAAACCGTACATCAAAAGGCCTCCGGGAATCGCTCCGAGCGCCGTCGTCGCCACCGCCGGGTAACAAAGACGAACGGTTTTCGCGCCAAACCTTTCGCGGATCTGCGTCATCGTCTCGCGCTGAAGCTTCTTCGCTCCCGCCAGCGGTCCCATCGCATACACCGGATCATCCGGCTCGAAGTCGTAATCGCAGAACCCGACGATGCTTTGACCTGCAACGAGTAACCCGGCATCGGCCAGGGCCTCGGCCCAAATCAGCGACGACGTTCCCATGAACTTGTTCGTACGCTCGATGTCCGTATCCGTCGCGACTTCAACCTCGACAAACCCTACGCGGCGAATGTTCTCCGGTTGGCTGAAGTCGGGCACTTGCATGATCGGATCGAACGCGACGTCGATGTCTTTCACCTTCGTCGGCCCATGCTCGACGTAGCGCTTCGTGGCTCCCGCAGCGATGCCGTTGATGAGATGCACCACTCGATACTTGCCGCGCAGTTCGTTGATGACCTCGAGCGCCGTGCCCGGCTTGGTCGCGTCGTTGTTCCAGAAGCGAGCGGTGAGTCCTTCCGCGGTCGCGCGTTCGCTCATCGCGGCCACGTGATGGACGCCGATCTGCATCTTTTCGCTGTCGTAATGCACGCCGAACACCGCGGCCCGCGCTCCAAAGAGAAGCTCGATCGCTACGGCGCGCGTGATGCCGTTCGACCCGCCCAGAATGAGCACGGCGGTGTCGTTTGGAATGACCGCACCTCGCGGCCGAACATGCGCGAGTTGCTTGTCGAGCAGTTCACGCGCAGCGCGTGGACCATGTTGGGCCAAACCCGAGACGATGGTGCGTCGATCGGTGCCGCCGAGAGGTTGTTTCTTGAAGACTTCGAGGTCCACGGCCACGCTCTTACCATGGTAGACAGCAACGTGGTCAAGTCAGTCCTCCTCACGGGTGGCACGGGGTTCATCGGGCAGAAGTTGACGCGTGCGCTGCTCGCACGAGGTGATCGCGTCATCGTGTTGTCTCGTGATCCCGCGCGCACACGAGGTCGTCTTCCGCAAGGCGCCGAAGCGTTGGCCTACGATCCTGAACACGAAGGCCCGTGGCTCGATGAAGTCGGCAAAGCATCGGCGGTCGTGCATCTCGCGGGCGAAAACGTCGCGCAACGTTGGTCCGATGATGCGCGTCGGCGAATCATCTCGAGCCGCGTGGAATCGACACGCCTCGTCGTCGAAGGCATGCGTCGAGCCGACAAGAAACCGGATGTCTTCGTGTGTGCTTCCGCGATCGGTTTTTACGGCCCGCGTCCGGGGACCGAACGTCTGACGGAGACATCGTCACGAGGGCAGGGGTTTCTCGCCGATGTCGTCGAGGGTTGGGAAGCCGCGGCGCAGCCGGCGGAATCCCTTGGTGTTCGAACGATCATGTTGCGTATCGGCATCGTGCTCGGCGAAGGCGGCGGGCCGCTCGAGAAGATGATCGTGCCGTTCAAAATGTTTGCGGGTGGTCCCATCGGCGACGGGTCGCACGTCATCTCGTGGATTCACGCCGATGATGTCGTGGGTTTGATCATGTTCTGTCTAGACAAACCCGAAGCGCGCGGAGCGATCAACGCGGTGGCTCCGAATGCGGTGACCAACGCGGAGTTGTCCAAAGCCATCGGTCGCGCGATGCATCGACCTTCGTGGCTGCGAGTTCCCGAGACAGCCATCAAAATCGCGATGGGCGAAGCGTCCGAATTTCTGACGACGGGACAGCGCGTTTTGCCCCAGCGCGCAACGGAGCTCGGTTACGAGTTTCGTTGGCCAAACCTCGATCCTGCGCTCGCTTCGATTCTCTAAAAACTACCCGGCCACCGGGAGTCGCCGAAAAGTCGACTGCTGTATCGAGCAGCGAACCTCCCGGGGGCCGTGACGGCAATCTCGGCGCCTCCCCCCCAGGAAGCGCGCCGTCTCATGTCCATGCATACGCGCCGTCAGAACCCCCGTCGCTCGGGATGAACTGCATTTGCCGTACAGGAAATACCTGACTCGGTGCCGTTTCCGCGCTTGGTTGCACCTCAAAGGATTTTTTCGCGTACGGAAGGATCAGCCCACGCCGCGAGCTCGGAGAATTTCCCGGACGGTCACCTTCGACGCTTCACCCAGGCCGGGCAACGCGTTCTTCGCGACGTCCACGAACTTCATTCCACGAGCTTTCTTGAGCGTCTCGGCTGCGGCTTTCTGTTCGTCTCGGCCATCGTGCTCGATGATCGAAAGAAGCAATTCAGCCGCCTCGAGCGTATCGATGTGGGCCAAGGCGCGGACCGCCGAGGCTCGTACCGTCGGGTTTTGCGACTCGCGATAAATGCGGGCGAGCGGATCGAAGGCGTGTGGAAATCGCAGATCCTCGATCGCCTTGGCCGACTCTTGCACCACCGTGGCTTCCGAGTCTCCCAGTGCATCGCGCAACGTGATGAACGTACGCTTGTAAAGGAATCGCGACAGCGCTCGAACGACGGCGACCCGCACCATCGCATCGGGCTTACGGAACAAGCGTTCGAGCGGTGAGAGGATCGTGTACAGCTCGACGAGCGCGAGTTGTTCGGCGAGCGTGACGTAGAGCTGAACATTGGCGCCGCGCATCGGATCGACTTGTTCTTGCGCTTCGACGACGAGCGCCGTCAGACGAGCCAGCAAGGCTCGACGACGGGTGACTTCGGCCCACGCGGTCGGATCGAGAATGACGTCTCCGGCGGCTTCCGAAGCACTTCCTCGTTGCTCCCACTCGACGAGATCGACGTGCCAAACATCGGGAAAACCCACTTCGTGTCGCAAATGCGCAGGCAGCGCTTGGCTGTCGATACGCGCATCCGCGGCTTCGACATAACGTTTACGCGCCGTGGCGTAGTGCTTGCGTCGGGCCGGATCGAGGTCGAGCGCGGAGAGTTTGTCGTAGACGAGTCCCACACGTCCGTACTGCCCGAGGTCGCCGAGCGCGATGACGGATGCAAGCAACGCGTTCTCGGCAATCGACGGCGGTGACCCACGACGAAGCGCCGCCTCCGCGACCTCTTGCCAAAGGCGCGCTTGAGCCATCGTGGCGAAGTTCGCGACCGCCGCCAAACCTTCCTTGCGCGCGTACGCGCTCATCTCGCGCGCGAGCGTCGCCGCAGCGGAGACTTCCTTCTGTTTCTCCGCCGCCGAGAGCGCCTCTTCATACGATTGGAGCGCGTAATATCGAAGGTGATCCTCGCGCAGAATGCGGATCACGTTCACGTACCCTTCGAGCACGTGTTCGAACTCGCCGCTCTCGCGCCCGATCGCGATCAGCACTTGGTAACAATCGAAAGCGCGTTCGCGTTGTCCTACGGTTTCGTATCGATCGGCGGCTTCTTCGAGCAGGTGCACCGACGCGACGACGGCTTCTCGAGCGGCGGCCGGTTCCCCGGTTCGTAGAGACGTACGGGCCAAGTTGAACCGCGCCAAACCTGCGGCGTAGTAGTCGCCACCCGAGCCTGTGAGCAGTTGCGCGAGGCGTGACCACAACGCGCGAGCTCGATACAAATCACCTCCGCGTTCACGCGCGATGGCTGCTTGCGCCACGAGTCCCGCGGATTCGTATTCGTCCGCGGCGTTGGCGTAGAGCGATTGTTTGCGTCCCGGATCCTCGGCTCGATCGGCCCACGCGAGCAACGTCCGCGCGCGATCGATCGGGGGCACGCGCGAGATGAGAGCTTGTTGTCCGCGATCGTTTCCGGCGTACCAATCGAGTGTCAGAGCGCCGCGAAAGTCACCGACGTTCACGAGCACTTCGCGAAGTTCACGTGTTGCCGCGAGGTACTCTTCTTCGCGAACCTTGGTGTCGCCGAGCGCAGCGATCAACGCATGGCGCGCTCGTTCGGAGTCTCCACGTGCGGCGGCGGCACGCGCATCTTGGCGTAACTCCTGAAGCGATCGCGCACTCATGCGTGAGCTCCCGCCTGCGCTGCGTTGTCATCCGCTGCGGCACCTTTGGTTTGATCGAGGATCGACCGCGCAGCGTTTGCCCGGGCTGAACCGCTCGACAACGTGGCGTGATCGATGACCCAGTGCGCATCGAGCAGATCGAGGTAGTCGAGATCGAGTTTGCCCCCGGACGGCAGGATGAACACGCCTGCGATGTGCGCGAATTTTCGTACGGCCTGGACCATCTCGCGAGGAATGTAGAGCGCGGCGTGCGTGAACAAGTGAATGACCGGCGAACGCGGATCACGCTGCCGCGCCAGATCGAGATCGGTCGCCAATTCGGCGAACACACGCGCCGGATTTCGACCTCGTTCACCTTTGAACGACAAGACATGCGCCGTGGGGAGTTTGTCCCCGTGCGCTCGATGAATTTCGTACAGACGTGCGTCGAAGAATCGAAACGCCACGTCTTCACCTTCGAGCAACAGCTTCTTCGCCGTCGCGATCGCCATGCCTCGCGCAAAGGTTTGTCGGTCCCCACGCATCGAAGCCGACGCATCGACGAGCATGTAGTGCACGCGTCGCTGCTCATCGCGACTTTGTTCACGCGCGTAATAAAGAACTTCGTTGTCGACGAGACGCCGCACGAGCTCGATGTCGTCCCACGCGAGCTCCGTCAGCACGAGGCTGTCGATCGAACCACGCGTGCCGATGCCGTTGTAACCATGCGCCGCCGTCGTTCCTGCGGCGCGTCGCGTCTTCGTTTCGAGCACGCTCGGCAGAATCTCGAGCGAAAAGTTCACGACGTCGTTCGCTTCCGGAGACTGAAACGCCGCGAGCAAATCCACTTGGGCCAGCGCTCCGCCCGTACCATCCGCGCCGAGCATCCCGAAGAGCCGCAACGTGTCGAGATCGAGCGCGTCGGTCATCGTGAGCACGTGCAGACGCGCGACTTCGAGCGCTTGCAACGTGGACATCTCGAAATTGCGCCGCGCCGCCATGAACAGCGTGGGCAATTGCTGATCGATGCGTTCGAAGAGGGACGCATCGACCGGAACGCGAGCTTGATACGCCGGGCCTATGTTGATGCGTGACGTCAACGTTCCGAGCAGGCGGGACAACAGAACGATCACCAAGTCGTCGCTCATTTTGAGTTCGCTGGCACGTTTGACGACTTCGCTTTGAGACAGTTCTTCGAGGATCCGCTGGTACGAATCGGACAAACGGAGCAAATCGGGCAAACCGCGCGAGATCGTCGCGGGATCGCAACGTTTGTTGACGTCGATGTGTTCGCGAGCTGCGGCGAAGAGCAGGCCGACGTCATGGACCAGGAAAAACGGCAGCACGACGCCGAGCCGAGCCAAACCTTCGTGCCACTTCACCGCGCGCAGCGCGAGTACCGTGCTGCCCGGGCGCACGATTGAAAGCGCGAGAGAGCCCAGAGGTCCCGTCACCGACGGGTCGCCGAGAAGATGGTCGGGGACCGTCACGGCCGGTGAAGGTAGCAGTTAGCGCAAAGTGGTTGGCACCTTGTGAACACGTCGAATGCAAAAGTCGACGGGACCTTGGATTCGTTCGTGACCTACAGGGTCATCGCACAGCGGAAGCCGATGACCGGTGTCGTCGCATCGGGGACTTGATGGAAGCGGAAGGCGGGGTTGAGCCAAAGAATGTTGCCGCCGTTGAACGCGCCGCCACGAATCGCTTTGCGATCGCCGTTCGGAGCGCCTTTCGGATTGACGACTTCGTCCGGCTTGTAGGTCTCGAACCAGTCCGAGGTCCATTCCCACACATTGCCGATGAAGTCGTCCGCGCCAAACTTGGTTTTTCCTTTTGGAAAACTACCCACGGGCGCCGTCCCCGCGAACCCGTCATCCATGTCGTAAAGCCGCGGCGTTGAAGCAAGTCCGTGTGATTTTTCCCAACCCGTGAACTCGGCACCACCGGCATTCATGCGCTCCGCAGGCGTCGAATCATCGCCCCAAGGAAACTTTCGACCGTCGGATCCTCGAGCGGCAAATTCCCACTCGGCCTCCGTGGGCAAACGCTTCTTCTTGAACGAGCAGTATCCGTCCGCGAGCGCCCAGCTCACGCAGTTGATGGGGTGTTTGTCTCGTTCAGGTTTGCCGAAGTTGCACAGCTCCGCGTACGCAGCGCGTTTCTTTTCATGATCGGCGTCGGACGTGCCTGAAGTCTTCGGCCAATTGGGCAGCTCGGGAGGTCGCTTGCATTCGCCGAGGTCGGAACATGCTCGGTATTCCGCGGCCGTGACTTCGTGTAAGTCGATGCAAAACGTATCGAGGATCGTCTTGTGGGCGGGTTGCCAGAGTTTGAATTCGGGTTCGTCCGAGCCCATGAAGAACTTGCCGCCCGGGACGAGCACCATGCCTTCGGGACATGACGTCGGTCGAGTCGCAGCGCTGGTCGCAGTGCTGGGCGAAGTGCTTGGTGCACCAACGGATGACGTCGTCGGGCGTGTGCCTTCAGGGTTCTTCTGGAGAAACTTGTAGACGCCCAACCCGCCCCCGACCAAGACCAACGCCGTCGCGGCGACGATGCCGGCAAACATCCCCGTTCCCCGCTTGGATTTGCTGAAATCCGGCTCTGTCGGCACCTGGGTCATGTGCGTCGACACTTGCTCGCGAGCGCCCGGATTCGGCACGGGAGGCGGAGCGCTGAGTGAATGAAGCGGGATCGTTCCACCCGCGACCGAACGCGACGGAGCTGAACCGGGCAACGGAACCGAAGCACCTCCGGTGGGGCGAGACGGGGCGAAGCTGCCGAAGGAGCCGGCCGACGCGTTTTGCGAGAAGGCACCGGGTGCCCAAATTCCGCTCGTGGTCCCCGGATTCCAGGTCATGCCCGGAAAAACCGCGTGATGAAGCGCCGCCCAAAATTGACCCATCGAAGCAAAACGATCCGCTGGGACGACGGCGAGCGCTTTGGCGAAAACTGCTTCGACTTCAGGAGAGACGGGAACACCAAATCTCTTGGGCGTCGGTCGACGTTCGGGATCCCGCGAAGCAACGGCGAACTGGATGATGTCCGCACCTTCGAGCGCCGGAACTCCGCCGCGCAAAATCTCCACGAGGATGAGGGCCATGGCGAAGACATCGGTCCATGGTCCGGTAGCTCCGTGCGATCGACTGAACTGTTCGGGAGCGCCGTAGTTGGGCGTGAAAGCCGTGATTTCCGTGCCTGTTTTCGCGGCGCTCGACGCCTCCGCCGCGTGGTCGGCCATCACCTTGGCGATGCCGAAGTCGAGCACTTTCGTGAACGGTGTCGGTGACGATGGATCCCCAATCACGAAGATGTTCGCAGGCTTGATGTCGCGGTGAGCGATGTTCTTGGCGTGAGCGATCTCGAGCGCGACGATGACCGGTTCGAGCAGCGCCATCGCTTCTTGAATTTGTCGTGGCGGTGCGCCGGCGATGCGTTCTTCGAAAAGAACCTGCTCGAGAGGTTTTCCGTCGAGCCATTCCAGCACCATGTACGGGATCCACTGCCCATCCGCGGTCGTGAACTTGCCGATGTCACGGGCTTGCACGATCGCGGCCGAACGGCTGGACAAACTCGCGAGCAAGCGACCTTCTTGGATGAACCCGTCGAGCAGCTCGTCGCGTTTTTCAATCGGCGCTTGAGCGAGGATTCGAAAGCACTTGATGGCGACGGGCTGACGCCAAATGAGGTGTTCGGCGCGATAAACGATGCTGAAGCCACCTTCACCGATGATCCCGTCGATGCGGTACTTCTCGGCGAGCGTCGTCCCCGTAATGCCGAGCGGATCCTGTTGCGAGCTACTGGTCATGAGAGTGTTACGAGTCGTGACCGCGCCACGTTCCAGCACTTCCCCGTGTCACGAGCCTGCCATGGGAATGTCCCAGGGCAAAGTTCATCGCAAATCGGCATCTGACGCCAACGATTCCAGGGTCGATCGGACGATTCTTCGATGCCCACCACGACGGATGGGGAGAAGAGCACGTCGGATCCGAACGCACGACGTCC
>CAYSYX010000075.1:0-27110 GCA_964435055.1 uncultured Polyangium sp. | reverse complement strand
CGTGATGAGTTGAATCTGTCGGCGAAAGCGGACGAACTGGAAAAGGCGCTCATAGAAACGGGGTTCGCGCCGGCTCGTTTCTCCGAAGTGCTCGAGAATATGCGTTCGCCATCGAGGGATTTCGTTTCGATTGATGATGTACGTAAAGGCGCCGCCGCCATTTTGATGTCGCGTTATGTCGGATTGGAAGGCGGTGACGAGCTTGTTGCCGTGTATGTGCGACCGCGTGATACGGCCGGGTCTACGGAGCGCGTCGAGCTGGCCATTCAAAAGACGGATCCGGGCGCGATGCTCACGGGGTATTCGCGCCTCGAAGGGGCATTGCGGAAAAGTTTGGCGCAGGATTTGCCAAAAACCGGGATCGTGGCGGGCATCTTGGTGCTTGTTGCTTTATCCATGTCGCTCCGACGGATGCGTGATGTATTGATTGCCGCGTTTGTCGTCGGCGCGGAGATCGCAACTGTGCTCGTGCTGGTACGATTGTTCGATATTCCGTTGCACGTCTATGACGCGCTCGTCTTGCCCGTGCTCTTGGGCATTACGGTGGACGAAGGCATGTTCCTATTGCATCGTGCGCGGGAAACGACGGGTGATGTGCTTCGTGAAACCTTGCGTTTGGAAGGTCCTCCCGTGGCGGCGACGGCATTGACGACTGCGGCGGGGTTTGCCGCGCTTGGTTTGTGCCGTTTCGACGGATTACGGGATTTGGGATTGGTCGGGGCTATCGGCAGCGTGGCCGGGTTGCTCGTGGCCCTTATCGTCGTGCCGGCGGGACTGCGCCTTTGGCGCCAAGAAAATACGCCTTCGACGTGAATCGGCGCGTCATTCAAAAAACGCCGCGCATGGTCAAGCCAAACCCATCCTTGGCCACCGCAGGTTGAAAATCGACTATGGCTTTCAAATAACGTCGTCCTCGACGCTCCGCGAGAAAATCCAATCCAAGCACGGCCGCGCCTTGGACCGCGAGGCCCGCTCCGATGCCGGTCATGAAGGGTTTTTGATTCAATTCGCCCGCCGTGACCAAGCCGATCCCCGTGGCCATCGAGGCCAGTTCGAACACTTCCAGAAAAACGAATTGCCGGATCACCCGCTGCATGCGTTTTCGTTCGTCTTGTTGAAACTTTGCCGGCGCAAGCGCAATTTGGGCTTTTCGTTCGGCCACTTGCTTGCTTGTTCGAATGGTCAAACCCAGACCGACCACAGCTTCGAGTGTACCGATGATGGCGACGGGATACGCAGCGCCGCGGGACATCTCGTCGTGACGCGTAAATAGAAATGCGCTCGTACCCATCGACACGAGACCTTCGCCCAAAAACACCGCTCCAGCCGATCGTTCGCCCTCGAAGTAATCCTCCATCGAGCGGGTCATTCGGTCGCGCTCCGCCGAGGCTTGTTGGGCCGTTGCGGTGGCGCAAACGAGGAATCCGGCGACTGCCAAAATGAACGAGGCGATGGTTTTGAAAGACAAGGCACGCGCGGTCATGGCGCGATGATACATGGTAAAGACGAACGAAAGATCAAATTTGGATCAAAAGGTCACGGGTGCATAAGGGTCCCGTGGATATTGCAATTTTAATGAATTCGGGACGGCAATGGACAAGAACGGCCCCTCGCAAGCACGATGGTCGAATACAAATTGGCTGCGCGGCATTTGGTTCAGCTGAATGGATAACTCGCAACTTGCCGCTTGGTGAAAGGCGGAGGTTATGTTGGCGAGGGCTCCTTGCGAAAAGCGCTCCTGCTCCAAGGTGCCTTTTTCATATCGGCCGATAACGGAAAATGGAAACGCTCCGGCGACTTTCCACGTAGGGACGTAGATCAAAAAAGCTTCCATCGTCAATCGTTCGGGCAATCGACTTTCTGCGACACGCAAAAGCACGAGCCACGGGCGTTTCATGGCCGCTTCGCATTCCGCGCCAAGGCCGCCGCGGTTATTCCATACGTCGGGATGTAATGGGTTTTTCGGGCCGGTCCAAGCCAAACACGCTCCGATGGGACTGCGAATCGACAGCCTGACAGCTTCGTTTCGTTCGCCGAAATAATACACCTCCGCTGTTGCTCGAGGGTCATTTAGATGTTCCTCGAAAAACACCGGCGCAGGGAATAATTCCGTCGGAATGGTCCATGTCTCGACCGAGCCGACCGGCGGTAGATTCACGACGACGTTCGCCAAATTGCTACGATAGACGGAATAGGCCGGTCGCAAGCGTTGAATGGCTTGAATGTTCGTTTCGGCGCAGCCAATCGTCAAAACAAACGTTGCGATTATCCAAGCCCGGCGATTCATATTTTGAATACGTCGGCGATGGTCGAGCTCGAGAACATGTTTTTCGACAAAACGCGCAGTTCATCGAGATCAGCAGCAAGAACACGCTTTCTCCAGGTCGCGGGCACCTTGCCAAATCGCTCCTCCAATTGTTCGAGAAGCGTTTCGCGCCGTCCATTCAGCTTGCCCTCGTCAATACCGATTTGGCGTCCTTCGTCAATGCCGATTTTTTTGCCCTCGTCAACGCCGAGCTTTCGCCCTTCAGCCATGCCGAGCTTTCGTCCTTTTCGTTCGCCCTTCTTTCGAATTGCAAGAATTGCCGGATTCTTTTTCACGACCAAAGCTTGGACGACTTCTTCGGTGGCAGCGGCGACATCCAGGATCGATTTGAACGCAATGGGTTTGACGAGCACGGGATCCACCAGCGTCGATTCGAGATCCACCATTACGAACTTGCTCAGCTCTTTGGACCATTCACCGATTTGGTTTTTCCTGACGAAGATAGCAAAAACGCGACGAACCCCGCGATACGTCAATTCATCGGCCTTGTCGGTGATGTTGCCTATGCGTTGCTTGTTGACGATCTCGAACGCGAGTTCTTCCAGGTACCGGCGACCCGTTTCGGGGTCGCGTCCGACTTTTCGAACGCAGACATCGGTGGCAAAATTCGAGCCCCAGGTGACGCGGGTGAGCAGATCCGCCGCCGCGATGTACCCACGTCGCAGATGAGCGGAGATCAAGAAGCTCAGCGTCACTGTCGTTTCGGCGTGCTCTTCTTCAGAGGGCATGATCTTGACCCTCCGACCCTTGATGATCTCTTCGGTCGTCTCTTCGGGCACGACCAGATGTTCGTCGAGCGGCGGAAATTTTTCTTTCAGTCGTCGATCCGGGCTTCGTCCAAGCGTTTGCACTCGGCTCGATCCCGACGAATGGCTCGAAAGGACCACCGGCTCGTGCGAATCGCCAACCGCGGGAATTTCGTGCCTCGATTCCATCGTCCTCCACACTACCACAAGCACGCCGGCCCAGGCCAGCAGAAACTCGCGACAAACCTCGTGTCGGTTCTCGCGGCGCCCCATTGTTTGTCAATCGAGACGTTGCCATGGCGAAGCCCTGCGTTTAGCCACGCTCGGTTGTTTGTCAAGGGCGGAAGCTGTTTGGCGTGAAGAAACCGTTCGTCCGAGGAGACGTTCGGCGGGACGAACTTGGTTGGAATGGGGCAAGCTACACGCGGGGAAGCCAAACCATTTTGCAGCCGTCACATTTCGAGCGAAATGCAACCGGGCCGAACAGGATCGAACAGTCCGTTCGTCCGCTCAAACCGTGATCGTCGGGGCCAGACGATTCTTGAAGAACGAATTGAATTGCGGATCGTTGTATCGCTCGTAGTCGATCACGAAGGGCGTGATTTGCGACACTCCGGCATCGTAATGAATCGTGAGCGCCATCGGCGTCACTTCGCGGTAATTGCTCTTCAGCGGCAAGTCATTGTTGTTTTTCCCGCCCGCCGAAAACAGGCTCAGCAATTTCGCATCCGGTTCGTCGTAAATCGTCTTGAAACCTTCCACCACGCGCTCGTGCCCGCGAATCATCGTCGTGACTCCAAGACGCTGCATGAACGAACGGAATTGATGTCGGCCGAATGGAAAACGCGCATTCGCCTTTTGCAACGTGTCGGGGACGAAATCCGTATCGCTCGGATCGCTCCACAACATCTGAAAACGCATGTCCCCGTCATTGAGCGACGTCAGGTTCTTGTATTTCTCATCAATCGTCGCGTCACGCGGAATGCCCGCGTGCACGAACAACATCTGATCGAAGACCAGCATGTTCGGCAATGACTCGAACAGCCGCATATACGCTTGGAACATCTCCGTCGGAGCGATGCTCTCCAAGGATTGCATTGCTTCGGCCGGACGAACCGGGGCCAAGACCCGCCCTTTGTGTTCGATGTAATATTCGTGATTGCCACGTAAAGCGAATACATGCCCCGGCACCGTCACGAAGAGCTGCATGACCGTGCGCAAAATCCCATTGTAGCTGTACTTGCCTCGGTCGATGTAATCGCCGAGAAAAACCGCCACCATGCGGGGATTGTTGGCCGGATCTTCTCGATATGCTTCCACCTTGGCGAAGAAGTCCGCCTGCAAAAGCGCAGCCTTCAAACACGTGTAACACCCGTGCAAATCGCCGAGCACCAAGAGCTCGACCTTTTCGTCTTGCATCGGCTTGTAAACATAAACGTGCCCGTCGAGGAAAATACTCCCCGGCGCGAAATGGCTGAAATCCGACGCCGTTCCGAGTTTGCCCTTGCCGATTTTGCGTTGTTCCTCGAGCGTCGCCATGAATCGCTCGACCAGCGCCAAGTCCGCCGCCGATTGCTGCGCGAACGTCGCCGCGTCGCTCGCATAATCGTGCTCGAACATTTTGAAAAATGGATGATCGGGCAATCGAGGCGCCACTTGTTTGGCCTTGTCAATCACCACATCCCCGCGCTCGATCGGCTCCAATTCCAATTCATCGAGCTCGATGGGAGAATCAAGGAGCGCAACGATGTCGTCGCGGAACTGCTGTTCTTCCGGATGAACCACACCGTCCGCGGCGATCAATTCCTCGGCGGTCGCCAACAGAGCGGCCCGGTTTTCTTCGTCAAACCGCTTGAACAATTCGAACGTCCGGAGCTTCAGTTTCGCCAGGACGAACTGCTTCGTGTCTTCCGACTCCGCCACGCTCTCCGTGAAGTAGTCCTGAATCTCCCGATCGATTCCGTCCATCACTTCATGAAAGTGCTCGGTCCACCGCTGAATGATGTCTTCGTGACCGCGGAGATCTTCGCCGATCGTGCTCACTGCACGCCCGTGCACGAGCTTCGCGATGTAATCACGAATAAAGCCTCGTTCGGCATTGTCGAAGTCGCCGTCGATGTATCCGAAGGCCGTCAAGTAGTAGATGATTGCGTGCATCTGCTGTTCTGCGACAGCAGGGTCGGAGCTGAAGGTCATCATCGGCGCGCATTCTTTCGATTCGGCTTCTTGAATGCAAGGGTCCTGCATGCGGCCGAGTCTTCCACTCTTCTCGCCGGATGACGAGAGGCGTATTCATGTCCATCGATGGTTTGGGGCGCAGGACGGTGATGCCGATCCGAAGCCCCAAATGTTTCACCAAGGGATTTCGTATGTCGCAGCCGTCCAAACCCATCGCGGATCGCATCGCCATCAGTCGCACCATCGTGGAATCGTTGAGACAACACGCGCCCGAGATCGCGGACGGCCTTGTGCACACTCTGTTTCCCGGCGGCACTCCGCAACACATCAAACTCGTCGACGTCGTTCTTGCGCTTCGTAATGCGCTCTCCCGCGCCACCGAAACAATGACGCGTGCCGATGCCGCTCACCAAAATGAACTCGCCGATGACATCGCTCCCCGCGCGCTGCTCGAACAACGTGGCGAAATGCTCAAAGCGTTTCTCGTGTCTCTCCGCGCCACGCTCGTGAGTACGTACGGGACAAACGTGGCCACGGCCTATTCGATTCCTCCGCAAATCCCCGATGATCCCGAACTGCTCCTGCGCATCGCCGTCGCCGTCGAACGATTGCTTCGCGAACGCTCGCTCGTCGAAACGCCTCGCATCAAGAGCCTCGCGATCGCCCCGCTCGCCGTCGCCGAAGATCTCGCCGTAGCGATCGCCGAACTGCGTCGCGCCTGGTCCGATGTGACGCGCGAACAACGTGAAGCCATCGTCTCCGAGACCGTGCGAGAACGCGCGCTCATCGATTGGTTCAACACGTACATCGCGACCGCGGAAGCCGTCTGCGGCCTCTACACTCTCGCCGGACACCCCGAGCTCGCCGAAGGACTCAGGCCCACCACGCGCCGTTTGTCCGGGATGCCCGAAGAAGAAGACACCGCTCCCGCCACCGAACGTCGCGTCGTCGCCGCTTGATCTTTCTTCCGACGATTTGGCCCGGTTTCTCCGGGCCTCGTCAACGGCGAACCGTCCGCCCACCGCGCGAAGCAAAATGTCCCGAGCGCATTTTATTTGGGCAGACGAGTTCGTCCTCGAGCGTTCGATCGTCCAAGATCTCTCCGTGCAGGGGCCTTCGAGTCATGCGTACCACCCTGATGAACATTTCGTTCGCCGTCGCAACGCTCTTTGGGACAAACGTCTCGGCTCAACCCACACCCGTTGCTGCTCCAACGAAGTCCGCTGAGACAAACACATCCGACAAACCCGCCGCGGTCAAACCATCCCGGTCCTCCGTAGCGCGTCTTGCGGAAGCAATCGCCGCCGACATCGCCCACGTTCCCGGCCGGATGCTCGTGATCGCCACGCCGCTCGTCGCCGATACGCCTGCGCCCCGTGGATCGGATTTGGCACACCTCTTGGCCGAGCAAGTCGCCGGCCGTCGTGGAGCTGGAACGCGTGCGCTGGGAAAAACCGTGTCGCTCGTCGAGGCGCGGAGTGAAGCGCGATCCGTAGATGCTTTCGTGCTCCTGAAAAGCGAAATCGCCGGCGGTAAATTGCGTCTCGCGGCCGATGTTTTTCCGGTCCCTCGCACCGTGTGGGCCCGCGTGCGCGATCCCGAGCCGGGGCCCATTGCGCATGCCTTCGCAGAGGCGCCCATTGATCCCGAAGTGCGTACGTACCTCGCTCCCGTCTCACTCACGAAGGTGGATGTCGTTCGAGGTCAAAACTTCGAGGCCGACGTGCAGGCGCTCGCTTGTGCCGATCTCGATGCTGACGGTGCCACCGAAATCATCTCGGTCAGTCGTCGTCGGGTCACCACGTTGCGTCTGCGCGACGGCAAAGTCGTTCCGCTACGTTCGCGAAATTGGGCGGATCTTTCGCCGCTCGCGCCGGTTCCGTTGCGCGAACCGATCGGCCTGGCCACCCTGGTCGAGCGTTCCGCGACAAACGGATCTGCCGCCCTGTTTCTCGATGTCGGTTTGTCGGATCGGTCCAAGAGTGTTCGTCTAGACGCACAGCTCGCGGTGACCCACACGCTCGCGGGGTTGCCCGTGGGATCGGGTGAGGCGAGCGCCTGTGTGAAGATGGCGCAACCTTGGCTTTCCGGGCCATTTTTGCCGTGTTTGTTAGATGAAACGGCGCTGCACGTTCCGCTTGCGGGTGGATATGATGCATTTGCGTCGGCGACGCTGAAGTCAAAGAACGGTGAAGGGTTTGTCGTTCTCGCAGCGAGGAATGATCGCGGTGTCGTGGAAGTTCGTGACGATGCCGGCCACGCGACGAACTTCGACGGCGCGGGCGCTCAGCTCGCCGTCGGCGATCTGGATCTCGATGGACAACCCGAAATCTTGAGCAGCCTCGACGTACCGTTTGGAACGACGGACGCCGTCGTGGTACGTACCTGGACGAACCGAGGTTCTTCGCATGAGTCCGAGTCGAACGAGATGATGCGTCTTCCAGTGGCGGCAGGAGTTCGAGCGTTGGCGGTTTGTCCTCCCGAAGGATCCGGTCGAGCGCCATTTGTCGTTGCGACGGCGGACGAGATTTGGGTGGCGCGATGAGCCGGGTGGGGGACCTTCGTTTGTCGCGGCGGACGTTTGTCTCGGGCGTGCTCGCGTGCGGAGCCGGTATGAGCTCCGGCGAAGCGTCGGCATTGGGACGGACGCCGCATGGCGGTCGCGTATCTTTTTCTTTGCCCTGGTCCACGCGCACCATTGATCCACACGATCTTCGCGATGCGGGGGCGGCGCTGTTTGCCTCGGCCATTTCGGATCCGTTGTATGCGATGGATTCGTCCGGCGTCGTTTCTCCCGCATTGGCGGAGGCGCTTCCGGTCAAGGAAAGTCGCGGTACGGTCGTGCATTTGCGCCTGGGATTGAGCACGGCGCGCAAGAAAAACCTTGATGCAAAAGACGTGGTTTTCTCCATTGAACGCGCTCGTTCTCGAGGAGCGGCGGCCATCTTCGTCGAAGTGCCGACGCCCACGACGATCAAGAATGAACCGCACACCGTGGTTTTTGGTTCCATCGATCCGCATAAACTCGCCCGCATTCTCACGCTGCCCATTTCCGCCATTTTGCCCCGCAACTTTGATCCCTCGGTCCCCGATGGTACGGGGCCCTTTCGCGCCGATTGCTCGGACAAACAGCTCGTGCTCACGCGTAATGCCTTGGCGGCGCGAGGTCCGGCATTTCTCGATAGAATCGATGTCACTCGTGCGCAGGACTTGGCCACTTCGTTGCGTCAATTCGAAGCCGAGCGGGCTGATATCGGTTGGCTCGGACTCGGCTTGCATAACGATCGTAAAGGGGCCGTGCGATTTGATCTCGGTCGGTCCGCGTGGATTGTTTTGTGGATTGATCCGCGTATCGGTAGTTTTGGAGCGCCGGGAATGGCGCAACGGCTGCTCGATTCCATTGCGCCCGAACGCTTGGCGCATTTGGGTCTCGGCGCATTGCCACAGCCCAATGGATCCGTGACGTGGGGCGGTCCGGCCATGGAAATGTGGGTGGACGAAGCTTCAGCGTATATGGTGGAAGTGGCGAAGACGCTCGGTCCGATTCTCTCGCAACCGGGCCGAGAAATCACGATCGTGCCCTTGCCGCGTCAGGAAATCGTCAAACGTCGAGGCAAAGGCCCCGTTGGTTTGTCGCTCGAATTGGTTCGTCCGGTAACGCAAGGTATTCACGGTGCATGGGCGTCGTTGATTGCCGCGGATGATCCCGTTCGCGCGAAAGAATTGGCGCTCAGGCCGCCCAAGTTCCAGCCGAATACGCCGGTTCGGGTTTTGACGCAGAACATGCAATTGGGTATTCTGGGCGAAATGCGCGTCATGGGCGGCATAACACCGGATATTCATTTGGCTCACAACGTAGAAGGTTGGGATTGGGGAGCGAGTTTTCGGAAAAAGAGATGAGCAGGAAAAACGACAATCAGGAACATCCGCATGCGGAAGCGATGCGTGTATTGAGCGACGCGGACGAAAAGCTGGCGGCCATCATTCAAGACGTCGGGCCGTGTAAATTGCGGATTCATACGCCGGGGACGACCGACGCGCACGATTTCTTCGAAGCGCTCGTGGAATCGATCGTGAGTCAACAATTATCGGTCAAAGCTTCGGATACGATTTACGGGCGCGTTTTGGCGTTGGGCGAAGGGAAACTGCTACCGCCCGGTGAATTGGCCAAGGTGCCGGAAGAAACGTTGCGCAAAGTGGGTCTGTCCGGGCAAAAAGTAAAATACGTGCACGATTTGTGTGCGAAGGTCGGTGATGGTCGTGTCGTCTTGACGGACCTCGAACACTTGGGCGATGAAGACGTCATCGAGCGCTTGCGTCTGGTGAAGGGAATCGGTCGCTGGACGGCGGAGATGTTTTTGATGTTTCGGCTGGGCAGGCCGGACGTCTTGCCATTGCAGGATTTGGGGATTCAGCAGGGCATGAAAAAGCTTTACAAAATGCGCGACGTGCCGACGGCGGACAAGATGGTCAAAGTGGCGAAGAAATGGCGTCCGTATCGCTCGATTGCGTGTTGGTATTTGTGGCGGGTGCACGAACGGGTGAAGTGATTCAGCGCTTGGCGCCGTTCAAACCCGCCAATACTTCCCCAATCGGCTTGGGTTTTCCGTAGAGCCAACCTTGCGCGTAATGAATGCCCATCGACGATAACATATCCGCCATGGGTTGCGTTTCGACGGATTCGGCGACGGTATCGATATTCAGCATTCCGCCGATTCGTTGCACGCTCTCCACGATGGCCCGATGTAATGGACTGTCGAGCATGCTGCGCACGAAAATGCCGTCAATTTTCACGTAATCTACGGGCAAACTCTCCAAATACCCGTACGACGCATGTCCCGAGCCGAAGTCGTCGATGGCAAAACGACAACCCATCGCGCCGAGCTCCTGCATCATCCACAAGACTTCTTTCAAATTCGCAAATGCCGCGGTTTCGGTGATTTCAAAACAAACCTTCGACGGCGGCACCTTGTAATTGCCGAATTGCTCGACGATGAAGTCCAAAAGCCCTTCGCGCAGCAACGACAACGCGGAGAGATTGATGGCGCACGTGTGCAAGCGGCGCATTTCGTCGCGGGACAGTGCTCCAAGCGTTTGCAATGCCCTTTGCACGACGAAGCGATCGATTTCGTCCATCATTCGGCTGTCTTCAGCCGCTTGAATGATGCCCACCGGCGATTCGTGCCGCCCCTCGTCGCTGACGACGCGCACCAAAATCTCGAAATGCAATCCGTGTTGTTTGGCCGGGACGAGCGGATGAATTTCTTGCCCGTACAATTGCAATCGACCTTCGGACAAATGCCGCTGAATGCTCGCTACCCATTGCATGGCCCGGCGGCTGCGCGCCATTTCCTGGTCTTCCGCCATGTAAATCTGCAATCGGCTACGACCGCTGTCTTTCGCCATGCGACAGGCTTGATCCGCCGCACCGAGCACGTCTTGGGCATGCGTGTATTCCGCTCCGAATGGCACGAGCCCCATACTCGCTTCCACCGTGAACGTCTTGTTTTGCCATCCAAACCGAAACTCGTGCAGCGTGCGTTGAAGCTTGCGGACCACTTGTTCGGCATCCAAAAGATCGCGGTTGTGCAACAAAAGGACAAACTCGTCCGCACCGATTCGTCCCGCAGCGTCGTTTTGACCGACAATTTCATACAGACGCGTTGCAACCCACTGCAAAAGATCATCGCCGGCGTCATGACCACACGTCATGTTCACCAAACGAAACCTGTCGAGATCGAAGTAGACGAGCGCATGGCGAGCGCCTTTTTCGCGGCTCGAAACAAGCGCCAGATCGATACGTTCACAAAAGGCTTGGCGGTTCAAAAGCCCCGTGAGCGAGTCGTAGCGGGCTTGGCGCGCGATCTGGAGCGACAAGAGTTGCTCCACGTTCGCGTCGCGGAAAACCACCAGTTTGCCCTTGGGTTCGCCCTCGGTCTTCGTGCCGTACGCGTGACGAATCGCCAGAACTTGTCCGTCTTTTCGATGCAGAAGTGCGGTATGACCAACCGTCGTCGTCGGGACATCCGCGACTCCCGCCGCCGCCGTGGGAATGCCAAACGCCGTGTTCCCCACGGCTTGTATCCGAAAAACCTCGGACAAAGGTTTGCCGCGTTTTTCCGCGAACGATTCACCAATCAACCGCTCCGCAACGGCATTCATCCGCGTCACGCGATCTTCGGCGTCCGTCTCGATGATCGCGACGCCAAGCTCGGACAAACACGCCCCCGTACCCTCGAAAGGCCCGACCGGAGCAGCCGGCACCCACGAACGCGCCCGAAACTCACGCACATCGTGGCGCGCATGCGTGGCGGCCTCGAGCTCGTCCGTCGGATCTATCGTGTCGTTTCCGTTCTTCACTGGGCCTTGATCAATCGCGAATACGTCGTCGACCGTAGCTATATCTTTCCCGGCGACTTTCGTCATTGATGAAATGGCACGGAAAATCGTGCGTCATTGCTTGACTTCAAACTCTATCTTCGTGATGCGGTTTTCCGGAACGCGAAGTTCCTTCGAACGCGTCGATCCCGTAGGCATTCGGCAAAACACGCGCGTTTTGCCCGCCTCCACGATCACGTCAAGCGGCGTGACACCATAGTATGTTGAATTGATCGTGATCTTACAAACGCCGCCCGTCGACTTGATGAGCAACCGCGCTTGACCCTTGCCAATGGGTTTCCAGTTTGATTTGGACGTTTGCGTTGCCGAAGGCGTCGGTGTCGGCGGTTCGTTCGAAACAACCTCCACCGGCGATTCGTCAGGCACGGCCGAGGCAATTTCGTCCGGCGTCACCGCGGCACCCGATGCTGCGGCGACCGGTTGTCCTTCGTTCGATGGTTCGGCAGTTGGAACCTTGACCGCCTGCGTTCCCCCGGAGGTTTCCGTCGTCGACAGTTTGTCCGATGGACCTCCCGAACCGGCGGCCGCGATCACCACACCGATGATGAGCACGACAAGCGCCGTGCCGAACATGATCGCGAGGTTGCGTCGTCGTGCCGGATCCGCCGCTGTCGGAGGGGCACTGAAGTTGGGTATGTCCGGGCGCGCAATCGTTTGTCCAGGGTCCGTCGGCGCCTCCGGAATCGGGTCGATTCGAGGCTCGTCCGGCAATGTTCGATCGAGCCCGCGTTGATCGAGCCAATTCGGCGCGGTGTTTGTTATTCCGAACCCGGCCGGCGCCGCCACGCCCATCGGCACGTCCGGGGGGCCGGACAAACCCGGGTTGGATGTCGGTGCAGGCGGGATCGGCGGGGCAAACGTCGGCGCCGTCGGAGGATCCGGGAACGTGGCCGGCGTTTTGGGTGTCTCGTACGGCGACAAACCCACGGCAGGCGTATCCGTCGGCATGTACGACGGAGCGCTTGGACGAGGCGCCGGGACGACCGCAGGCCAAGACGATGACGAAGAGCCGAGCGGCAAAGGCGTCGTCGTCGGGTTTGGCGCGGGAGATGCCGCGACGGCCGGCGGCAAAGGTTTTCCCGCAACGACGGCGACAAACGCGTTGTGCATCTCGTGAATCGACTGAAATCGATCGTCCGGCTTTCGCGCGAAAACTCGCTGGAAAAACGCGTCGAGCGTGGGCGACAGACCCGGTACGACCGTGGACGGCGGTGTCCACTTGCCGCTGAAGACCTGCACCATCACTTCGGCGAGCGTGTCGCCGGGAAATGGCGTGACCCCCGTGAGCGCCTTGTAGATGATCACGCCGAGCGACCACAAATCGCTGCGAAAATCGCTCTTTTTCGTGCTCCGCAGCTGCTCGGGACTCATGTAATGGGGCGACCCCATGAGCTCCGTGGTTTTCGTATGTTGTCCGAGCGTCGTGTCGATCTCTTTCGCGATGCCGAAATCGAGGATCTTCACGATTTCCCGGCCGTCGTTTTCCCGCGAAATGAACACGTTGCTCGGCTTGAGATCGCGATGAACGATCCCCGTCTCGTGCGCTTTGCGCAATCCGCGTGATACCTGCGAGATGATCGGCTCGAGCTCGACGAGCGTGAGGCGTTTTTTGCGCTGGAGGTACTCGTCGAGGTTTTCCCCGTGCAAGAGCTCCATCGCCATGTACGGCATTTGTCCTTCGATGCCGTAGTCCTGCACGGTCACGACGTTCGGATGCCGAATCAACGACGCCGTGCGCGCTTCACGTTCGAAACGACTGCGCGCAACGGTCAGCTCCGTCGGATCGCCATGCATGAACTTGATGGCGATTTCGGTGTTGAGCGACGTATGCCGCGCGACCCACACGGCACCCATACCACCGGATGCAAGGAGGCGTTCGAGTCGGTAACGACCGGCAATGACGGTGCCCGGCACTAGCTCCATTGACGTTCCTGGACTTCCCTCGCCTCGATGTCGCGCATCCTAACACAGGTCGGATCCGTCGCGCATCACCTGTCGAAGACAGCTTGGATCTTTTGCCAAACGACCGGTTCTACGCCCACATCGAGGTGTCCGAAGGGGACGCCTTCCTGTTTGGACTTACCAACCTTCTCGTCCGCGGTGAAACCTTGCGTGAGTTGGTCGACGGCGGCGATGCTCACATCGAAGAGCACGCCGTCACCTTTGGGATCACACGTTGGACAATCCATTCCGTCGATCTCGAAAATGGCGTCGGGTTTGCCCGTTCCCGTGCCGTGGACGACATACAAGAAATCGAGATCGCGACTTACACCGTGATGTCGCAAGCGTTCAATGAAGTTGCCCCCGAGCTCCATGGCCGCGCCAATGCCGATTCCATCCATCAACGTGTACGATGTGTACCCGCCAAACGTTCCTTCGGCGTGCGCGACGTCGTAATAGACGTGCTGGGCTTTGCACGGACTATTTTGCGGTTCATAAGCCATTTTTCGACACGCCAAATGCGCCGTGTCGTCATCGACCCAGCCGCCCGTCCCCGGAAGTCCGGCCGGATTGTAGCCAAGTTTGTAGAGACTAACCCAATCACGCCATTTGTATTCGTCGGTATCGAGCGTCGACCAATCATAACCGACGGGATCGTCTTCGCGATTCGGTAATGGATGCGCGCTGCGCAAATCATAAGCCGCCTGCAATTGGCCCAAATACGGCGACACGTATTTACCCGAGTCATCGACCGCGCCCCAAAGAGAATGGTTGTACATGTCGAAATCGAATTTGGCCGCGTCCACGCCTTCGGCGACGTTCAAATTCTTCAGGCTCTCTTTTTGCACGATTTGTCCTTGCAAATCGAGCCCCGTGATGTTCGACGTGTAAATGCGTTTGAAGAAGTCGGGCCACGTTCCGCCTCGATTTTCACACGCCGAATACGCATAAGGATTCGGAAAAATCGAACTCGGGCTCGAGACATACCCCCAGGTCACGCATTGCACCGCGCTCATCCAGCCCCACGTGACCGGTCCTTGGCCAATCGGCGCGGAATCAGCCGTGCTGTAAATCACGAGGTTATGGAAGGGATGGCGGAAATTCAGATCAATGCCCAAATGCGGCCCGGAAAGCGCGACGTACGTGCGGATGTCTTTCCGAAAGAGCGGCACGTTTTTCGCGGTATCCTCAGCGACTTTCTCGAAATGCTTCGTTCCCCAATCGCCCCATTTCGCGGTATCGGCCAAATACACGTCGACCGCCAAGACGCCTTTGCTCCAGGCCACCACGTCCACATTCGGCGCACCGGTCAATTGTTTTACTTGACGCACCGCATTGGCGACGTGAATGGCGTGATTGAAGTTGTCCCCGTGGAACGTGCCGAAGGTGACGGCATACGCGCAGCGCCCTTGTTCTTCGAGGTACTGGATGTAACCCGTTTTTTGCGTGACGCCCGGATATGCATTGCCTTTGCCGTCGTTTCCTCCGGGAAAGAGCCACACATTTCCGTTTTGCATGGCGCCGTGAACGAGGAGCACCGGCGTCTTTTTGGTATCACACGCCAAACTCGCCGTTTTGGGCCCGTGATGCAACAAAACGTATCGCGCTTCGGCGCGCGTGGGGCCTTTTTGCTTGTCGCAAGCACCGGCGCCCATTTGGCCGACCGACCCGGCGCACGAGCTTTGGTAATGAATGTTGAATCCGTCGACGATTTGTTGATTGAGCGCCCCGAAATACGTGCGCAAATCGTAATCGGCGTTTTGAAACGTATCTTGCCAACGAAGTTTTTGCGTGCGCAGGTTATACCCTTCGGCCCTGAATCGCTGCAAACCTTCCAATAATTCGATTTTGCCCCACGACCACGATTCCGGCACGATTTGCCCCACGACGCGATAGTCGTCTTTGTACGTGCCGTCTGCGGGAGCATCGAAATATGCATCGTATGCCGGATCGAATGCACCCACCGGGGGATACGCGACCACTTCGCCGCCCGCCGAACCGCCTTGACCTCCTCCGCCCGTGGGGCCTCCCGAACCGCCTTGTCCACCATTGGACGTGGAAGCCGGAGGTTTGTCGTCCGGAGTGCAGGCGGTCATCAGGGACAAACTCGCCGCGAAGGCGACGGTGGACGTTGCAAATGAGAAACGAAAGAAGGGTAAGCGGCGTAATGACATGGGGCCTCCGGCGAATGAGCGAGGGTAGCGGTAATGATGGAAACTGCAAGGGAATTAGAAGGCGGCCCGGTACGAAATGCCGGCTGATGCAGGATTGAGGAATTCGCCGGTTGTCAACGCGAAAGAGCGCCGTCAAGGGTGCAACTGCGCGTCGTACAGCTTGATCGTATACTGCAAACCATTGAGTTCGGCGTCGAGCAGCGTCAAGTCCTTGGTCGTTTGCGGACCCGCGGGAGCTTGATGCAACATCTTCACGGTGGAATCGATCGTGGCCGTCATTGCGGTCTTATCCCAAGCCGAAAGGCTCAATTGGGTAAACAAATCTTGAAATTGCGCATCGAGCATGGGATTGCTGCGAATTCGTGCGGGCAAGCGCGCCGCGAGATTTTGCACGGTGGGCTGAAAGCTCAAATCGTCGAGGATTCGATCCATACCGTGCGGAAAAAAGACGAATCGAGAATCCGCGGGATTGTCATAGAGGTAGTAGTTGTTTCCGCGGAAGGCATAACCGTCCCAATGCATGAGTAAAACTTCGAGCGCATAAATTTTCATGTATTGCTCGAGGTCGAGTACCTTCGTCATGTCCGCGGCGAACGTCGCGTCCGGAGCACTCACGATGGTCTTGGCAAGCAAGTTGACATCATCGCGCGTTCGACCGTCTTTGACCTCGTCATCGAGCGTCAATTGCGTCGTGCGATAACCCGTATCGATGGCAAAATCGCCGCAACAGGGTCCTTCGTAGAGGTTTCCTTGGTCGAAATCTTTTCCGAAATGCAGTTGCAGAAAGTCTTTGTCCACGGCTTCCGCGACCACGTAAAGCCCTGCATCCGCGCCATTGAACGTCACGTGCGCATGCACCATCCGCGATGCGGGCAAACCTGCCCGAGCATGAGCCTCGGAAGCCAATTTTTCGCGCAGGAACGTCGGGTCCTGTTTCGAACTGTTCAAAAGAATCTTGTGAAACCCGTGTAAATCGCCTTTGCTGTCGAATTCATCGAAATCCACACTGAAGCTGGGTTTCTGATCCAAGGGTATTGCGGTATTACCTTTTTGACGAATACCCACCTGGACGAGTTCTTTGCCGTCATACACAATCGTGCCGGGAACTCGGTTTTCCAAGTCTACCGCGAGCTGATCCAAATGCGTCGCGTCGACGGTGATCGTCACCTCATGCAATATCGTCGAATCGAATACTTCCGGATATTCAGTGTTCGTGCAGCCGACAAGCAAAATGGAGGCGGCGATTCCCACGAACGCATTCAATTTCGGAGCGAAATGCCGAATGTCACGTTTGGAGTTCAAGCGTAAGAACGTCATGATCATCGTCCTTTCGGGTGGCGACCGACGAGCAACAACATCAGGATGGCATACCTGCAAAACACTTTAATGTCCAGCCCTTCGCGAGCTCGCGCATGTTCCGCTCGTCCACTGCGCTCCGACGCTGAAAATTCTTTGCGCCGGCCCTTTGAACAAGGAACCGAACATATTTCTAAGCCGTCTCGACAGCGAGATGGCTCTTTTCTGAATGGGCGGATTTTTCTTGCCCGCGGGTGCAACCAATCCCAGGATGAACGACGAACCTGGCCTCGAATGGAGAAATCAATGCGAACTTCCCTTGCGATTTGCTTGCTCAGCGTCATCCCTTGCACGCTCACGGCGTGTGGAGGCGATGAAACCAGTGTCAATTCGACTGCTTCGTCCGGTGGGGAGACCTCGTCTTCCTCCGGCAGCGGCTCCTCTTCGAGCGGCAATGTGCTCATGCCCTCGCCCGGCGACGATAAAATCGTCATCAATGAAATGAACGCCATCGGCACGAACGAATGGGTCGAAATTGTAAATACCTACGACAAAGCTGTGAACCTCGAAGGATATGCAATCGCCGATAGCGTAACCATGGTCGGTGGTCCCGACGTACCCAATGCTCTTCGTTTTCCAGCCGGGGCGTCGATTGAGCCCGGAGGTTATCTTCTTGCCGTCCGAAACCTCGCGGCCGAGGTTCCTCCCGTCAAACACACCGGCACGCAATGTTTGCCGAATGCTCCGGCCGATGCCGTTTGTTACTACATGACGTGGGAAATCGGCAATCTCACGGGCGAGACCATTTACTTTCTGGCTCAAGACGACAAAACTCTGACGAGCGCCGACTATCCCGCGAATGCCGTCGATGCGATGGCCGGTTATAAATCGTGGGCTCGGAGTCCGGACAAAACGGGCGCCTTTGCCGCAACGATGACCGATACACCCGGTGCGGCGAATAAGCCGTGACGACGAGTTCGAAGATCGTCGTCCGGTGAAATGATGCCCTACGGCAATCTGCCGGTTGAAGGCGCCGAAATGTGTGGATGGGTCGTGAGGGATATCGCCCGGAAAAACCCGGGGACTACTTCGATTTGCCCAAGCGAATACGCACGAGACCCGGAACACCGCCGGTGTTGAACGTCTTGCGGGCCGAATTCAAGATATACAAGTATCGGTCACCGTCGATTGCCGCCATGGCCATTGCGCTCGGTTCGTAAAGCATGGTCTTGTCGGCAATGACGGTCGTCGCGCCCGAGATCTCCACTTTCGTGATTTTATCGGCGGCGCGAGCGGCCACGTACATCGTGGGAAACAGCGCATCGCCATTGGGATCCAAAGAATCCACGACGATTCCATCCGCGCCGCCAAGCGTTGCGCAATCAGGCCCGGCGAAGATGGCCATCTTGTCCGGTACGGCAAATACATTACCGTTCATGTCCTGGGCCAGTCCGCCCGAGAAAACGTGCCCACGGTCGGCGTTTGTTCCGTAAAACGCACTTCCGTCGAACGCCACGCTGCTCACGCCATACGGCAAGTTATCCCCGTACGCACAAGGCGAAGACTGATCACCCGAAAGATCCTGATTCACGCCGGGGTCGTTCACTTGCCCATTGGGCAACACGACGAACATCCGCGCGCCCGGAGGACTCGGGACGACCATTTCACCCGTTTTCGCAAAGGCAATGCCGCGCGGGTAACTCATGTTGGGATGCTCGGCAAATAACGTCGCCGCGCCACCGGCTTGCGGAAACTTGTATATGCCCGGCTTGAATTTCACCGGGTCCGACGTGACCGCGACATAAAGGTTTTTCTGCGCATCGAGCGCCAAACCCTGCGGCGCCGCTTCGCCAAGGTTTGCCGCAATGTTCCCGAAGTCCGTCTTCGTCTTCGTCAACAAGTCAACCTTGACGACCTTCAACGAGCCAAACGAGACGTACGCCGTCGTTCCATCAATCGCGAGCCCTTCACCAAGCTCGCCCATGATCCAATCGAATTTCACCACTTCTTCGACCGGTCCCGGCATCTCGACGACTTTGCCGCCCGCGCCGCCGTCACCACCGGCACCTCCTCCGGCACCACCCGCACCTCCGGACGAACTTCCCGAGCCTGCGCTGCCTCCGCTGCCAGTCGTTGACGGCGGTTTTTCCGGGCCGCACGCCATTGCCAACGACGCCACGGCGACCGTGAGCGTCACGAAAGCCAAGTTTGTCCACGAGCGTCGAGACATTCGCCCGTCATCCAACGACTTCACCCATTGCATGCAAGAACCTCCAAGCCTCTCAGGCTACTCCAAATCCATGCATTCCGGGCGGAACATGCCGTAGGTGACGGTTCACCAACGTGCACCGCGCACGAATCGATGATCTTTTTTCGCCAATGACTCGATCGCGTTGTACACCACGCATCCGGCGTTCGCGCCGCTCTGCGAAGCGAGGCATCCGATGTGCGGTATCGTGGGTTATGTTGGAACACGAGGCGCGGCTCCCATCATTGTCGATGGGCTCCGGAAACTCGAGTACCGCGGGTATGACTCCGCAGGAATTGCCATTCATGATGGCAAGTCCATCGAGATCATTCGCACCCTGGGCAAACTCGTGCGTTTGTCCGAGGCGCTCGAGAAAAAGCCTCTGCAGGGATCCACCGGCATCGGTCACACGCGCTGGGCCACGCATGGCCGCCCGAGCGAGCAAAACGCTCACCCGCACTCCGCAGGACCCGTCGCGGTCGTGCACAACGGCATCATCGAAAATCACGTCGCCGTTCGCCAACAGCTCGAAGCGGAAGGCGTGAAGTTTCTGTCCGATACGGACACCGAGATCGTCGCGCACTTGGTGCATCGAGAGCTGGGCAAAGGCAAAACGACGCTTTTTGAAGCCGTTCAGCGATCCCTTCGGCATGTCGTCGGCGCGTACGCCATCGCCGTGGTTTCGAATAGCGAACCCGACGTGATCGTCGTCGCGCGGCACGGATCGCCGCTCGTCGTGGGCGTCGGCGAAGGCGAAACGCTTTGCGGCAGCGACATTCCCGCGCTCCTTGCGCACACGCGCAACATGGTTTTTCTCGACGATGGCGACGTCGCCGAACTTCGCCCCGAGGGTTTCAAGTGTGAAACCGTCATGGGCGAAGCCGTCAATCGCCCGATCAAACGCATCGATTGGAGCGCGGTTCAAGCCGAGCGCGGCGGCTACAAACACTTCATGCGCAAAGAAATTCACGAGCAACCCGAGGTCATCGAAGCGACGTTGCGCGGGCGCATCGACCTGGCCGCCGGCGACGTTTACGCGGCGGAAATGGGCGTTCCGCCCGAGGTTGCGCAGTCGATTCGTCGCGTCTACTTCGTCGCTTGCGGCACCAGCCATCACGCCACGATCGCCGGACGTTACTGGATGGAGCAGCTCGCCAAAGTCCCCACCTTCGTCGAGCTCGCCAGCGAGGTTCGTTATCGCGAACCTTTGTTCTACCCGGACGATCTCGTCGTCGCCGTGAGTCAGTCCGGAGAAACCGCCGACACGCTTGCGGCGGTCAAAGCGGCGAAGGCTGGAGGCGCGCGGGTTTTGGCGATCGCGAACGTGCTCGACAGCGCGATTCCCCGTGCGGCCGACGGCGCGCTCTACACGCACGCGGGGCCGGAAATCGGCGTCGCGTCGACGAAGTGTTTTACCGCGCAGCTCGCGGCGCTCTTGATGTTGGCCGTTTACATCGGTCGTCGTCGCGGAACGTTGCCGGATGAACGAGCGCGCAAGGTCTTGCAAGCCTTGTGGGAAACGCCGAGTCATCAGCGCGAAATTCTGGGCGATGCGGACTATGTTCACGCCGTCGCGAAGAAACTCACCCACGCGAAAGACGTACTTTTCCTCGGGCGAGGATTGGGTTTTCCCATCGCGCTCGAAGGTGCTTTGAAGCTGAAAGAAATTTCGTACGCGCACGCCGAAGGCTACGCAGCGGGCGAAATGAAGCATGGTCCGATCGCGCTCATCGATGAAACCATGCCGGTCATCGTGGTTTGTCCCATGGATTCGCAGTACGAAAAGATGTTCTCGAACGTGCAGGAAGTTCGAGCGCGCGAGGGACAAGTCATCGCGATCGCGACCAAAGGCGACGAAGCGATGCTCGAGGTCGCCGCGCATGCGATTTGGATCCCGAAAGTCGCCGATGAGGTGCTCCCGCTGCTCACGGTGCTTCCGCTTCAGCTCATCGCGTATTTCGTGGCGAACCTCAAAGGCAACGACGTGGATCAGCCGCGTAACTTGGCGAAGACCGTCACGGTCGAGTGATCGTCCGGACAGACGAACAGTTTCTTCAGACAAACATAACCTTGCCACTTGGGCCTCGAGCCTCAGATACGAGCCACGTATTCGAGGTGATCCATGGCGGATTTACTGCTGTGTACAGTCGTGCACGAGCGGCCGAGTGGCGGGACGCCGGCGGACGAACCTGAACAGGGAACGCCGCCGATCGTCATGCAAAACGACCGAGACAAACGTTCTTCGGGGCCGAAAAACGAAGCGGATGCGCGGATCGACGAAGCGTCCGAAGAGTCTTTTCCCGCCAGTGATCCACCGGCCGGATAACGTTCGGGACGCGATCGATGCGGCATCGAGCAAGAGCCTTGTCGAACGCTGTTCGACCGTGTGAAACTGCCGTCGTGTTTGGCTCGGCATCGGTGGCCATCGCCCACGTGGGGCGTGCCCAGTGCCTCGTCGGGTTTGTCTTACCGTAGACGTTGCGAAGTGACGCTCATGGTTGATTCCTCGTTTTCTCTCGATCGTCGTAGATTCTTGGTTGGACTTGGAGCTGCGGCGATGTTGCCCGCGTGCGGCAGCGTGTCGCTCACCGTTGGTCCCGACGCACCGCCTCCGACCGGCGCCGGACCGCTCGTGCCGGTCAAACCGGAGAGTGTCGACATGAGCGCGGAGCGGATCGGAGAAGTATTCGGTAGGATTGACAAACGGATCCATGAAGGGCGTTTTTCCGGCGCGTCCGCGATGATTTGCCGACGAGGAAAGATTGTCGGGGAACATGCGGTCGGCCATCATGTTCGCGACAATCATGATCCGGTGACGATCGACACGATGTTCGACATGATGTCGGTGACAAAAGTCCTGGCTACGGCGATATCGGCGATGGTCTTGATTGACCGGGGCAAACTGAAGCTCGAGGATCCGGTTGTGAAGTTTTTGCCGAAATTCACGGGCAAAGGCAAAGAGCGCGTCACAGTGCGCCACATGTTGTCGTATTCGGCGGGTTTGCCGCTCGATAACAACATTTACGAAGGTTCGCCGGAGCAGATCTGGCAACGAATGGCGGAAACGAATTTGGAGTACGAGCCGGGGAGTCGAGTCGAATACAGTGATTTGACGTATCGGCTTCTGGGAAAACTCATCGAGACGGTCGGCGGGAAAAACCTGGATACGTTTGCCCGAGAAAACGTCTGGAATCCGCTGGGTATGTCGAATACGAAGTTTGTCCCGACCTCGGTCGAGCACGCGCGCGTCGCGGCGACGGGTCCCACCGAGCGCCGTAAACAATCGATTCGGGGCGTCGTGCAAGACGATCAGGACTTTTTGCTCGGCGGTATCGTCGGATGCGACGGCGTATTTTCGTCGGCCAAAGATACGGCGGTGTTCGGGCAGATGGTGCTCAATGGCGGCGTTTACAATGGAAAGCGCATCATTTCGGCCGGACTTGCCGCGGAAATGGTGAAGAACCAGACGCCGTTCGTCGACGTTGCCCAAACGGATACTTCGCTCTTGATGAATTTATTGGCGACGCCGAAAGGTTATGGCTGGGAGCTGTCGACGCCGCGATATTCCAATGGCGGAACACGCATGTCGCCGAATGCGTTTGGCAAAGCAGGCGGTACGGGGACGTTTGTCTGGATAGATCCGCCCCGTGAAATCGTCGCCGTCTTGCTCACCAACCGCGGCCTTCCGGTTCCGTTTGACGAACCCGGTTGGAATCGGCTGCTCGAGGACGTTGGGAACGCGGAATTTTTTAATGGCGTGATGGCTTCCGTCATCGCGTGAAATCGAGCCGGCTGAAGTTCCGCATTTCTTTCGTCCGCGGCTTCGCTACAATCCGGGGCATGAAAACGAGCGGGCTTGTTGGTTTGGTGGGCCTTGTGCTTGCGCTTGTCGGATGTGATTCCGGCACTTCTTCGGTATTCGATTCGGCGTCGACGGGGGGTGGCGTGACGACCGGTACGGGTGGATTCGGCGGCTCCGGTGGAGGCGACGCATCCGGGGGAATGGGTGGATCGAATGCCGCGGGTGCAGGAGGGACAAACCCTTCGGGCGGCGGTGGAAATGGCACGGGCGGCATGTCCGGGATTGTCGATCTGGACTTGGATGGCCTGGACGACGCATGGGAAGAAAAAATCGCCCGCGATTATTTACCGTTCTTATCGCTGGATCCCGGCGATGGATGTCCGCGAGGGGGCATTGTCGTTCGCGTGCGTCCGCACCCGGACAATGCGGCGTTGATTCATATCGTCTATGATCATTTGTACGAGAAAGATTGTGGTTTGACCGCGCACGCGGGGGACAACGAGGCGTTTGGGGTGACGATCGATCCGAATGTGCCTCCGCCCGCGGGCATTTTGACGCTCGTGGCGGTCGGTCATCAATCCACGATATGCGAAAAGACGACGACGTGTGGTTCGTGCGGTGGCCTCGATGCGTGTACGACGGCCATGAAGAACGGTGCGGCGTATCCGGTGGTATTTTCGAGCAAAGACAAGCATGCGGGATATGTTCAGAAAGACAAATGCAATCCCATTTTGTCGTGTTTCGATACGTGCACGCTCGCACCGAGCTCGACGGACGTGCCGCTCGTGAATGTGGGCGAACCGAGCGCTCCGCTCGTCAAAGATCTCACGGATCAAGGATTCATCACGCAGGCCAATGGTTGGACGGAGCAGGACTTGTTTCACTGGGATCCGTGGAATACGAGCAAGGATTTTGGCGGTGCGGGGAATATCGCCGGTGATTTGGTCGACACGGCGTTTGTTCCGCCCGTGTGTCCATGATTAAAAAATGACTTTCCTCCGACGAACGAGTGGATTAGGTGAGCGCAATGGATCTATCGTTCAGCGCCGAGGAAATTGCATTTCGGCACGATGTTCGGGCATGGATTGCCGAAGCGATGCCGCCGCACCTTCGTGACAAAGCTCGTGTCGACGCGCATTTCGAGCACGATGAAATCATGGAGTGGCATAAAATCCTTTATCAAAAGGGTTGGGTTGCTCCGCATTGGCCCAAAGAATGTGGAGGCGCGGGGCTCGACGTCAATCGTCGCTTCATTTTGACCGAGGAGCTCGAATTGGCCGGAGCGCCTTCGCTTTCTCCATTCGGGTTGACGATGGTCGGGCCGCTGCTGATTCAGTTTGGCTCGGATGAACAAAAGCAGCGCTATTTGCCCAAGATTCTATCGGGCGAAGAAGTTTGGTGTCAGGGGTATTCGGAACCGAATGCCGGCAGCGACTTGGCGTCGTTGAAGTTACGCGCGGAGAACGACGGCAAAGGCAATTACGTATTGAATGGGCAGAAGACGTGGACGACGTACGCCCAATATGCCGATTGGATTTTCCTCTTGGCGCGGACGGATCCGAACGCGAAAAAGCAAGCGGGCATCAGCTTTTTCTTGGTGAACATGAAGTCGCCCGGGGTCCAGGCGCGCCCGACGCTCACGATCGGCGGAACTCCGGCCTTTTGCGATACGTTTTTCGAGAACGTCGTCGTTCCCGCGGAGAACCTGGTCGGGCCCTTGCATGGTGGTTGGACGCTGGCCAAAGCGCTCCTCGGTCACGAGCGAACGTACATTGCCGCAGTGGGTTTGTCGACGCGGGTCCTTCGTCGGGTCAAACGTATTGCGGCGGAAACCATGCGTCGCGGCGTGCCGCTCATTGAAGATCCAAACGTGCGTGCGCGTATTGCCAAAGTCGAAATCGAGCTTTGGGCGCTGCGAATGGCGAATTATCGTTCGATTGCGCTCGCGCAAATGGGGCACGCGCCGGGGCCCGAATCCAGCATTCTCAAGATCCGCGGCTCGGAAATCAACCAGCAATGTTACGAGCTCGCCATGGAGCTCATGGGTCACGATTCTTTGTCGTGGTGGAACGAGAGCGGCATCATTCCCGACATCGAGCAATCGGTGTCCGGAGCTTTCCATTATTCGCGCGCAGCCAGCATTTATGGCGGCAGCAACGAGATCCAGAAAAACGTCATTGCCAAGATGATTCTTGGTTTGCCGAGCTGAGGGCGCAACATCATGAACTTCGACCTCACCCCCGAACAAAAGCTGCTCGAAAGCACCGCCGCGTCGTTTGTCAAAAAAGAATCGCCTCTCACGCGCCTGCGCGCGATGCGTGAAGACGAGATCGGCTGGAGCAAAGACACGTGGCGTAAAATGGCCGAGCTCGGTTGGCTCGGATTGCCATTTCCCGAATCTGCCGGAGGTTTCGACGGCACGTTCGTCGATGTCGCCATCATTCTGGAACAAATGGGCACGACGCTCGTTCCCGAACCGTACGTCGCCTCCGTGCTTTGTGCCGGAACGGCCGTCGCGCGATTGGGCAATGCCGACCAGCTCGATAAAATCCTCGGCCCGCTCATCAATGGCGAAACGAGTTTGGCGTTCGCGCATGCCGAACGAGGCAATCGATTCGACACGACGTGGGTCGAAACAACGGCAACTCGCGATGGAGACGATTACGTTCTCCAAGGCGAAAAGGTTTTCGTCGTCAATGGCCACGCGGCGGATGTGATCATTCTGTCGGCGCGAACGAGCGGTAAGGTCGACGAAGCCAAGGGCATTTCGCTTTTTGCAGTGCCGCGCGATGTCGTCTTATCGTCGCTCAAGACCGTGAAGACGCTCGACGGCCAAAAAGCCGCCATGATTTCGCTGAATGGTATTCGCATTTCTTCGAGCCGGCGGCTCGGCGAAGAAGGCGAAGCTGCGGCCGTCATCGACGAAGTGCTCGATATCGGGGCGGCGGCGGCGTGCGCCGAAGGTCTCGGCGTCATGCGCACGGCATTGGCGATGACCGTCGATTACCTGAAAACACGCGAACAATTCGGCGTGAAAATCGGCACGTTCCAGGCATTGCAACATCGAGCCGTCGATATGTTCGTTCGGACGGAGCTTGCCCGAGGCACATCGATTCTGGCGAATCTGTCGTTGTCGAATCCGGATCCTGCGGAGCGCCGTCAAGCGGTGAGTGCGGCGAAAGTCGAATTGGCGTTGTGCGGTCGATTCGTCACGCAACAAGCGATTCAGTTGCACGGCGGTATCGGAATCACGGACGAAGCGGACATCGGCTTGTATTTCAAGCGCATGCACGCGCTCAATACGCTGTTCGGCGACGAGGATTTTCACCTCGGTCGTTTCGCCGGCTCGCCGACGTTCGCGACACGTATTGGTGGGGCGAGCGTGTAAACTGCGTTGGCAGGACGTCGCGTAGGGTTCGTTCCGATGTTCGATTCGTGAACGAAAGCATTGAAATCCCTCCTCGGTTCGGCGTATGGTGCCGCCATGCGCGTTGTTTCGATTCCCTGTTACAGTGACAATTACGCCTATCTCGTCGTCGCCGACGGCAGCAACCAAGCCGTTGTGGTGGACGCGTCGGAGACCGAGCCCGTGGTGGCGGCGCTCGAGCGTGAAGGGCTCGAGCTCGTGGGCATTTTGGCGACGCACCATCATCCGGATCATGTTGCGGGCAACGATGGCTTGCTGGCGAAATATGGATCGATGCCGGTCTACGGGTCGCAATACGATGCGGACGAAAAGCGTATTCCCGGACAAACTCATCAGGTCGTCGACGGATCGACGTTCGATATCGCCGGAATGTCATTTCGATGTTTGCACGTTCCCGGACATACGCTCGGGGCGATCGCTTACGTCGTGAATGATGCGGTTTTTACCGGGGATACGATGTTTGTCGCGGGTTGCGGGCGTTTGTTCGAAGGAACGCCGGAGATGATGGCCGAGTCGTTTTTCGACAAGATCGGTAATCATCCCGGAGATAAGCGCGTGTATTTCGGGCATGAG
>CAYSYX010000074.1:25896-27176 GCA_964435055.1 uncultured Polyangium sp. | reverse complement strand
CAATCCCGCCTGCGCGCAAATCACCGGAACCTCATTCAATCCCGCCTGCGCGCAAGTCACCGGAACCTCATTCAATCCCGCCTGTGCGCAAGTCACCGGAACCTCATTCAATCCCGCCTGCGCGCAAATCACCGGAACCTCATTCAATCCCGTTGTTTGGAGCGTTTCGCGCGGCGCGTCAGCGAGAGCAGCGCCATACCGAGGAACGCAAACAAACCTTGGGGCGAGGTTCGCGTGTCGGCTGTCGTGCACAAGCAGGCACCGCCGCGACCAACGAGCGGTTCGTCGCCGGAGCTGCCGCCACCTTCGCCGCCGCCGCCTTCGCCACCCGCACCGGCTGCACCGCCGGCTCCACCGGCGCCACCAACGCCCGAGCTGGAGCTCGAGCCGGGTTCGCACACGCCTTCTTTGCAAAACCCGCCCGAGCATTCTGTTCCGTCGGGTTTTTCCGGATTCGAGCATTCACCCGTGACCGGATCGCATACGCCCACGTCGTGGCATTCGTCTGTCGGAATGCATTCATTCGGAATTCCGCCATTGCACACGCCCGCCGTGCAGACATCGTTCACGGTGCAAGCGCTGTTGTCATTGCATGCAGTGCCGTCGGCTTTGGGCGGATTCGTACACGCACCGGTCGCTGAATCGCATGTCCCGGCATCGTGACATTGATCCATCGGCATACACGTCACGGGCGTTCCCACGCATTGGCCGGCTTGGCAAACGTCGTCTTTGGTGCAGCCATCGCCATTGTCGCATACCGTGCCGTCGGTTGCGTTCGACCACGCCGTCGTCGAGACGCTGGGATTGCAGATTTGGCATCGATTCTGCGCGTTTTGGGCATTGGGTACATACAGCGTTCCGTCGATGAAACACGCCGCATTGCACATGCCGCCATTGCAGACTTTGCCGGTTTCACAAGGCGAACCATTGGGAGCCAAGGTTTGCGCGCACTTGCCCGCTCCGTCGCACGCTTCGATCGTACACGCATTGCCGTCATCGGGACAAGGCGTACCGGCCGGTTGGTTGACCACGACGCACCCGCCATTGCCGTCGCAGGTCGAGCTGACCTGACAAACCGAAGGCGTGCAGGTGAATGTCGTTCCGCCGCAAGTTCCCACGGTGCAAATATCGGTTTTTGTGCACGAATTACCGTCGTTGCAGCTCGCGCCGTCGGGCTTGCTGGGGTTGGTGCAAGTACCCGTCGCCGGATCGCAGGCGCCCGCCGCGTGGCATTGATCCTGCGCCGCACACGTCACCGGATTGGCGCCATTGCAAGCGCC
>CAYSYX010000074.1:0-25796 GCA_964435055.1 uncultured Polyangium sp. | reverse complement strand
CTTGACACGCATCCGTTTGCGTACAGGCATTGCCGTCATTACACGTCGTGCCGTCGGGTTTGGCCGGGTTGGAACACGTTCCCGTTGCCGAATCACACGTCCCCGCGTCATGGCATTGATCCTGCGCCGTGCAGGTCACGGGGTTGCCGCCCGCGCATGTTCCGGCCTGGCACGAGTCTGTCTGGGTACACGCATCGCCGTCATTACACGTCGTGCCGTCGGCCTTGTTCGGATTGGAACACGTTCCCGACGCCGGATCGCACGTCCCCGCATCGTGGCATTGATCCAATGCCGTGCACGTCACCGGATTGGCTCCGGCGCAGGTTCCGGCCTGGCACGAGTCTGTCTGGGTACACGCATTGCCGTCATTACACGTCGTGCCGTCGGCCTTGTTCGGATTGGAACACACGCCCGTTGCCGAATCACACGTCCCCGCATCGTGGCATTGATCCAATGCCGTACACGTCACCGGATTGCTGCCATTACATGCGCCCGCTTGACACGCGTCCGTCTGGGTACACGCATCGCCGTCATTACACGTCGCGCCGTCCGGTTTGCTCGGATTGGAACACACGCCCGTCGTGGAATTGCACGTCCCCGCGTCGTGGCATTGATCCTGCGCCGTACACGTGACCGGCGTGCCGCTCGCACAAACACCGGCTTGGCAACTATCGAGCTGCGTGCAGGCATCGCCGTCATCACACGCGCTGCCATTGACTTTTTCGGGATTGGAACATTGCCCCGTTCCCGAATCACATTCGCCCGCGTCGTGGCAATCATCCGACGGTTCACAAATCACGCCCAAACACGGATCGAGCACGCATACGGAAGGTTCGCCCGTACAAACGTAATTCGCTTCGACCTCGCAATTCGAATTGCATCCGTCCCCTTCGTCGAAATTGCCGTCGTCGCACCCTTCGCCGGAATTCAACAAACCATTGCCGCACGTCGACAATCGGTACGGATTGAAATACGCGAAGAGCCCCGTCGCTCCCGGGGCAAACGAGACCACGCCGATTTGAAAATCGCTCGCCGCCGATACGATGTGATTCGTTCCCGATACATCGAATCGAACCCGCGAATATTCCGGATGCGTCGGCACAGGCGAGATCTGCGGCGCCGGCGGAGGCACTCCGTCCAGCAAAACGCTGCTCACGGCCGCCGTGGGTATGAACATGATCGCATGGCCCGTACCGAGCACGTTCACCGAAATGCTGCTCGAAGCCAGCGGCGCAAGCACGAGCGGCGGAATCATCGCAATGTCCAGCTCGCATTGCACGAGGCCCGCGTTTTGAAAGACGTACGCCGGTTGCGACGTTTCGATGAACGTCACGCCGGAGAGCGCCGGTTCATAATATTGACCGGCATTGATCGTCGCCACCACCGCGCCATTGACGCTCACTTGCGTATTGTCCGAATCCGCGACGACCCGCAGGGTCTCCGCCAGAATCGACGGGTAATCATCCACGACGAACTGCGTTCCCAACAAATTCGTGGGCACGAGGTGATCGCGGCCTTCATCACCGCACCCGGAGAACCACCCTCGACCACCGACCGTCACGGAAATCGGCTGCGTCGACGTAATCAATGCGCCGTCGAAGTCCACACCGAGCTGCGTGCGCAGGGCATACGTTTGTCCGGCATTGAGGGAAAACGTATGGGTCAAACCGGCAATGCCGTCATTCCAAAAAGGTGCCGCCGCGCCCGGAGGTGCCGTCACCGTAATGTTCGTCGCCGTCGGGGCATAAAACGACAAGAAGTCAAAGCCCGTATCGTCCGAATTCGGCGTATTGAGCGGATACGAGCCCGCGCGAAAACGCGTCCCCAATCCGACCAATTGGTTTTTCATGGTCGCCGACGCTTGCCACGAAGCCGCCGTCACGCGTTGTTCGACAATGAGCGACGGAGAATCGGCCACGACGAACGCGCCGCGACTCTCCGGGACGAGATACCCGGAAATGATTCCTTCGGTGCCGGTGAATGGAACCTGAAAGGGCGTACCCGCCAACGCCGTGAAGGGCACGTCCGCGCCGCCATTGAATGAATAAGTGCCCGAGACGTCGCTGCCGATCGCATAAAAAACCAGGTCTCCGCCATAATTTTGCGGAGCAATCACGGGGACCTGGAGAATCGGCGGGATGTAGTAACACGACTTTCCCGGCGGACATTGCTGCGCCTCGGCCGCGCCCGAGGCCAAGAGCCCCCCGAGCGCCAACAGCGCCGCAAGCGAATGACGCTGGAGTCTACGAGAAGCAAAATGGGGTTGGGGGCGGACGACGCCACCGGCGGTCCGAAGCCCCAAATGCTGATACAAAGGGATGCGATTTGTCATGGTGCCTTTCAACGCTGCTCTTTCTTCGGGGCGACCTCGAGTGATTTGAATTGAACACGACGATTGGCTTGTCGACCTTCAGCGGTCCGATTGTTTCCAATGGGTTGGTCCGGACCGTACCCTCGAGCGGTCAAACGATCATCGGCAATGCCGCGACGAACCAGCGCCTCTTTCACCGCTTCCGCGCGGTCTTGCGACAAACGCTGGTTCAGCGCTCGACCACCCGCGCTGTCCGTATGACCTTGGACTTCCAAACGCACGAGCTCGGGGTGTTCCTTGAGCACGGATGCGACTTCGTCCAAGAGTTGGTCGCTGACCGGCTTGATCGTGGCTTTGGACGTATCGAATTGGACCTGCTCCAAAATGATGATCTCCGAATTGACGACACGCACGGCGTTCGGACAACCATTCTTTTTGGGATCGGAATTGGGTTTGCCCTTTTCATCGGGACAAGCGTCTTTGTCGTCGAGAATGCCGTCGCCATCGCGATCCGGCGGACATCCATGCTGCTTCGGATTGGTGCTCGCGACACCTTTGACTGTGGGACACGCATCTTCCGCATCGACGATGCCATCACCGTCTCCATCCGGGGGACAACCATTCTTCGTGGCGTCCGGGTTCGTCACGCCCGGTACGTCCGGACAAGCGTCGACGGGATCGAGGATCGTGTCTTTATCGCGATCTCGCGGGGGACAACCATGTTCCGCCGGGTTTGCATTGGGGAATCCGGGTTCCATCGGACAAGCATCCACGGGGTCCACAATGGTATCGCGATCGGTATCCGGCGGCGGAGGACAACCATGTTTGGCGCGGTCTTGATTAGGCAAGCCGGGTGTGTCCGGACAAGCGTCGACGGGATCCATGATGCCGTCTTTGTCGCGATCGGTGACCACGACGTTCGCCGTTTCTTTTTGCCGCGGCGAATACGCGAGCATCACGACGCCGCGCACATCCGGCGTTCCCACGCCTTTGCCGAGCCCCGGCCCGATGCCCAGACCCAGCTCGAAATCCCGCACCACGCGATATCGCGCATCGAGCATTGCTTCGAGGTTGGTCGTTCTGGAACTCACGTCCTCGACCGTCAGCGCTGCATTGATTTCCGGGCCGATTTGGAATTGATTGTCGTCGCCCAGCAAAATACCGAACCCTGCGCCCAATCTCACCATCGGGCCTTGGATGACGGTCGTGAATTGTTGCGTGGGTCGAAATTCCATGCCGGCCAAAAAAGACCAAACGACTTGCGGCGTGCGACCTCCGACGATGAGATGCGGCATTCCACGCACTCGGCCGTCGCTCACGAATGAATTGCTCGCGCCCGTCGGGATCCAGAGCGATCCACCGACGGCGGCCTGAAACGCGTCGTTGTAATCGCCGAAGAGGCGCAAACGCGCGCCGACACGTAGATCACCGAACTGGACACCCGAAGGAGAAATGAACGATTGGTTGCCACGCGACGGGTTGTCGCCCGATTGCTGCAAAGCGACGGGGGCATTGATATTGATGTTCAACCGATTCCAAAGCGCCAAGGTGGCATTGAGGTGCACGAAGAATTGGCTGCCGACGACGGCTCCGATGACTTGGTCGCTTTTCGCGGTGCTGACGAGCAGTGGATTGTGAGCGTAATCGCCCACCAGCATGAAGTGAGGCGTCAATGCTCCAGCCACGAAAGGCGAGGGAACACCGAACATCCGATCACCTGCCGAGGCAGGATCGAAACGGTTCAGAGCAAAAGAGGGTTGTTCGGCGCTCGATGGCGTCGCCGCGGCAAACAGCGCTGCAAGAGCGGCAAATCCGGTACATTTCGCGATTCGATTCATTCTTCTCCAGACGATCGCTACAGGGAGATCCGTCGCCGTGTCAAATTTTGAGCATGCAAAAGGAGGGGAAATCGTGCTCCCTTTCCGGGGGGACTTCAAGCCCGCAGCGGAGCTGGAGGGTGAAGCGGGCAATACCGAACGTGAAGCGATGAAAGGACGGTCGCGCGCATGGGCGGGTAAACCCGAGCCCGAGGCGATGTCAAAAATCGGTCATTCGCGCATGCTCGATTGAGCTGTCGAGTACCGAACAATGTTGCTGTCATGCCGTACGGCCGGAATAAACCGTGAAAATGAAACGACTATTTATAGTTTTCGCGGTGAAATCAGATGCCGTGGGAGAACGCATTTTTGTTATGCGTAGGAATGATTCTTGATTGACACCGCGTTTGCCTTGGGGATAAAGTGGTGTTGAATAGCCGAGATCCGCGGCTCGGGAAAACCAGCAAGAGCTCACGTGCCATATTTTTGGCGGCACGATGATCGATATGGAACCATATCGTCGTTCGTGGCCTCGATAGGTCCGGCACGTCATGCCATTTTCAGGATGTGCGTATGCAAAACGATGGTCATCAGGACAATTCGGCGTCCACGATGGACGAGCTGAAAGCACGTATTGCTCGGCTGGAGAGTGAACTCGACGCCGCCAAAGCTCGGGCGATCGAGAACGAAGGCATTGCGGAATTATTGCGGGCGGAGATTCAAGAGAATGCAAAATCATTGGGTGTTTTGCGAGCACTCCTCGAAGTGATCCCCGCGTGGGTGTTCATCAAAGACCGCGAACATCGCTACCACCTGGTCAGTCACGATTATGCCAATTCGTTGCATATTTCGCCCGATCAATTCAAAGGTCGAAACGACCTCGATTTGGGTTTTCCGGAATCGCTCGTCAAAGGCGATCCGGACCGCGGCATTCGAGGGTTCTGGGCCGACGACCGGCAGGTCATGGACAGCGGCGAACGTTTGGTCATTCCCAAAGACATCGTCATGCAAGACGGTGTCGAGCGTGTGTATCATACGATTAAAATGCCTTTGCGGGATGCCGAAGGAAATGTCTGGGCCGTGCTTGGATATGCGCAGGACGTCACCCGCATTTCGCAAGCCGAAGTTGCTTTGCAGGAGAGTTTGCAGCAACAGGATGGCATGATTCGCGCGCAGCAGGCCTTGATTCTCGAATTGTCGACGCCGCTGATTCCCGTGCATCACGGCGTCGTGGTCATGCCCATCATCGGGGGAATCGACAGCACGCGGGCAAAACAAATCATTGAAACATTGCTCGAAGGAATCGGCGTCCATGGCGCACGCACGGCCATTCTCGATATCACGGGCGTAAAATCCGTGGATACGCACGTCGCCCAAGCGCTCTTGCAAGCTGCTCAAGCCGCGCGACTCCTCGGCACGGAAGTCATTCTCACCGGAATCAGTCCGGGCGTCGCCCAAACCCTGGTGACGCTCGATGTCGACCTTCGCGGCATCGATACGCAAAGCACCTTGCAACAAGGTATCGCTCGCGCATTAAAACAAAAATTCTGAAGGTCGCACGGGTTCGAATGGACGCCGGCGTCGAGGCATATTCGACGAAGATATCGGCGTCGGCGATTACAACACGCGCCGCAATCCCGCGAAACCTCCGCCTTGGCCCAGTTGTCCATAGTCGTCTTTGCCCCAGCACAAGACCTCGCCGGTATTCTCCAGAAAACAACCGTGGTCGTCGGTGATCGCCACGGAAATCATGTTTTTCACGGTCGTTTCGGGGTACTCGCTTTTTTGAAAAATGGCGTTTACGCCTTGTTTCCAAGTATTTCGCGAGCCCCAACAAGTAAAGAATCCATTTTGGGACAATGTGCACGAGTTCGTATACCCCAGCGATACCGAGAGCACATCCGCCACGTATTTTCGTATCGTGGGTTTGTCAAAATGTGATATCGCCACCGGGCTTACTTGTCTCCACAGATTCGACCCCCAGCATGCAATCTTGCCGTTTTTCTTGATCGCACATCCATGGTCATAACCCATTTTCACGGAGATCGCTTCAATCATTCCATCCAGGCGTTTGGCCCGTCGTGTCGCGCTCTCGTTTTGCCAGCAAAACACCGAACCGGATTTGTCGATGATACAACCGTGCCCGCTGCTTACGGCAATGTCGATCGCGTTTTCCACGCCGACGGGCGACGTGTCCTCCTGCTTGCCATTAAAACAGCTCACTTTGCCATTCTCGTGCAAACCACAAGCAAAATACGGCCCGACCGCGACGCGAACGATCCCTTCGAGGCCCGGATCCTGCGTTCGTTCGCCGCTCCAACAAAGCATGCGCTTATTTTTTCGCGCGACGCAGCCATCCCAGCGCCACCTCCTGCCCGACGCCATGGCCAAATGCACCGCATCACGCACGTCATGCACGAGCCTCGGAGTACGCACGATCGTGGCGTTTTGCTTGGCATCCATCCAGCCGCCCCAGCAATGCAGCTCGCCTTCGCCCACCAATGCGCAATTCGCTTCGGTCGTTACGGCAATGGATGTCGCACCTTTTAATCCAATGACTCGTTTTGGTTCGTCCGAGGCGATGTTTCCAAAGCAATGAACTTCGCCTTTGTGCGTCGATGCGCATAACACGTGTCGACCGACGGCCAGATGATCGACGTCATCGAGCGGAATATCGACGGGACCGACTTCGAATGCTTTCGCCACCAATCCTTCGCCCCCGCCCCAGCAAGTGAGTTTGCCGCTTTTTCGCACGGCGCATGTCGTCGGCGTTGACCCATCGGCCACGATGTCGATTGCGTCGTCGATTCCCTGCACCGGAGCATTGGGGCCACCGGTTCCTCGGCCGAGGCCTCCTTTCTGATGATCGCCCCAGCAATAAACTGTGCCGTCTTTCCGAAGACCGCAGGTGTGGTCCATCGTGGTGACGATATCGACTAAATTGTTCATATCGCTCCCGAAGTCTCGATACCAGGTGATTGGTCCCGCCAAACAGATTCCGGGTTTGTCCGCAAATACGCCGCAGCGGGTGCCGCTGTTGGAGAACGCGAGCTCGGTTGCGCCATTCAGTTTGGGTTCCGGGGTGATCGTACCCTCGCGATCGACGAAGAAAACTTCGCCGGCTTTGTTTTGGACCAGGAGATAAGCGCCCAAGATGACTTTCGACAATGGGCCCAGCGATTCGAGCGATTTTTTGCTCGCTGTCGAGCAGCGCGGACAAACCACCGCCCCTTTGGAGTCCACCGCCGCGATGATGTCATCACGCTCGGTTATGGAAACGAGCCCTTCAGCGCGTTCGATTTCGGGGTTCGGCACCCAGCATTTGGCTTTTCCGTCACGAAAAAGCGCGCATTGCGTCGTGACCGCGACGATGGGTCCAGGTTCGCGGAGCGGAGGCGGGGTGTTTGCCGCAGGTGCGACGATCGCTGACGCGAACGCTGCCGGCGTGGAAGAGGCGCCGGGGGCTGCGGCGCCGGCGTTGTGGGGCGTATGCGACGCCTCGGAGGCCGAGCATCCAACAAGGGCCACGAATACCGGCAAGCTCGAGAAACCAAGCGGTTTGCCGCGGAATTTGGCGTGACGATCGGGCGTGGGCATGGCGTTTGTCGACGAGTCTACTCGGGACGAACGGGTCATGGAAGAGCATGGGCCGGTGTCGTTCGGCCGAATCGACGTTCACGGAGAGAACGGGAACTCGTTCACCCAATGAAATCCGCGATTGATCAACAAGAAGTCTTCTTTGTGGAGTTTCTTCAATTCCATGCGCACCGCGGCGCCGTCGATGGTGCCTTCCAAAACGTGCAATCGACCTTCCTGCTCGGTGAAGCGCAGCGTCATTGGAAAAGAACCTTTGCCTTCGGTCAGTTGCGGGGGCAGAGCAAAACCCTGATCTCCATTGGGTTCTTCGAGCAAGATCGATTTTTGTTGGGCATCGAGTTTGGCCGAAACGAATTTCTTGTTGCCCGTCATCGTCGTGATGAGAACATGTTGTTTGTCGCGGTATTCCGAGAGCAAGAAATATCGCCAGCGCGTTTTATCCGTAATCGATGGGGGAACATCCACTCCATTGCGCGTAAATGCCGTCACCTCGTACACGCCCAGGATCGGCGGCGCAGTTGCCTCGGAGGGATTCGCCTTCAAGCCTCGCCATGTGGAATAGCTTTGTTGTCCGAGCACGATGACGATGAAGAGAACTTTGGCGACGACGCGCCCGCGTTCCATCCAAGGTTTGGCGAACTTCTTTCGTTCCGGCACGGCCTGTGTCGGTGCGTTTTGCACGAAGAACTGAAACAATCGCTTCATGTCGGGCAAAGCGATGACGAGCGTCATGAAAAACAAGTGGCTCGAATGAATCTTGACGGGCACGTCGTAACAGAAGTTGAGCATGACGACATTACCGAGCACGCCCATGAGCAGCAAGTTTCCGAGCAACGTCGTGCGGCGGAAAAACAGCATGAGTGCCGGGACGAACTCCATGAATCCGCCGAAGAACGTGTACGGCGTCGAAAAACCCATGAATGTCCAGAGCAAGTCCATCGGCGAAGATTCACCGTAGGTCTTCACCAGCTGCAAAATGTGCGGATCCCCGAATTGCAGCTTGACGAGCTTGACGATGCCGTAACCAATCATCACCGTGGCCAGCGTATAACGCAACCAAATGCGAAAATAGTCGTCGAGCTTTTCGTGGTTGTCTTTGCGGCGCTGCACGTACGACCAAATGGCCGCAACAATCACCGCAAGGCATACCGACGTGAACAAGAAGACCCAATCGTACGTCGTGTCGCCGCTTCCGCTACGCACATGCGTGACTTCCTCGGGCAAACGCAATACGTATTTTCCGACGTTGCGCACCACCGGGAGCCATATCGAATCCGAAATGAATTCATCGATGGCGTCGCCGATGACCGGTAACATACCCGTAAACGGGGTGGGAAAAAAGAGAATGACGAAGTGCGCGAAAACGAATCGAAACAGGATGCGGCGCGCGAGGCTCCAGCGCACGGGCGGTGCCTCCACGGTGCTCGGATTCGTTTCCGGGACGGGGTTTTCGGCGGTCGACGCGGTCGAGGTCATGCGTGCAGATCGCCTGAAAACGAGACGGCCGTCAAGGTTCTTTTGCCGCACGACGTACGCGCGAGCGTCGAGCGTCGGCGTGACGCAGGCATGGAGCCGCGCGTCGTCATCGCCGAAGGGCACGAAATGCCGAGCACCGCGTTTGCCCTGGATCACCCTGGAAAATGCTTCCCATCGGCGAAGATTCGGCGTATGGTGCCGATGATGCCGAGCGCTTTCGCCGGCCTCGTCCGTTGAGGGAACGCATGTCTTTTTCTCCTATCTCCCGAGCATTCGTTGCGGCAGCGGTTCTCGTTCTCGGTTGTTCCGAAGAACAAACCTCGGCAAAACCCGCTGCATCGAGCAGCGCGGCGCAAGCGCGTCCGGCAGCTCCGTCCGCGGCTCCGTCGGCGGTCGCCGCACCTGTGCCGAGCCCCGCTGCTCCGCCGCCGAATCGTGATGATTGTCCCGAGGGTTCGTCCGGGCCGGGGATCCTCGCTTCGCCTTGTGAAGCCAAGGGCACGAGCCGGCAAATGGAGCTTTCGTGGAACAATAAAATCGACGACAAGGGTCCATTTTTCCGCGTCGCGAGTAAAGCGAAAAAGACGATTCTCTACGGCAAGGTCTACGTATATTTCTACGACAAGGCGGGCAAGCAGCTCGAAGTCAAAGACGAAGACGGCAAGGCGCATCCGTACAAGCAATGTTCGGGCAATACAATTTTCAGCGGCGTGATGGCTCCGGCTGAGAAGGCCGTGATTCAATTCTCGTGCGTGCAAAAGAAACACGTTCCCGAAGGTACGGCGGCCATTGAAGGTGAAATGGTCATGGTCGGTTTTGCGGATGAATCGGGCAAAAAGAACGAGTTTTACTGGCGAAACAACGACATCGGACCGGAGGTTCGTCCCAAAGGCGGTATCAAGAAGTGATCCGTTCGTGGATCATGCTGTATACGCTCCTGAATTCACGCTGATGACCTCCACATAAGGACACACGGCACGATGGCCTCGAAATGCAACCTCGCTGTTCTGTGTCTAAGCCTTGCGGCCGTGTTTGCGAATGCGTGCATTCGCGAGCAGACGCGGTCGCAGCTGTGTGGAGGCACCCACGATGACCCCGAAGAAGGCCCGGATTGGGATCGCTCGAGGCCCGTTCGCTACGTCGAAAAACCCGCCGATCCGAATGAATCCGCGGGCAATGCTCCGCCGAATTGGTCGACTTCGCCGGTGATGTTCAAAGGAAGCGAAATCGTCCATTTCTTTCCCGCCGAACAAGCCCTTGATCGATCCATTCCGTTTTACCTCGAGCTTCCCGAGGAATACGCAAAATGGAAGGTGATTCTCCGGTACAAGGTATTTGGGGCCATGGATTGGAAGAAACTCGAAATGCGAAAGCACAATCGAGGGCGCATTGCCGAAATTCCGTGCCTCGAGGTGAACGTGACCGGGCATCTTCGTTATTTCTTGCAGGTGGAAAACGCGGAGAACGAAATCGAGGAGCTCATCGGTTCGCGCAAAGAACCGTTCATTCTCGAGGTGCGTGATCGTATCGAGGGAGGGCAACCGGTGATCGAGGGGCATCCATTGCCGACGCATTGTGTGATCGAGTCACCGTAAGATGTGAAGGCGTGAGGATGGCCGAACACCTACGACAAACGTGAACTGCGAAATCCCGATAACACCCCTACTTCGCCAGCTCGATCAATTTCTTCAGCAGCTCCGGGGCAAACGTTCCTTGTGACAAACGTTTTCCCACTTCGATCAGCACCACGGCCCACTTCTTCTTTTCGTCTTCGGTCAACGTAACGACCGTCATTTTTTCCTTCAATCGTTCGAACGCCGCCGCATCTTCTTTGCGAATTCGTGCCGAGAGCGCCGAACCCGCGACTTTTCCGGTCGATTTTAGAATTTCGAGCAAGTCCGGCGGTAATGCTTCGAGGCGCGGGGTGCGGAAAATCATCCCGCCAATGGCCATGACCGCGCCCTCCGCGGCGATATGCGTCAGCTTCGGCGCCCATTGCAATTGCTCGGCGGCGATCGCCGGAGCGCTCACCACGTCAATCGCCCCCGTATTCAAATTCCCAAGGACCTCCGCCGCGCTGAGCGGCACGGGCGTCACGCCGCCAATGACTTGATAAAGCGCCGGCCCAATCACGTCGTCGCGCCACGTGAGCGGCTTCGTTTTGCGCAAATCATCCGGCGTACGCACTTCGATTCCCCGCGTCATCGTCCGGACGATCCCGACGTCGCCCCAACCGCCGAGGGTAAACCCGGCATCGGCCAATCCTTTCTCGAATTCCGCGCTCATCGCATTGCGCGCATGGTCGAGTTTTTCCCACGTCCGAAACAGCCCGGGCAATTGCAACGCCAAAATGGGTCGATACACTTTGGCCAGCCCCACGGACGTCAATGCCGCCGCATCGAGCTGCCCGGTTTTCAGCTTGCCCACCATTGCGCCTTCGTCGCCTTGAATGCCGTTGTAAAAAATCTCCAGCTTCATGCGGCCGCCGCTTTTTTCATCGACGGCTTTTTCCCACACGCGATACACCTGGCCCCACATACTGCTTTTGGGCGCCATGGTGCCGATGCGAATGACCTCCGCCGCAGCAGCTCGGCGCGGCACGAAGGTCGGCAGTGCAGCAACGGCGGACGCGGCAAGAAACGTACGGCGAGTGAGGGGCGTTTTCATAGCTAAGGATGAGTCAATCACGAATCGGCACGCGAAAAAAGACATTTCTCAAGAAAGCGAAAGATGCGTCGGTTCCCCGCTCGAGTTCGGCGATCGACCTTGCGGTCGGCATCGAGTTGCCAAACGTTTTGGAGAAATGGCGCAATTGGGCGAAGAGAGCATTTGGCGATATTCGTTTCGCGCCCTGAAGTTCCGTAATTATCGTCTATTTTTCGCGGGTCAGAGCTTGTCGCTCATCGGTACGTGGATGACCACCGTTGCGTCTTCCTGGTTGATGTATCGCCTGACGCACTCGGCGCTGCTCCTCGGTATCGCCGGATTTACCAGTCAAATCCCGATGCTTTTGGTCGGACCGTTTGCCGGAGTTTGGGTCGACCGATTGAATCGGCATCGCGTGCTCGTGGTGACGCAAGCGTTATCGATGCTGCAATCGTTTGCCCTGGCCACATTGGCTTTGACGCATGAGATTACGGCCGAGCACGTCCTCGCGTTGAACTTGTTTCAAGGTATCGTCAATGCCTTCGATATGCCTGCTCGGCAGGCGTTTCTTCCGCAAATGGTCGAGCGGCGCGAAGATCTGCCCAATGCGATAGCGCTCAATTCGATGATGGTCAATGGTTCGCGTCTCGTCGGCCCGTCGTTGGCGGGCTTCATCATTGCCGCATTTGGCGAGGCCTATTGTTTTCTCATCGATGGAATCAGCTATTCGGCGGTGATTCTTTCATTGTTGGCCATGCATATCTCCCCGCCGCGAACGAATCGCGTAAAGGAGAGCATGGGCACGGAATTGCGGCAAGGGTGGCGTTATGTCGCGGGGTTTGCCCCCGCCCGCAATATCTTGCTTTTGCTGGGCCTCGTGAGCCTCGTCGGAATGCCGTATACGGTGCTCATGCCGGTGTTTGCGAGTCGCAGTTTGGGAGGTGGTGCGCATACGCTCGGGTTGCTCATGGCCGCACAAGGATTGGGCGCGGTCGCGAGCGCCATTTGGTTGGCATCACGCAAAAGCGTCCTGGGATTGGTCCGCATCATTCCTTTCGTCGCCATGCTTTTCGGGGTCGCCGTGGTGGCATTCGGTTTTTCCCGTTCGCTGCCCTTGTCCCTCGTTTTGCTCTTCGTGAGCGGCTTCGGAATGATGCAACAAATGTCCGCGAGCAATACGATTCTCCAAACCATTACCGAAGAAGACAAACGCGGACGGCTCATGAGTTATTACGCTATTGCTTTTCAAGGCACGATGCCATTCGGCAGCTTGGTCGCCGGTTGGTCTGCCAGTCGTTATGGCCCGAGCACCACTCTCGCGGTCGGCGGGACGTGTTGCGTCCTCGGAGCCATTGGGTTCTTGCTGCGCATCGATGACGTTCGCCGCGTCTTGCGGCCCATTTATGTACAGCTCGGCATTTTGCCCCGACGCAAATGAGCGTTTGTCGTGGACATCCTCCCGCCCGACGGGCTCGATTGCGACGCTATTTTCGCTTGCTGCATTTTCGCTTCAGTCCATCCTTTGCGCATCGTCGCGTCTTTTGAACTTTCCCGGGCGACGACGAAGGAGCACGGATGCGCCCCTCGCTTGTTCGTACAGGTCTTTTCTGCATGAGCTGTTTTCTGGCTTCTTGTCAGGACGAACCTATTGCCGCGCCGCCGAATTCCACGTGCAACGCGAATGCGGTTCACGTCGGTCGCGCTCCTTTGCGACGATTGACGCGTGTGCAATACACCAACGTGGTGCATGGTTTGTTTCCCGATGCGCAGCTCCCAGCCTTTCATTTGCCTGATGAAACCATTGCGCGAGGATTTGAGAACAATGCGGACGTGCAAAACCCATCCGCCGTTTTGATCGAAGCGTATTACCACGCGGCTCGGGGCGCCGTTGCCGCCGCCATGGTCAAACCCGAAAACGTGGCTCCATGTCTTGCCGGCGGTGGAGACGCGACAGCGTGCGGAAACGAATTGATTCGTGATTTTGGGCGTCGAGCGTATCGGCGTCCATTGACGCCCGCGGAAATGGATCGTTATGCGGCATTGTTTGCCCTGGGAATGGCCGAGCCCGATGGATTACGCGTCGGTGCGAGCCTCGTTCTCGAAGCCATGCTTCAATCGCCGGCGTTTCTGTACGTGCCCGAATTCGGAAATACCGAATCGTCACCCAATGCACCGGATGTCGCGCTGACGTCGCATGAGCTCGCCGCCCGATTGGCGCTTTTCTTGTGGGACGATCTGCCGGATGAAGAGCTGTCCATCGCTGCGGATGCCAATGCATTCACAGATCCCGCGGTGTTGAAATGGCAAGCGCTGCGTATGCTCGACGATCCGCGAGCTCGAGCCATGGTGCGCAGTTTTCATCGTCAATGGCTCGACCTGGGGCGCCTCGAAAAAGTATCCAAAGATTCAGCCACGTTTCCGATGTGGAATGCTGAATTGCGAGCGTCAATGCGGGAAGAAACGCTTGCGTTTGTCGAGGATACCGTATTTGACGGCGCGGGGACCTTGCCCGAATTGCTGACGGGGACCACGACGCGAATCAATGGGCCGCTTGCCGAGCTTTATGGTGTGGCCGCTCCCGCGAAGGATTGGGACAATGTCACGCTCGATGCGACAGAGCGTGCGGGGCTATTGACGTTGCCGGGTATTCTCGCCGCGCATGGTCATCCCGTCCAACCATCACCGGTTTTGCGAGGTGTTTTCGTGCTGGAGCGGCTCTTGTGTGCACCTCCGCCCGCGCCTCCGCCCGGCGTGGAAACGAATATCGATCCGGCCGGATCCGGCAATGAGCCGCAAACGAATCGCGAGCGATATGCCGCGCATGTGACGAATGCCGCGTGCGCGAGTTGCCACGCGTCCATCGATGGTGCGGGATTTCCATTCGAACCATACGACTCGATCGGGCGGTATCGCACGACGGACAATGGTTTTCCCGTGGACAGCTCCGGTGAATTGCGGGGTTTTGATAATGCCGGGCCGGTCGCCAATGCCGTCGAGCTGGCGCGACGTCTCGCGCAGAGCGAAGACGTGCGACTTTGCGTGACGAAACAATGGTTTCGGTATGCGTTCGGCCATATCGAAGAAGCGGGCGACCAATGCCCCATTGAATCATTTTCGCAGCAGTTTTCATCGACGGGCGGCGATGTCCGCGAGCTGATCATGGAGCTCATCATGTCGCATGGATTTTCCTATCGCCCGAAAGGAAGCGGAACATGAAATCGAAAGGCTTGAATCGCCGTGGAATGCTCGCGGCCTTGGGTGCGGCCGGGGCGAGCACGTTGCTTCCGTCGCTTTTTTCCGATAAGCGATGGTCCGCTCGTGCCGAAGATGCAGCTTTACCGCGACGGATCGTCTTCGTGGGCTCGTTGCACGGCACGGTATATGATCATTTTCGCTTGCAGCCCGCGGGAATGCCTGCCGACGTCGCCAAATTCTCGAATTGGCAAATGCCTTTGACCGGCCGCAACGTCGCGAAGATGAAACCGGGAGGGCTCGATCCGCTGGGACAACCGTGGCCTTCGGCGTGGGATGTCGAAAATGTCGGAGATTTCAGTCGCATCTTGGCGCCCTTGTCTGCGTTTGCGTCCAAAATGCTGGTGCTCGATGGTTTGTCGTTATTGCCGTGTATCGACGATCCTTTGGTGGTGACGTGCAATCACATCAAGGGCGATGTTTGTCGCTGGACGGGCAATCGAGTGCGTGAAGTCAATGCCGGCGTTTATGCGGCATTCGGTCCGTCGCTCGATCAAAGCATTGCTTCCGTCATCGCTCGGCCCGACCGCATTCCGTCGTTGGAATTGGGCACGAGCGGCCATGATTTGTGGTTTTCTCGTTTCGATGCGAACGGCAATCCATTACCCACGGAAAAGTCGCCGATCGCCCTGTATTCGCGGCTCTTTTCCATGGGTGGCCTACCGGCCGACGCTCCGCTCGAAGCGCTGCAATCGAGCGTCCTCGATTTGTTGCAAAATGAATACGACCTATTGGCTCCCAAGCTCTCGGGCCTGGATCGCCAAAAAATCGAGACCCATCGGGACCTCGTGCGGGATCTGGAAAAACGTCTCGCGGGGCTGGCTCAAGCGCAATGTGCGGCTCCGGCCATGCCCATCGAGCCGGCGCAAGGCGAGCCCAATTCGATGCGCATTCAATACGAAGCCTTCATGCGTTTGATTACGATGGCGTTGGCGTGCGACCTGACCCGGGTCGTGACGTTGCAATTGCCGGGGGCGGCCAAAACGGATTTCGATGCTCCCGCAGGCGATTTACATGCGGACTTTGCGCATCATGCCGAAGACATTCCGCCCAATGACGTCGCGCATGAAATGATGACCCGGTACCATACCATCAATATGACGTTGGTGGCCAAGTTGTGCGAATTGCTCGATTCCGTTCCCGAAGGCGACGGAACGTTGCTCGACCATACCATCGTCGCTTGGTGCAGCGATCTCGCGACGGGCAGCCACGATTTTCACAATTACCCGGTCGTCTTGCTCGGCGGCGGGAAATACCTGGCGACGGGACGCTATTTGCATTACGCCCAAAACCTCACGCCTTATGGGTCGTGGGAGGGAATTATGAAGACGGCGGGAATGCCGCACAACAAGCTCCTCACGACGCTCGGGCGGATTTTCGGTTTGGCGACGAATTCGACGGGAATGGAATCGGTATCGCTCGTCGGTAACGATATCGATTGCACCGGGACGCTCGACGAAATTCTTCTTTGAAGGACCAGCGCCATGAATTCGAAACGTTGCATTCACAAGTTTGTTTTCGTCATGGGTATGGTTTTCCAGACGAACGCGTGCACTTCGGACCCTAACGCAAAAAGTGTGGGAGCCTCGAGCGGTTCGAGCGGTTATGGCGACGTGGTGTATCCCGACCCGGTCAATCCACCCAATGGCAATGGGGGAGGCGGGGGAAGTGGCGCGGGTGGTGGTTCCGCCGGCCATGGTCAAACGAGCGTCGAGTTTGGCGCGCCACCACCGCCGACCCAGGATTACGTGCTCGATGCGGAAACGGCGACGAGCAAAACGACGGGCCTGATGTGGTTACGGACGACGCTCGATACGCGGTTCACGGGCGGATCGTGTGTGGATCGTTGTCAGGCGTTGGCGGCTGCGGGCAAAGAGGATTGGCGTGCCCCGACGCTCGATGAATTGAAGGGCATATTGGTTTTACGGGACCATTGCCCGCTCATTGACGAGGACGCGTTTCCATTGACGCTTTGCAGTTGGTATACGTCTTCGGAGACGATGTCGGGCAGCGGGGACGACTATTTGATGTTGAGTTTCTATTCGGGAGAAGTGAAAACACGCGCCGCGGCGTTCCCGAAAGATACGGGTTTTCCTTGTCGCTGCGTGCGTTGATGAGCTGCGTTTCGACAGTTGCAGCGTCGCATCAAAACGAATGACTCTCAGCCGCGATCCCGGCGAATCGCCTCCGCCATGAATGCTTCCATCCGCGCTTGCACGTCATCGCGAAATTGGTCGATTTCGGCATCCGTCGGCGCGTCGCCTTGGGGCGTTGGTGGGTGAAACAGCGGCGAAAGATAAGTCGTCAGGGGCACCGGGCGAGGCAAGAGCGTCGGACCCACACCGCGAATGATCGGCAACGGTGACGCCAAATGCCGGTAAAACCATTCCGTGATCGGCGATGAATACACCGTGTACACCTTATCGGCCGCCGGGCATGTCGATAACACGATCGGGGTTTGCGTCAGCAATGCGAGTCGGGCAAACCCTCGTCGCCCCTGCCATCGTAATCGATGCCGTTCGGTGGACGGTCGCAATGCTTCCCATTGCCCACCCGGCGCAACGCCCACCAATTCTTCTCGCTCGAGCAGCGCTTGCGCCGTTTGCGGATTGGCGCGGACCGCTCCGATACGCTGCGAAATGTCGCTCGTTACTCGCGTGCGAAACCAAAAATCATCCCCGAGCCCGCGGACGATGCGTCCCGTACGTCGACGCAATTCGAAGAATGACAACATGATGTCGTACGTGATGAACGAATGACTGCATACCAGCAATAAACGCCCCGCACGTGGAACATGTTCGTCCCCCACGAGCGAGTATTGATGATATCGCATGAGCGGCGTCACGAAACGCATGACGGATTGGTCCAAGAATGCGGGATCGGGTGACGGCAATTGCATTGCCGCGACGGTAGCATGAAACGACGACGGAACAAGGATGAAGTGCAGCGTTCGCGCGGAGCGCCGATTTTGCGACGGGCGTGAAGTACCGGCTGCTTCTCGTCGGACTTGCCTCGGCGCGAATCATAAGAAATGACATGGCACGGCGTATGCTGGACATTGTTTCCCATGCTGACGCCACAATCTCCCAAGCCCCCTCAAAAGCGTTCTCGTTCTGTGCCATTCGGATCATCCACCGCAAGTGTCCGGGGGGTCTTGGCCATGCTCCTGGGATTTCAGGCCCCGCTGGACGAGCTGCTTCCAAGCGTGGGCATTGAATTAGCCACCCTCGAAGACGAAGATGCTCGGATCGATGTCGATACCTTGGTAAAACTATGGAACGCAACGAGTCGTTCCCTCAATGACCCATTCCTGGGGATCCACGCGGCGTTATGGGTTGATCGAGCGATGGAGCTCGGCGCGTTCGGCGTCGTCGATTTCATCGCGAGCCATAGCGGTTGCGTCGAGGAGGCCATGCGAAAATATTGCCGGTACAACCAAATCATGAGTTACCCCCACCCACGCGACGAAATCACGATTGTTGATGAGTCGATGTTGTTTCGGCGGCACCTCCCGGACACATCCCCCGAACTGTTGCGACAGCCGACCGAGGCATTTCTGGCGTCGCTCGTCTTGCGTATTCGGCGGCTTACAGGAGTTTACGTGACGCCTTCGGAAACGAGGTTTCGCCACGCGCAACCTGAAAACACGGATGCTTACAAAGAGGTTTTCGGAGACAGAATCGTTTTTAATGCCGATTTGGATGTGCTCGTCTTCGAACCTTCCACAAGGACGTTGCCGCTTCGCACGGCCAATTCATGGTTATGCGAGATTTTGGAGCAACATGCGCGTGAACTGGTCCAGGCACTCGATGAGAATGGCGCCCAAACATCTTCGCAAGTCCGTCGCGTCTTGCTGCAAGGTCCGCGCGCGAACTCGGATACGAAAGCCGTTGTGGATGTTCTGCGGCATTCGTCGGAACGAAGCGGCCTCGAAATGCCCGAGATGCCCGAAGTCGCTCGGATCCTTGGCACGAGTGTACGCACGATGCAGCGTCGACTTGGGGAAGAAGGGACTTCGTTTCAGCAAGTCCGCGATGAAGTCCGCAAAGAGCTCGCCGCACGTTACACCCGCGATCGCAGCATGGCCCTTGGCGACATCGCCTTCCTTTTGGGATTCAGCACCGAAGCCTCATTTCATCAGGCTTTCAAACGCTGGTTCGGCCAGACGCCGGGAGCATTTCGCTTGAGTGACGCTTTACGGCGTACGTGACAAAATTTGTCACGTTGTGACTCCAAGGTGGCAATTTTGGGTACCGCGATCGGACCACATCGTACGTCTGCGGTGTCGTGTTCCAATTTCATGAAAACGTGATTCAATGGTTGGCGCGTACAATGAATGGTTGGCGCGCACAATGAATTTTCGCGCCACATTTCGTCGTGGCATGATTGATGAATATCCTTTTCACGACGCGAAACGACGGATTGGTTTGCCGTGACCTGCGTCGAGTCCATCAAAACATCCTTGGAGGTGTCCTTGCGACATCAGAGCGACCACTTTGTACTTTCGGTGGGTTTCTTGCTGTTATCGATCGTCGCGTTGGGTTGTGACAGCAACGAGAAACCACCGTCGGGCGGCGATACCGGATCAAGCTCGTCTTCCTCGGGCAGCGGCGGATTTTCCACGACGCACGATGGAGTTCAAGCGACGGATTTCGTGAGTGCCGGAGGCAAGATCAAGAGCGAGCAATACTCGATGGTCTTCAGCTTCGGTCAATCCACGCAGAATCAGCAGCGATCCAATTCGGCGAACCATACCCTTCAAGGGGGAGTCGTCGGAGCAACGCAACCGTTGAAATGAAGAGGGTATCCATGAACAAGTACGCAATGGTAAAACGATCGATGATCATGATGGCTGCGTTTGCTGCGATGACGACATCGATTACGGCAAACGCGGCGATACCGAATACGGTGAATCACCAGGGGCGGCTCTTCGACGGCAAAGGTTTGCCCGTGACGGGCACGAAAACCATGACGTTTGCCATCTACGCGAAAGCCAATGATGCGGTCGGCGCCGAATTGTGGAAAGAAACGCATTCGGTTTCGCTGGACGACGGTTACTTCACAGTGAGCGTCGGATCGAGCACTCCGTTTGGCGCGGTTCTGTTTGATGGTAGCGAACGCTATCTGGGCATTACGGTGGACAGTGACACGGAAATGACTCCGCGCTCGACCATTGCGAGTGTCCCGTACGCGCTTGTCGCCGAAAACGCCATTGGTGATATTTCCCCCGTGTCGGTCAGCATTGCCGGGTTTGGCGAAGTGATCAATTCGTCGGGGCAATGGGTTGGTGACTCGACGGGTTTGGCGGGGCCGCCGGGGCCGCAAGGTCCGATGGGATTGCAGGGATTGATGGGGCCACAAGGCCCGCAGGGTGATCCGGGTCCTATGGGATTGCAGGGATTGATGGGACCGCAAGGATTGCAGGGGGATCCGGGTCCTATGGGATTGATGGGACCGCAAGGATTGCAGGGGGATCCGGGGCCGATGGGACCGCAGGGCGTTACCGGGGCGGTGGGACCGCAAGGCCCGCAAGGTCCGCAAGGCCCGGGATTCTCGCCGCTCATCACGACGATTCTCGGCGCCGACCTGCCCGCGGGTTATGCCACGAACGCCGAATTGCCCGTGGATTTCACCGGAGTCTGGTACGATGAATTGGCCGCGGCGAATCTGAACACCAATAGGTTTGTCACTCCGGCTCCCGGACTTTACCACGTTATGGCTCGCGCGGACTTTTGCGCTCAGACGACGGGCCACAGTTCGAGCGTTTACGTATGGGTCGACGGTGTCCGTCATAATGTGTGGGGCGGAGTTGGCAACGGTTGCCGGTCGGTGCAGATGACCGACGTGTGGACGCTCGGTACGGGTCAACAAGTGCGCATGACCGTCGAAGATACCGCGAACAACGGCAATATCGGCAACATCAGATTGACCCTCGTTAGGATCCGGTGATGAATGCTTTCGAGCATGGCGTGTACGAGGAACAACCGCCCGGTTCATCCATTGGCGCACCCAGTCTGCTCGGCGTCGCGCTCAGCGTGTGCCCCGAATGCGGGGCCTGGGGCATAAGCGCGAACTTAAATCAATAAGGCAAAGATCCGCGGCCCCGCGCGGGCGTCGCAAGGAGGCAAGGCGACAAACGGGTCAACCACAACAAACGCGACTCCGAAAAAAGGAGACGGAAAACCAACGTCGACTTCGATTCCCGACGGCAGGGGTCCGCCTTTGGATCCGTCTGAAACGCTCGCCCGAGAATTGATGTTTGCAGGAAAATGGGCGACGGCAGATACGTCAATTCTCGGCTTCGCCTACGGTAAATCCCACCATGTCGAGATCTTTTTCATTTTTCGCGACGTATTCGTTCACCGGTTCGGGCGTGATCATTGCGTCGCGAAAACGCGCCGGCGTTTTGTTGAGGGCCATCGGAATGGCTCGGGTATAACCTCCCCAACCTCCGAATGAACCGGCCCACGTCGCGGGAGCTGTAAACAATCCCGTCCAGACAGCGCCTTTCGCCGTGAGCATGGGAAACACCATGCCGACTTTCACCGCATCATTATCTTCGATACGTGCATCGAGGGATTCCGGTGATTCACCCGGGCTGACTTGAGCATTGAATTTTGCGCGAGCGTGTTCGATCCAAGCGTCGGTACCTTCCAAATACTCGGATGATTCAATGCTTTTCGCGCTGCCGTCGGATTGGAATGCAAAGAGCGAAAACTCGGCCCCATAAAGCGCATGCGCGCCGCAACCATAATCCGTCGTGAAGGACTTGATGAAGACGAATCCCGGAATCGCCGCGGTGAGCTCGTGCTCGGTCTCCGTGTGGATGATTTGTTCGTCCTTCGGATTCGGCTTGTAAACCGGGATGACTTCGAGGCTCTTGCCATTTTTCTCCGGTACGAATTCGGCATTGCGCCAAATACGCTTGGGGAAAGGATTCTCTTTTTCGCCTTCACACGGCGGGTTTGGCGAGGTCTTCTCTTGTTGACGATAACGATGCAGTTGCCCATTGATGAAAAGATAGGCGCCTTTTTTGGTCGTGATCTTCCCGTCGGCATGAATGAATTGCGTCGATTCCTCGGGTTTGGGCCCGCGTTTGGATCGGACGATGACCGCGGCGACTTCTTTCGCGCCAAGGGGGCGAACGCGCGGCAACGGAATGGGCGGAGGTGGTTTGGGAGGACCACTACGAGGTGCTTCGGCGGACGACGACGTGTCCGCGTACGAGGAAGCCGGCTCCGCGACAGTGGAAGACGGATTCGGAACGGCTGATTCCGAGGCGCTTGCCCAGGGCGCAGTCGAAGGCGTTGGAGCAATGGGCGAGGGCTGGACGTTTGCCGACGGCACCGGTTCGGGTTTTACGCCGGGGTTCTCCGTATTGCAGCAGCTGGGCAAATAGGCGGCGAAACAAGCGAGAAGGAGCGGGGAGGAAACAATGCGTTTGGACATGGGTTTGCGCTCGAGAGGCAAGAACGCTCGGAGCGGGAGCTTTATCCCCAATCCCCAAAAATGTACAGTTTTTTGACGCCGGCCATTTTCCGCGGGTTTGAACGCCAGTACCTCGCATTCATCTTGTAAGTCCTGAATTCGGCGGGCAATTCTCCCGCCTGCAATCCCTTGCCCCCGAGGGACGGCTCGTCCGGCCCGCAAATCGCCCCGAAATGCCTTGACCGCCGGCTTCCATCTCGGTCGACTCACGTTTGCAAGCTCATGATCGCACCTTACACGCCCGTCACGTTGGCTTCACGGTTGCTCGAGTCCATCTTCCCGAAACGTCAATCGCTGATCGGGGGTGCAAAAGCCGTCTTTCATCGTCGTTAAGTCCCATTTCCGAACGCTCGGCATCCCTGACATCGCCGACAAGCGCCCAAGCCCGACGCGTAGGACCATCTTCCATGGCCGGAGGTCGCCAAATTCGAGGGCGTTGGCCCTATTTTCAAGCCAGTCAATCGCCCACCACGCCGGCTCGGGGCCGGTTGACATCTCCGCAAGTCGTCGATCCGTGAACGCCGAAGCCACCTTCCCTCGACGTGAACGGCCGATGCGCATGACGAAAGCGAATCGACGTGTCTGCAAGGTGGCGGCAGGATGTTGAAACGCGCATGAAACAAGGCAAATCGTATATCTACAACCAACGCGCGAGGATAAGAACATGGGGTGAAGAAGTCTCGATGCGTTGGTTTGTATGGGGCTCCATACGGTGGGTCGGGCTCAGAGGGGGCCTCGTCGCCGCAGTCTTTAGGTCAGCAGATACGGTTTGTCGTGGGAATCGTCTTCGATCCAAATGGGAGCGAAACCGCAACCTTGATATTTTGTGTTTCTTGGGTTTTACCGCGGAGCAGATTCATCACTTTGGGCGTGACAACGCCTGGACTGACGTTTGATGAAGACGACGATGGGTGGATGTTGCAGAGTTTATCCTGACCGGCTACGATCGCGCCTTTGAGACACTCCGGCTTCGGCCGGAGTAAGGAGCTGCGCAATGACGAAGTCTTCCGACACTGAAGAACCCGACGACGTCGACAACGAGGACTATATCAAACGTTTCTTCGAGTTTGGGAACGACGAACCTGTTGTGCACGTGACCCGTGAGATCACCATCACGCGCGAGATGCTGGATACGGAGCGGGTGTGGGCGATTGTCGAGCCTGTCGTTTGCAAGATGTACGGCGTGGAGACAGGGGCGCAGGCCGAAACCATATTGGCGCCCTTCTCGCTTGGGCAGCGGAGGCTTTACGCCATTCAACTTTATCTAATGGAAGTGCAGCATGGAGGCCACTCGTACTTCTTTCGATATTCGGGCGGATTGGTTTGGCCTGATGCACTTGCGGGGCTCGAGATGATCGGCGCAACGGCGGCGTACGAGACTTTGCTGGAAGCGACGCGCCGATTTCCCGAGCCACCATCGGTGGAGTTTGCCCCGCGTAATGAAGCGCTCGAGAAACTTTCCTGCACGCTGGGTGACCTAGATAGCCGAATCTATGATGTGGATGTCGAGGTCGATGAGTTGATGCACGCGTACATCCGCGCGCATCCCGAGGAGTTTCTGTGCTCGGTTACGGTGGACGAAGTGCAACATCCCTGCAAAATGGTGTTTATTAACGGCCAATGGAAATGGGTGCCGAAAGAGCAAGTCTAATCGTCATGCGTTGCCGCTCTTGACCGACATCGGTTTGTCTCGAGTCATGTTTAGCGCAAGTAGGATTCGATGGCGTCCAACCAGTGCGGATTGGCTGCGTATGCGTTCTTGTAGAGCGCTCGCAAGTCGGTCTGGGTGATTTTATCCAGGGTCTTCGTCTTCTTTAGCTCCCTCCATCCCGAGGCGAGCGCGTCACTGATGACCTTGTGGTCGGCGTCCGTGAGGATAATGGCTGGAGCCCTTTCGACAGCCTCATCAAGAGCCTTGCCCTGCAGTTTGAGTACTTTTTCGAACGCCTGCCTCTCGAAAATCTTGTGCGCTTGGAATTTCGACCCGAGATTGGCCGTGAACTTCGACGCCATTCCATAAGGCAAGATGAGCCCCTGCTTTCGTAATGCCTCGGCCATGACGTGCTGGCCGTAGTCCTTGATGAGATCGTCGGCGAGTCTGAGCGCCTCAGCATTGAATTCCTTGACAATCGCCGGCTTACCCACGCCCGTCTTTTCGACGACTTTCTTGATAAAATCTTGCGGCTTCATGCCGACGCCAATCAGGATGGAAGCCAGCCCGACGCCCGCCTGCAGGGCCGGGAAGCTGAAGCCTCCGACGTTCTTTCCGCCGGGCATTCCGTACCGCGATCCATTGGCGGTCGTGGCGGGCGCCGAGGTGTCTGCCGTGGCCAATTTGCCTGCAAATACGATTTCTCGAGCGATCGTTTCAAACGGGTCCAAGGGCGGCCCACTGCCATCGGGACTCGATGTCGACGTGGTTTTTCCGTTGCCTTGTTTCGGAGCCGCGTTTGTCGTGGTTGCGGTGGTTGTCGTTGTTGCACCGCCGGTTGTCGTGGTCGACCCGTTCGTCGTGGTACCTCCTTGCGACGCCGATGCCTTGGCCGACCATTCTTTGAATGGTATCGGTGCTTTGCCCGGACAACGAATCTTTGTATCCGGTCCAAAATTCCAAACCGATTCGGGCGGAGCACTCGCATCGAAATAGAAAATCACGCCGGCGTTCGCTTCGTACTGTGCGTACGCCGCTGGATCGGCTGCGTTGGCCACGCCCGAGACGCCTCGTACGCTGCCGAGCCATTCATTGGACGTGATGTTTCGCGGACGTGCGCAAACAGCGATGCGAGGAAGCGCCTTCGTTCCTCCGTTCGCCGTTGTTCCTGCATTTGCCGATCCGGGCGGATCGCAATCCGGTTTGCCCGGCGCGGCCATCAGATTCGCATTGGCCGTCCCATTCGATTGGGTGGTCTCCGCGGGACACGGCTCCTTCTTCCGAATCGATTCCGACGCAGGCGGTTCGTCTCGGATCATATTCGGGCACGACAAACCGTACTGCGACGCCATGATCTCCGCATTTGCATACGGTGCCTTTTCGTTGAATTGAATGAATACACCTGCGAACGGCGTGACGTTCACCAATTCGTCGGGTTGTTCGTCCGTGACGATATGCCCCGTTCCAGCTTGTACGGCCCAAACATGGACCCACTCGGGAAATTGGCTCGGGCGACAGGGTACTTCCAGCGTCGGCACCCCCGGATTGAGCGCGTGCA
>CAYSYX010000073.1:1995-27737 GCA_964435055.1 uncultured Polyangium sp. | reverse complement strand
GCCCTTGCGGGGTCGAGGGCGAGGAGCCCTCGTGGGTCTGGGCGAAGCCCAGTGCCTCTCAACTCGGCGCGTTGGCGGGCAAGTGCTTTGCGCGACGACTTGCGGGATCGTCATGAATGAAGACGATCGTGAAGATCACGAACGCGACCCACAGGATCGCGATGTGCTCGATCATGCGCTTGCCGCCGTAATTCGTGTAGATGACGCTCGCGACGGGCGGGCCGAGCAAAATCCCTGTCGCGTAAAACAAATTGTAGATGGCGTTTGCCCGACTGTAATCCTGGGCCTTGGTCACCACGCCCGTCAACGCGAGCGCTACGGGGGACATCGACGCGAACGTTGCGCCCGCGATGAACACCGCGAAACACATCACCCAATAATTGTCGAGCACCACGAATCCCAAGATCGCCATCAGACCTACGGAGGACAAAGCGCGTACGGTTTTCAAATGCCCTACGCGATCGGCGATGCGCCCGACGATATTCGAACAAAGCAACATGCCCAGGCAAAACAAGCCTGGAAGAATGATTGTGTGCTCGGGTGCCCAGCCTTTGTCGTCGATCAGGTACAGCGGCAAAAAGAGCACGACGGCGGCTTGGAAATATCCATAGGAAAACGCTGCCAGACACGACGTCTTGATTTTCCAGAAGATCGACATGGCCGGCGTGTGGGCGGGCGCCGACGGCGTGCTCGCGACAGGTTCGTCCGATGAAACACCCTCGGCCGGAGGCGTCGGCGGCATTTTGAGGAGAACGAAGACGCCTGCGGAAATCGCCGAAAACGCTCCTACGGAGAATGAAATCCGCGGATCTGTCGTGACAAACGCCATCCCTCGAGCCAAAAACGGTCCAATGACATATCCAAGGGCGAGCGCGATGGCATACAGCGTCGTCAAATAAGCTTTGTAGGCTTTTTGCGCTTGCGCCAAGAGCACCGTTTCCGATGCGACCCACACCCCAATCGTGCCCAAACCGTCGAATACACGAACAAATGCAATCGACTCGTAGGTTTTCATGTGCGGAAATCCCACGAGGCTCAGCGCATAACCGAATAAACAGATCGCCAATATGCGTTCGGCGGAAAAACGCCGAATCAACATGCCCACGGGAAGCGAGAAAAGCACCAACGCTCCCGCAAAAAACAACGATAACGTTCCAATGTTCTGTTTGGTGAATCCCAGCGCGTTCAGGTACAAAGGCGTCAAGCCGAGCGACACGCCGCATCCAATGCCGAAGAGCACCGTCGCCGTATAAAGGCGTTTCAAATGATCGGGAACTTTGCGCGTACTCGCGTGCGCCGGACCTTTGGATGAAGGAGGTACGGCAAGCGAGTCGGACGAAGTTGATTGTTGCGGCACGGCCGCCATCTACCACGGCTCGGGCGTGTCAGCCATCCGCCGTTTGCATCGATCTCATTTTATTTTCCGCCACACTCGTTACGCACATCGCGCGACGTTTTTCGCACCGCAACGACGCATGACGCGGCCGGAACATCGCCCGACCGCGTCATAACCTCGTTTGCTCAATGAATTGCACCCACGGACGTCGTCCCGAGATCCGTTTGTACACCAAGCGATCCGGCAATGGTGTTTTCCCCAGGTACGTCCTCGAGCGCCGCGGCGAGCACTTGGCTCATGTCTTCGGCGAAAACGAATTCCATGTTTTTACGCACGTCTTCCGGCACTTCCTCGACATCTCGAGCATTCCGATGCGGCAAAATCACGCGTTTGATGCCCGCTCGATGCGCCGCCATCACTTTCGCTTTGATTCCACCCACCGGAAGCACGCGTCCACGCAATGTGCATTCACCCGTCATCGCCGTATCACTGCGCACCCGTCGTGACGACAACAACGACGTCAATGCCGTGAACATCGTCACACCCGCGCTCGGCCCATCTTTCGGAACGGCGCCCGCAGGCACGTGAATGTGCAAATCCTGCTGCTCGAGTTTGTCCGTATCAACCCCGAGTTCACCCGCGTGACTCTTCACGTACGAAAGCGCTGCTTTGGCCGATTCTTTCATCACGTCACCCAATTGCCCCGTGATTTCGACGCGACCTTTCCCCGGCATGCGACTCGTTTCAATGAAAAGAATATCTCCGCCCACCGGCGTCCAAGCCATTCCCGTCGCCACGCCCGGCACCGCCGTTCGCTCCGCCATTTCCGAGAAAAACTTCTCTTTGCCCAAATACTTGCGCAAATTGCTCTCCTCGACCTGGAGCTGCGGTTTTTCGTCTTTGGCTCGAGCAACTTCCAACGACAATGCTCGGCACAGCTTTTTGATCTCCCGTTCGAGCTGCCGAACGCCGGCTTCCCGCGTGTAATCGCGCACGATGCTCCGCAAAGCGTCATCCGTGATCGACATCGATCCATCGGCAATCCCGTGCGCCGCCAATTGCTTCGGAATCAGATGTTTTCGCGCAATGTGCACCTTTTCGTCGAGCGTATAACCGCTCATTTCGATGATTTCGAGCCGGTCGCGCAGCGGCGCCGAGAGCTGGCTCAGATCATTCGCCGTGCAAATGAAGAGCACCTCCGACAGGTCGAACGGCAGCTCCAAGTAATGGTCTTGGAACGTCTTATTTTGCTCCGGATCCAGCACTTCCAGCAACGCCGCTTCGGGATTTCCCGCCCAACCGACGGCCAATTTGTCGATCTCATCGAGGAGCATTACGGGGTTTTTCGCCTTGGCCTTTTTCATTCCGTGCAAAATGCGTCCCGGCAATGCCGCCACGTAGGTTCGCCGATGTCCGCGAATCTCCGCTTCGTCTCGCACGCCGCCCAAGGCGATGCGCACGAACGGGCGGCCGGTGGCATCCGCGATCGATTGTCCAATCGATGTTTTTCCGACGCCGGGCGGCCCCGACAAACAAAGAATGCTGCCTTTCGTGGTGCCTTTCAGGCGCAGCACCGCGATATGTTCCAAAATGCGCTTCTTCACGTCTTCGAGACCATGGTGGTCTTCGTCGAGTTTTTTCGAAACCGCATCGATGTCGTCCTTGGCATCGGCGCGAGCACTCCAGGGCAAATCCGCGATCCACTCCAGGTAGTTCCGAATCACATTGTATTCGGCCTGTTGCGGCGAAAGAGCCTGCAAGCGGTCGAGCTCCCGTTTGGCGACGTTCTTGGCTTCTTCGGGCAAATTCGCTTTTTCGATACGTTCGCGCAGTCCTTCGACGTCGCCTTCGCCCTTGTCGTCGCCCAGTTCCTTTTTGATGGCGCGCAGCTGTTCGCGCAAAATCGCTTCTTTCTGCTGATTGCCGATTTCACGCCGCACGTCCTGCTCGATCTTGCGCTTGACCTCCGAGAGGGACTTTTGCTCCAAGACAAACCCGGCCAAAAGTCGCACTCGTTCGACCACGTCGAGCGCTTCGAGGATCCGTATGTCTTTGTCGGACGAAAGGCCCAGGACGGCCGCCAAACGATCGGCGAAACGGCCCGGGTGTTCATCCGCGGTTGTCACGCCAATCGAATTTTCGATTCCCCGCCCGAGTTCGCGGACTTGGTCGAACAGCGCCCGCGCAAAAAGCCGAGCTTCTTCGGTATCGCCGCCGGTTTCTTCCACGGCCGTGACATCCGCCGTCCAATAAGGATCGAGCTGCACCAGATCACCGAGCTGCAGACGCGTGATCCCTTCGATCACCAAACGCATGTCTCCGCTCGGCATCCGCCCTGTTTCCACGATGCGCGCGTACGTGCCCAAGCGAAACACGTCATCGATCGTTGGATCCACGACTGCGCGGTCTTTCTGCGTCACCACGCCAATCACATCGCCTTTGGACAGAGTGCGCACGAGCGCGAGGGATCGTTCACGACCGATAGGGAGCGCGATTACAGTACCCGGAAAGAGAACACCATTGCGAAGCGGGAGTACAGGAACTGCGGAAGAGGGCAAAGACGCGTGATCACGCAACGTAGTCATCGTGAGACTCCTTCGGAGATGAAATAGGTATTCCTCGTCCGGCTCACTAAGCATGGCCGTTACGCGAGGAATGAACGAAGAATAAAATCGTTCACGGTTCTGTCAACGGGTGGACATGACGATGGGGAAGAAAGTTGTAAAAGTTAAATGAACTACAGTTGAAGAAGGTTGGTCCGTGTTTTGTCCGCGGGCGGGATAATCTGTATCATCGCGGGTGATGATCAGGATTGGCAGTGTCCTACGGAATCGCTTTCGAATCGACGCGCAAGCGCGATCGGGCGGGATGGGGCAAATTTATCGCGCCACGGATTTAACCACGGGAAAAACCGTCGCTGCCAAGATCTTGCTTGACACTTCCCTTCAGCATCGAGCGCGTTTTCAGCGGGAAGGGGAGATTCTGGAGCGGATTCATCATCCGCATGTCGTCGAATACATCGCCAGTGGCATGGGACTCGATGGCGAAGCTTTTTTCGTCATGGAGTGGCTCGAGGGCGAGGATCTTTTGTCGGTCTTGGCGCGTCGCCGACTCTCCGTCGCCGAAGTGCTCATGCTTGGTGTGCGCGTCGCTTCGGCGATGGGCGCGGTGCATGCGCAAGGTGTCGTGCATCGGGATCTCAAGCCGTCCAATGTGTTTCTCGTCGACGGCAAGCTCGAACAGCCCAAGATCCTCGATTTCGGTATTGCGTATTATTCCGATGCCACGCGGGTGACCGCATCCGGAACCGTTGTCGGAACGCCGAGTTACATGGCGCCCGAGCAGGCGCGTTCCGGGGGCAAAGTCGATGCGACGGCCGATGTTTTTTCGCTCGGTTGTTTGCTCTTCGAGTGCCTCACGGGCGAACCGCCGTTCATCGCCGAGCACATCGTCGCGGTATTGGCGAAGGTTGTTTTCGAGGATGCGCCGCGGGCCAGTGAATTCGCGCCCGATGTGCCTGTTTGGCTGGACAGACTTGTCGAACGAATGCTGGCCAAAGATCCGGCGCACCGACCGCGTAACGGCGCGGAAGTTGCCCGAGCGCTCGAAGCGGCCGCTCCGTCGACGTTCCCCGAGGGGGATCGGGTTTCTCAGCCCATGGGCCGGAATGAGCGGCGTTTTTTGGGCGTGTTATTGCTGGGCAAACCTCCGTCGACGCCGCAGGACGTCACGGCTTCCGTCACGATGGACCTGGCTTCGCCGATTGAATTGAAGTCGGTGATTGCTCGGTTCGGGGCGCATCTGGAATTGTTCGCCGACGGAACGACCGTCGTCATTTTCGATCAAACGAGCATTCCGACGGACATTGCGACGCAAGTCGCGCGTTGTGCATTGGCTCTGCGCACGCATGCGCCCGAGGCACCCATTGCGATTACGACGGGTTGGGGCGAGCTCGGGCGAGGTTTGCCCGTGGGTGAAGCGATCGAACGCGCGGTGCAGCTTCTGTACACGCCGCGTGAAGAGGACATCGAAGCGTCGCCGCGCATCTTGATCGACGATACGACCGCGGGCCTGCTCGATGCGCGTTTCGATGTGGTTGATCTGGACGAACACGGCTTCGAGCTTCGTGGCGAGCGCGATGTGTTCGATACGTCCCGGCCTCTTTTGGGCAAAGTCACCGCTTGTGTCGGTCGCGAACGCGAACTCGCGATGCTCGATCAGTCGCTCACGCAGGTCACGTCGGAGCCCGAAGCGTTTGCCGTGGTGATTTCGGGTCCTGCAGGCATTGGAAAATCCCGCCTCTTGCAAGCGTTTGTCGAGCGAAACCGACAGTCGGGCAAACCCGTCGCGATTTGGATTGGTCGCGGTGATCCCGAGCGAGCGGGGTCTACGTTCGGGCTCTTGGCCGATGCGTTGCAACGCGCGGCGGGAATTGGTCCGGGCGCGTCGATGGACGTGCGGCGGGAGAAATTCGGAGCGTTCGTCGCGCGGTTTGTCGAAGAACAGGATCACCGCCGAATCACGGAGTTTTTGGGCGAACTTGCGGGCATTCCGTTTCCGGATGAAGACAGTTTGCCGTTGCGCGCAGCGCGTCAGGATCCGGAACTTTGCGGCGAGCAGATGAAGCTTGCGCTGCATGATTTTTTGCGTGCGGTCACGGCGCGTCGTCCGCTCTTGTTCGTCCTCGACGACGTGCACTTCGGCGATCACGCGTCGGTGACGGCAATTGGCACGTTGCTGCGCGAATTTGCGGACGAACCGATTCTCGTCGTGGCGACGGCGCGGCCGGAGATCGAACAGGTTTTTCCAAATCTCTGGTCCGACAACGGTCGACAGCTCATCACGCTCGGACCGATTTCACCGAAGGCGAGCGCGCGTCTGGTGCGGCATGTTCTTGGCGAGTCAGCGGAAACGGCGGTCGTGGATCGCCTTGTTTCCTTGGCGGATGGGCATCCGTTTTTCCTGGAAGAACTCGTGCGCACGACGTCGGAGCATCGTGGAGATGCGCTGCCGAGTACGATCGTCGCGATGGTGCAAACGCGTCTCGAACGGCTGGATCCGCTGGTGCGTCGGGCGTTGCGGGCGGCGAGTGTTCTTGGCGATGTGTTTTGGCGCGGAATCGTAGCGCAAATGGTTGGAGCGGACCTGACAAACGTTTGGCCGCAGCTGGTCAAGAGCGAAATTTGTATTCGTCATCGGGAGAGCCGATTTCCGGGCGATGAGGAATACGCATTTCGTCAGGCGCTCTTGCGCGAAGGTGCGTATGGCCTTTTGACCGAGAACGATCGGGAGCTCGGCCATCGCTTGGCGGCGGAGTTGCTGGAGCGGGCGGGGGAGGCGGATCCGCTGATTTTGGCCGGTCATTTCGAACGCGGCGGGGCGGGAACGCAAGCGGCGACCTACTATATTCGCGGCGCGGAGCTGGCGACGGCGCGTCGGGATCACCTGGACGCTGAGAAATATTATTCGCGCAGTTTGGAATTGGCGGGAGCATTGCCGATTTCGGCGCAACGCGGTCGTGGACTCGCTCGATTTCGATTGGGCCAGCATGCGGAAGCATTGGCGGTATTGTCGACGGCGCGGGAACAGGTCGAGGCAGAAGGCAATAAGCTCACGCAAGCGGAATTGTTGCTCGATGAAGCAATGCTGCTGGATTGGCTGGGAGAATATCAAAAAGCCGAGGAGCGCGTCATTGCGGCCAAATCGCTGGGACTCGAAGGAACATCGCCGCTCGTGGACGCCCGGCTTTGGTTGGGTCTTGGCCGTTCTTCCGTGCGCTTCAGTCGCGGTGAACAAGCAGCTCGTGAATTGAGTAATGCGGCGGAGCTCGCCGAAAAGCTTGGTGATGAAGGTTATGAGACTCGGGTCATTGCGCTGTTGATGCTTGGCTTCATATTGCCCGGATTGGGGCGTCTCGACGAAGCGTCGTCGGTGCTGGATGAAGTGATTCGAGTTTGCGAAGAACGCGGGGATCTCTTGCATCTTGGTCCGGCGCTGAATAATCGCGCTTTGGTTCGCGGTTATCGCGGGGACCGGGCCGGGGCCATTACCGATTGTGAACAGTCCATTGCGCTCGGACGAAAGCTGGGACGCCCGCGTACGGAGCTTGTCGGCCATTACAATCTGGCCGAGTACCTTTATTTGGTCGAGGAGTTCGACGCGGCCGAACCTCATTTGGCGGCAGCATTGGCATTGGCGGAAAATCCGAAGACCGCGACGCCTCCGGAAATCGTATGGATGCTCGCGGCTCGAATGGCGTTTTATCGCGGCGATGTCGTGCAAACGCGTGAAATCATTCAGCGTATCCGACAGGCGCAAGAGCACGCGCGAATACATCAAAATGGTTTGCAGATTCTCTCGCCGTCGGAAGACGTCTTCGCAACATTGCTCGAAATCACCACGGGGGATTCAACGAATGCCCAATGGGAAGAACTCGAGCAGCGATCGGCGAAGTTTTCGTTCGGGCAGGAACAAATCGAAGTGCTCGAAGTGCGGGCGCTGTGGGCATTGCGCCATGGCCGCGCGGACGAAGCGAGGCAGCGTTATCACGACGCACTCGAATTGTCGAGTCATATTCTCACTGTGATGAAACCACGTCTTGAACGGGGCCTTGCGCAGATTCCCGTTGCATCGACGGTATAGGTTGGCAAGGCGGAATGCTGCGCGGCGGTGGCCGCCGACATATTGATGGCGAGGTGCCTTCGTCCCCGTCGTTGGTCGTGGTCAATCGAATGACGCGACGCCGCGTTCGCGTCACGGCCCTCGCGGAAACGATGTATGTTGCTTCACGGTGGACATTTGCCGAATCGTCAACCCAAATTGAATTTACAAGGCGATTCCTTCCCGTTGATAATCGAGCAGAAGACAGGGTCCCCGCGTTAGTTGAATGCAGGAGGCATGATTATGAAGTCACTGAGTGCAACACTCATTTTAGTCGGTTTGTCCTCGATGCTCGGCTGCACCGCAGAGTTGCCTTCCGAGGATGCAACTGCCGATGCAGAGGGCGCATTTATCACAGACAATGCTCTCACGGATAACGCGTTGACGGACAACGCGCTGACGGACAACGCGTTGACGGACAACGCGCTGACGGACAACGCGCTGACGGACAACGCGCTGACGGACAATGCGCTTGCCGCAATCCAAGATCCCGGCGCGCAAGGTGATCTCAATCGTGAATTGCTCAAGTACATCGTTGCGTGCGCATTCAAGCCGCAGCAATCGTTTGATTTCTCTTGGACGGACGAAGGGAATGTCGTTCATAACGAACATTACGTGGGCCAACTGGGCATAGCTCCGCAATGGGCTACGGGCTCTTTGGGCGTCGAAGGCCAGCACATGGTGACGTCCTGTTTGGCTGCCAAGACAAACTTTTATGGCGTACACGTGACCATCTCCGTCCGCTCCAGCGAAAAACCTTTGCGTTTGCAGCCGGGCAGCTCGGAACTCACCGCGTACTCCAAAGTCGAAGGCGCGTTCTGGGGCAACCTCTGGGCGCCGCAGCCGTACATCAACGCCTGTTACAACAGCGCCAACGTCAACAATTCACGCGCTCATCAGCGCGATTGCGCCGCCGGGCACCTCGAGCAAAACGGCTCCGTCTCCGAGTGCGGCATCATCGATATCCTCGGATCGTGTTCGTCCGTCTGCAAATCGTACAACTCCCAGCGCGGCTACTACGAGGATTGCCGTCTCAAGCCCGGCAGCAACAAGCGCACCGACCTCGTCATCACCACCGCTCTTCCCTGACAAACTCGTTCCCGACAAACTTCACGCCCCCGCGCTCAACGCCCCCGCTCACGACAGATGACCCCGTGCAAGACGAGGTCGTGCATCGCCTGAGCCAATCGGCGCGTCTCGCTCTGATCCGCACATAAAATAAATGGCGGCGTAAACCCGCTGTACGCACGCAAAATCAATTGCGCCGCGATGTCCACGTCCGCCACGTCGAACTCACCCGCCGCAACGCCTCCCGAAAGAAGCTCGACCAGAAGCGCCCGTTCTTCTTGGTAAAACCATAACGATGCGCTCTTCACCGCCGGGTTTGCACAATGGAACAGATCCCGCGCATGCACCCCGCTCGACGTCTGCGCCAAGTACGCTTCGAGTCGCACTTGCATCACGTTCGCGAATCGTTCCGACCAGGACGTATTTGGTTGCTGCATCGTCGTGCGCATGGCTTCGAGCACGGCTTCGTAGCGAGCGCGGGACAAGGCTTCGACGATCGCTTCCTTCGATGGAAACTCGAGGTACACCGAGCCCACGCCGATGCCTGCTTCTCGAGCCACATCGGCGACCGTGGTCTTTTGCGGGCCGTAGTGCTGCAAGAGCCGCTCGGCGGCCTGCAGAATCTGTTCGCGTCGCGCTGCTTCGCTCATCGCTTCGTCCGTCGAACGACGATCGAATTTGCCACGATTTTACCTGGCCTGACAAGCTTGTCGTGACCAACCTCGGGGCGAATCACATCGTAGCGGCAGGACGTGGCGCCATCGGTCCCGGCCCTGTTGGATCACGGCGAATCGGCGCGTCCGTCGGCTTGGGTTTTTCCCTCGGTGCCGCGGTCGTACCCGTTGCGCTTGGAGCCGCCGGCGTCGTCTTTGCCGCAACGTTCGTCGGCGTGGCCGCAGCTTCCGCTCCCGACGGCGTTGGGGGCGACAAACTCGGCGGTGCAAGCACCGGCTGCTCGAGGATCTTCGGCGGTTGTGCGGTCGGCACTTCGAGCGTCGGTGGCGCGGCTTCGGACGATGCCGGTTTGGTCTGGGAATCCGCACCCTTGTCGCAATTCAGCGCGAAGAAACAGAGCCCGCTTGCCCAAATCGTCAACGCCCATGCGCGAGACAAACCAGCGTTCACCATGCTCATCGATCTACCAGAACCCGCCGCCGACGTCATCGGCTCGGCATGATGACACCGTGCTTCGATAAGTGAAACAAGGTCGCCCCATCGTCGGGCCACGCACCCGCGACATCGTTTGTGGTCAAATGACGTGTCGCGCCCCGACGAGGTTCCCACAATCATTTGACCACCAACGAGTGCAATCTTCGCAGCCGGCTTTGCACATCACAACGGATCGGACGGCAAGATCGTTCCAAGGGCCGAAGCGAGCGTGACGAGCTGTTGCGGCGTACTGCAACCCAGGTGATCCCGCGACAAACGCCCCGTGTGCCAGCGATGCAGCCACGATGCCGCCGGATGACTCGCCGCGACACGACCAAAATCGGCACCCGTTTCCGCGACGAGTCGCGTCACCTCGGCGTCGAGTTTGTCCCGCAACAAAGGAATCGTCGCGCGCAGATTCGCCGCCCAATTCGTGATGGAATCGAGCACGTCGCGATCCAACTCCGGATCCCGTAACGAGCGAACCTTCTTGTCGATTTGCTCGAACGTCATCGTCGCCCACGGCAACGTTCGCAACACGGGCGCTTGCCATTGCAGACGCACGCGCGCCCAATGATCCGCTCGCGAAGGCACCGACACGAGACGCATTTCGGGCAAGAGCAGTCCGGTCAAACGCATCCCGTGACAAGCTCCGGTGTCCAATCCGAAAATCCGATCCCGGACGATCAGCGGTTCCGAACCGACGACGGAATGTCCAAACGCGATGGGAAGTTCGTCCTGGTAAAACTCGTACCAAGGTCTGTCCCCATAACGTTCTTTTAATTTCGCGTCGCCCGATGCCGTCCCGGCCAAAACATCTTCGGGCACTCGATCGAGCGGTTCACCGGGATAATGTCCCCAATGCACCACGCGAACGTCTTCGCGTTCCCAATAATAAGGCAATGTCGCCAGCCACCGGACGTGATCCGCATACGAATCGCCTATTTGCAATTGCGCGACTTGCTGCGAATACGACAAGACGTTGCGAATGTGTTTTCGTTCGTGGTTTCCCACAATGACGACGCTATTTGTCCGGCGGCGAAAGAATTCGATGACCTCTCGCGGTTCCGGTCCACGATCGACGATATCGCCGACGCTCACGACGAGGTCATCGTCGCCGATGCCCGCTTTTTCCAGCAGGTCGAGCATTTCAGCATAACAACCGTGAATGTCTCCAATGATGAGGGTGCTCGGCATGGTCGCTTCTCCCGTGCGTTCCTAAAATCGAACGTGCGCGTCCTGTATGACGAGCGTTGGCGAATCGTACCCGGACAGCTTTCCGGACAGACGCGTTTCGAGCGGGATTTCGTGGGTTTTGTGGCAGATTTGCGCTGGGTTTCACCCAGACCCACCCGGGGCTGCGCGCCCCGGGACCCGCGCCAGGACCAGTCCTGGACCTTGCATCGATTCGGCCTTCGGCCAAATCGAATTGGGATTTGGTTTAGGGATTTATTGGGATTTTCCGTTGGATTCGTCGATGACGGCGCGCAGCGTGTGCATCACCTTCGTTCCGCCGACGACTTCGGAAAGAATGGTACCCACGTCTTTGCCTTTGAAGAGGCTCACGAGGTTCATGTTTTCGGCCACTTCGGTGAGCAGCAGTTTGTCCCCGAGCGCCACCATCGCTTCGACCAGTTGTCGCTGCACCGCCTGACGTTCGGCGACCGTCGCCGCCGATTGCGTCTCGATGAGCTTGATTTCCAGCTCCTTGATGCGCGTCGTCAAATCGATTTGCACCTGATTGAGCATACGTTGCGCTTCGGCTCGAGCTTCCGCGTCTTTGCGCACGCCTTCGAGCTCGGCGACCTTCATGTCCATTTCTCGTTGAATGCGCGACTTGAGCGCATTGGCTTCGCGATCGTCGGAAAGGGTTTGTCGCTCCCGCCGCACCGTTTCTTCTTCTCGGGCCGCCGCCATGGCCGCCTCATGCGCGAGTTTTCGGCTGATTTCATCCAGTTTGGCAGCTCGAACCCGCGCTTCTCCCAGAAGCTCTTGCGTTTGTCGTTCCACATCCGCCCGCAATTTCGCCGACGCCAAAGACTCCTGCGCTTTGCGATCGCCAATGGCCAGCGTCACGCTCTCCGTTTGGACCTTTTGCATCAAAGCGGCCACTTCGCGGTCTTCGATCTCCGCGCCGAGCACTTCGACTTCCGTCAGCAGCGTGCCATTTTCCGTGAAAAGACGCCCCGGCCTGGCGCCGTCCTTGCGTTCTCCGAGCAGTGTGTCGCGTAAAACCGACGGCAACTGCGGCCATAACGTCGACAGCGACACCGAACGACAACGGCTGCGAATGATCGACCGCAAACGATCGACGATGAATTGAATGTAGTTTTCGTGGTTGAACCAGCGATCTTTGTGATCCGGGAGAAATTCCACCGAATACGATACGCGCACGCTGATCTTCACGAAATCAGCCGTTTCGACGGTCACTTTGTCCGAAATGCGATTACCCACCGTGCGCAGGAAACAAGTATTCAGCGGGCTCTCGTCGCTCTTCGGCGTTCCCGTCGACAACGAAAGCGCCGTGAGCGATTCTTCATAACCCAGCAGCGTCACGCAGGGACCTTCCACCACGCGTCGCGAATTGGCGCTCGTCACGAGCACGGCCGTATTGTTGGGAATCGTAATCGACAGAGCCCAGGGCGTCGTAATGGATCTATTGGTGCGTTTATGCGGTTCATTGGCCGCGACCCACAAATTCCAATCGTCCGTCGGAACCGTTCGCGTCACTTGCACTTCTTTGCGCGGATCGACCAAATACGATTGTTTTCCGCGGATCAGGCGCACTTCACCCGTCGTCAAGTCCCGCACGTAAATGCCGCTCTTTTGATCAATGCCGAGCGCTTCGATGAAGACGCGGCTGTGATCGTTACCGACGACGGATTGACCGGTCTCCGGCGACAACACTTCGATTTCGTTGAACGGAACGAAAAACGTCGAAACGCCCGTCAGGAGCAATTCGTCGCCGGGGAAGTATTCGTCTTTCGCGAGTTCGAAGCCGCGAGGCAGTTTGGTCGCCAGGTCGGCCTTTTTCGTCGGCGCAATCACGCGCAGCCACAACGCACGTTGCGGAAGCAATTCATACGCGTCGTAAATACGATTACGCGACCCGACGGTCATGAACGTATCGTACGGGCCCGGAAAAACCCTCGCCGGACCGACTTTGATTTCCCGCTTCCCGTCGGCGTCGACGATGACGCAATATTCCTTTTCGCTCAGCACGACGGCGCGACGAATCAATCGAGCTTGACGGGCCTCCGCTTCGATCGCTCGACGGACGGCTGTCGACGCCAATAGATCCTGCACGGCCGCTTGCGATACTTGCGCAGCGGCGGCCGGTGCGGCCGGTGCGGGGGCGACGGGCGCGGGCGGAGGCGGCGGCGCGGGGGCTTGCTTGCGCCCGCGCATACGCGCGGATTGATCGATGAACTGGTTTGGCACTTTGGAACGAGCTTGCCCTTTGACCGCAAACGATTCTTCCTCGTCGGCCAACTGGTCCATCGCATATTCGGCCATCTCCGCCGGAGGGCCGCCGGGACCGGCTGCGGCGACTTCCTTCATTTGCCCGAGCACTTGTCGCGCCAACGCGGCATTGATCGACGCGCCGCTGTCATCAATGGACGTGTCGGGAACGATATCGACGCCCGTCGGCGGAATGTAGAATTGCGTATCCAAGCCGCGAATGACGATGAGCTGCCCACGTTTGAGCGCTACGGGTTCGCGTGCCGCATTGGCTTGATCGGAGGTTTCTTCGAGCGCTTCCGCGGTGGCTTTCGTGATGTTCGCCGAACGCGCGGTGACTTGATAATACGGCGCATTTTGATCGACTTCGCCATATACTTTGACCACCAAATATTGATTCGACGCGAGCTCGTGGGCGTCACGTACGTCCGCGCGTTGACCCGGGCGGAGGTAAAACGAACACGGGCCGGGAATCATCGATCGCGTACCATTACGCAGCGGGCGAGATTCATTTCGACCGTTTTTGAAGCGGCCATTGGGACCGGAATCCGCTTCGAGGAGCGGATTGAAGAGCACGGCATATTGATTGTCGCCAAGCTCGACCATGCTTTGCGGTTTGCCCGTATTGTCCTCGCGAAACCCGCCGAGTCCGTCATCGATGACGACGCGATCGGCTGCGGTTGGCGACACCATCGTCGGGCCGACGTGCAGCGTTACTTCGCCTTTGTCGTCGTCTTGGACCCAAAGAAATTGTCGTTCGGTAACCGGGATTTTGCGGCTCGTTCGTTCCATCGTCCCCTCGTCCTTCCAAGAGGGCGCATGGTAGCGCAAGAGGGAGCATGGGTGGAAGAGCGATAACAGCCCTTTGATTTAGCTGCTCGCCCCCGAAATCGTCGGTCGACATCGGGTATGGCGCGAATCAGCGATGTTCGGGCGCGAAAAGATCGCTTTCGGAAGCCGCGGAAAGCGTACGGGTGAGCAGGGCGTCGAGCTTTTCCGGATCGGTGCAGCTGTCGAGTTTGGACAAACCCACGGATGACAACTGGATGCCGCGGGTTTTGAGGAGGCGGAGAATGGTCTTTCTTCTCAGTGCATTTTCGGCGTCACGCACGGCGGCTTCCAGACGACCTTCCGCAACATTCGCGCGCGATTCGAGGTTTTCCATGATGCCTTGCAAACGCCGAATCACGTGCGCCGTGTCGTAAAGCTCCGCCGTGCCTTGGTAAAACTTCAGACTGTTGTTCACGATCGCCAGGTCGATCCCGAGCACCTCGGATCGATACAGCCCGGCCTGCGGCAAAATGGAGATATATCGTTTGGTTTCAGGGGGCAAACGATACGCCAGGAGGCGCTGCTTCTTTTGGTCGTACACGAAATATTCGGGAATGCCGAGATGCGCGTAGAATTCGACGTTTTCGACCAAGTCCTTTTTTCGATCGCCGGCCCAAAGAACTTCGAGCACCCAATCCAGGCCTTTGCCTTCGTCGGCCACACACCAACCCATACGTTGATCGTCTTCGGGTTCGTCCACGTCGAGCACGGCCAAAACATCCGGCGTGAATCCAGGTTCGCCCGGATAAGCGACCGACATCTCCTCGGCCAAATAAATCCGCCGCCCCATCGCCCGAAAATGATTGCTCAACATGTCGAGCGCCCGGCTCTTCGCCTTCTTGTGCGGACGCCCCTCGGACATCACCAACTGTTCGTCCTTCAGCGCTTCGTTCAAATCGATCATGAACTGCTCGCGCTCCGCCAACGTCATCGCCCGCCACTGCTCCACCGTCGGCGTGACCGGTACGGTTCGCAAGTTCGGAGGTATGTGCGCCTTCGGTAACATCACCGCCACCCTACCACGAACATTTCCCCATGCCAAGCAAAATCTCGCCGGGATATGCAAAAAAGTGTTCGTCGAAATAGAACGAGGTTCGTCCGAGCCTACATGCGTACGTTATTCCGAACAGGGCTCAGCGAAATCGCGCAGGCCTCTTCAGTTGGGATCGGTTCGGCATCACGCGCTCCATCGGCACAGCTTTCGCCTTGCGCCGCGCCATGCGTTCTTCATCGCTCAGAACGTCGTCCCGCTTCTTGTTCGCGATGAGCGTCACGAGCTCGTCGCGCGTAACCCCGAGCCTCGCCGCCGTTTTATGCGCCAACGACGTCTTCGCCACGCCCGGGACAAACGCGTACGTCGGCCGATCATTTCCATCGAGCTCCACTTGGAGAAACTCCAGCGTCGGCACCGGCGGATCCTCGGACAAACGAGTCGCCAGCGTCAGCAAATGCGTCGTCATGAACACGGGCGATTCGAGATCCGGCAAGAGTGAAATCACGAGCCGCGCGATTTCCTCACCCTCCGAAGGGTTCGTTCCGGAACAAAGTTCATCCAGCAAAACCAATGACGAAAATCCCAGCTCCTCGAAGAGCCGACGAATGCGCAATAGCTCCATGCCGAGCTGCCCTTCGGGTTGATCGCTCTTCGCTTCTTCAATGAGCGAAACGAACATGCCGCCGAGCATCGGCAATGCGGCTTTTTCCGCCGTAACGAAACAGCCCGCTTGTCCCAGCAATTGCACGAGACCGATCGATTGCAAAAGACGCGTTTTCCCGCCCGAATTCGGCCCCGTCACGACGACGACGGCGTCGCGACGTTTCGTGTTCAAATCACAGGGAATCGGCTTCGTTTTTCCCGCCAATAAAAGCGGATTGTACAGCTTCGTGATGCTCATGCCGCCGCCAGGCTCCGAAACGAGTTCGGGAAGGCAAATCGGCAGGCCCTTGTCCTTGGCCATGTCCGCCAAACCCAGACCGGCCAAGTAAAACTCCATGTCCCCCAAAAGCTGAATGAAAAATGCGACCGCACGCTCCATTCCGCTGAATACGTCGTCGATGAGCCGCTCGAAGATTTCCCCCGCGGTCACTCGAAACCCGCGAAACAACATCCCCAATCGATTCCAAAAACGCATGAACGGCGAGACGTAATGCGCGTTCGCCTCGTTCTCGCGCACTTTCACAATGTCGAATTTCCGCAAACTCCCGTCCGCACCCACCCGAACTTCCACATTCACCGTGCCCAAATGATCGTCGTGCTCGAGCAACGTCTCCAGCCGCTTGTATGCCTCGGTCGATCGTGTGGCCCGGCCAAACGCCGGCAAGCGCCCGAGCGCCGATGTCGCCCCTTCGAACGCCCCCGAAACATCCACCACGATCTCCTGAATCGACCGCAATATCTCCATCCTCCGATGCGTCGCCACCGCCCGCCGCGATGACCCCTCCGACGCCAAAGCTATCTTGAGTTCGGCAAGACGAACGTAGATGCGCTCAAAATCGAGGCGTAATTTCGGGGATGACAAAAGCTCGGCGAAGACGTTTTGGCGCAGCTTGACGACGTTGATGTCGCGGGGAGGTTCGCCGTAAGCGCGGACGAGGTACCCGAAGCAGGGTTGATGATTTTTGACGGGGACGCGGATTTTGAGGGCTCTTCGAACGAGGTCTTCGAGGAAAATGTCGCGTTCGAACGCGGAGCAATCCCACGTCGACGCGGGCAGGGACGCGGTCGCGAGCGCGCGATCGAAAGAGTCGGCGGTGGTTCCAAGGGTAAAACCGAAGGTGAGCGCTTCGTGCAGATCGTCGAAATCGACGCGTAGTGCGGGGGTTTCGCACAAAAGATCGGGAATGGGTTGGTGGAGCGAATCGACGTCGGTCATGCAGGACCTGCGCTGGGGTGATGGTGCATCGCTTGCCCGAGGGACGACGGTTTTACGTGGGACCGGCAGAAGTGACAAGAGACAACGGGGAATGGATGAAGTTCCCCGCGATCCGATGATTTTCGTTGCCGGCGATGGGTGGGATGATTCGGGCGATCGCGCCGATGTCCGACGCACGCGTTTCGAGGCGATCGAGGGCGCTCGGGTTGCGAGGCTTCAATGATTCACAAGGAGCCCACTCCGACCGCTGCTTCTTCGGAGGGTTCGTCCTTTACGTTCGCCGCGGCCCTGTTTTCCTCGAGCGACAGGCGCTTGCCGTACGTCATCGTGCGCCACAACCATTCCACCGGACCATAACCGAATCGTTTCAGCCATAGGTGGCTCAGCACCATCTGCAACACGAAGACCACCGCCGGCACGTACACCGACCACACGGGCGACATATCGCCGATTTTGCCCAAGCCGATCCCCGTGAAGACAAACAGCGCCACCACGCTTTGCAACAAGTAGTTCGTCACGGCCATACGGCCCACGGGCGCGTAAATCGAAAGAATTCGGCTTCCCCAGGATCGTTGGAAGAGCAGTGCGATCGCGGCCAGGTAAAACGCCGCCATACCCAAGGTCGACACTTCGCGCATGACCGGCATCAACAAGGGCACGACCGTCTCGTTTGTCTTGAAATAATCTTTGCCCGGACCGGAATTGCGGACGATCATCATGCCGACGCCGCCGACAATGCCCGTCACGAGGCCCCAACCGAGCAAATGTCGAAACAGCCGTCGGAATTTGTCCACGTTTGCAAACAATTCGACGCGTCCCGCGGCGAACCCCAGCAGGAAATTCCCGACCAATCCCAGGTAAAACCCAAGGACGTGCAAGCGCGCGAAGTGATGCCCATACACGAGCACGTTGCCGCGCACGATGTCCACAAATGAATTGCTTTTCAACAGCGTCAACAAGTGCGCATTGGTTTCCGCAATCTGCGCCGTGGTCGCCGTTTGTTTCTCTTTGAATGCTTCGGAGGTCGTCCAGAGCAGCGGCAAAAATTGTTCTCCCCATTGGGCCAGGAGCGGAACGAGGAACGTCAAGAGCCCGCCTGCGACAATCAACGTTTTCGTGGATGCGCGACGGAAGAGCAGCAGCGAAAAACCGAAGATCGCGTAGATATGCAAAATGTCGCCGTACCAAATGAGCGACAAATGCAAGGCGCCGAAGAACGTCATGACGGCCGCTCGGCGCGTGTAACGCCACGCCGCGGAATCATCACGGTTTTCTGCTCGGAAGAATTGCATGGCGATGCCCAGGCCGAACAGAAAACTGAAGATCGTAATGAATCGGCCGAACACCAGGTAGCGGAAGATCCACCCGAAAACAGCATTCACGCCCTCCGGTTTGTACGATTGCCAAAACGTCGGAGGGAGCAGGAATTTGCCGTTGAACCATAAGAAGATATTGGAAAAAAAGACGCCGCCCAAGGCGAATCCGCGAATGACGTCGAGCAACACGACGCGCTCCGTGGAGGAAACTGGTGCGGGCGCTTTATGCGTAGTGGGTGTCGATGTGTTGTCCATGCCATCCGGATAGACGCACCGAGAAAAGTTTGTGACCGCGGATCTTTTCTCGTCACACAACGGTGCCGATCCGCGATGCCTCGACATGAGTCCGAAGACTTGGACATTCTTTGTTTTGCTTTGCGCTTTTTGCGTCCAGGGTTGTTCATCGACGGTCGTCGAACCGAAAACCGCTTCGTCCACGGCTGCGCCCGCGCCCCCGAATTGGGTCGTGCAACGTCTCGTCGAGGGGCCGGGGGAAATGCAGCAATCACCGGTCGAGGCGCATTTGGCGAAGACCGCTCCGGCGTCTGAAATGGTGTCGATAGACAAACCAATTCATCCGCAATGGCCCAAAGGCACGACGCAATCCAAACGGCTTCCCAGCGGTCTGTTCAATCCCATGCCTGGGGGAGTCATCTCCGGTTATCGCGCAGACACGGGGCTCGACGTCATGGGCATCAAAATGCCGGTGTACGCAATTGCGTCGGGGTTCATCGATTACGCGGAGACGGGGCATACGCTCTGGACGGGCCCTCGAGATACCGCGAATTGCGTGCGTATCGAGCTCGACGAACCCATTGCTCATAACGGGCGCCGCATTACGCACATTTATTACGCGCATCTGTCGAAGCTCGCGCTTATGCAGGCGGAAGGAAAATCGCCGCGGACGCGTGTGGAGGCGGGGGACTTGTTGGGCATATCCGGCGTGGCCAATGGCAGTTGGCATTTGCACTTGGGCTTTTTGCTCGACGGGGAAGTCGAACAATATTGGGGGACATTCTTGTACGAAGACGAAATTCGCCTCGTGATGGGCGGGTATCGTAACGGAAACCGCCTGCCCAGAGAATGAGACGCTTTTCCTCGGGCGAATTCTGCGATATGCTTGCGAACATGGGCACACGCGTGCTCGTCGGAAGGAGCTTGAACATGTTGAGGACTTCGCGATTTCTTATGTTGGCGGGGGCATCGATGTTGGCCGTTTCGGGCCTCGTGACATCGGATGCGCAGGCGTGCGGGGGATGTTTTCATGAGGAGAATCCGCCGGGGCCTGAAATCAGTGTCGTGACGGGTCATCGTATGGCTTTTGCCATCTCGCCGGCCCAAACGGTGCTTTGGGATCAAGTCGAATACAGCGGATCGCCGGCGGAGTTTGCGTGGGTGCTTCCGGTAAAACCCGGTGCTCATTTGGAGCTGGCCAGTGACGCGTGGTTCAATGCGCTCGACGCGGCGACTTCGACGCGCGTGCTCGCGCCGTCCGTCAATTGCGCGCCTTTTAATGGCGGGGACTTTTTCGAAGGGGGCGGCGACGATTTCAGCGGCCTGAGTTGTTGCGGATCGATGAGTGACGCTTCCGGGGGGATGATGGCTGATGGTACGGGCACCGGAGGCGGGGTCGACGGTGTTCCGCAACAACCGCCGCCGGTGGAAGTCGTCGACCGGGCGACCGTGGGGCCTTACGAGGTCCTCACGTTGCAAGCGAACGTGCCGGGCGTGCTCGTCGATTGGCTCAAAATGAATGGGTTTGCCGCGGATGCCTCCATTCAGCCGGTGATTGATCAGTACCAAGCGGAAGGTTTTGATTTCATTGCGATGAAGCTCAAGCCCAATGTCGGCGTGCAAAGCATGAAACCGGTGCGAGTGGTTTCTCCGGGCGCATCGCCGGCATTGCCTTTACGCATGGTTGCGGCAGGCACGGGCGCGGAGACGGCGGTGACGCTTTTCGTGATCGGTGAAGGACGTTGGCAACCGGAGAATTTCCCGAACGTCGCGATTCCTGCGGTAAACTTGACGTGGGATTATGCGTCGAGCTCGTCGGATTATGCGTCCCGGAGGCTCGAATTCTTGGCGCAAAACGAAGGTCGCTCGTGGCTCAGCACGTATGCGCACGTGGGCGGGCTCCTTTCGCAAATCAACAATTCCCAAGGTACTCCATCGACGTATCAAACCAATACGGGCACGGTGAATACCATTGCGCAGTTTTTCACGGTCACCGCGTATAACAATTCCGAAACGAGCGATCCGGATTGCGCAGCGAAGTTCGGCGAATACGCAACCAGCATGGATATGGTCGTCGATTTGTGCACCGACCCGAACATGCCGTGCGCCGACGTGATGCCGGGACAAATCGATTCTCGAGTATTCGAGTGTGCGCCTTCGTTCGACCAACCCGACGTGCCGCTCAATGATTTGAAGATGGCGATGCTCGGGCAACATCCCGCGAGTGTGTGGCTCACGCGTATCGAGGGCAATTTGTCGCGCAAAGCGTTGGAGACGGATTTGACGCTGGCTCCCGAAGAGAAACAAGCGGAAATTGACAATTGGATTGTCCCGGGACGCAAAGCCAACGTGCCGTGTCAGGAAGTTGCGCCGTCGGCGATGATTCCGCCGGATATGGACGCGCGCCATGATCGGCGCAAGCGTCGCGAATTGGCCGCCGCGTTGCTCGGCCTGTTCGGTTTGTGCTCGGCATTGGCTCGACGAGCGGCCAAGTCGATTCGTCCCGCGATGTCCCGCGCTTAATCAAAGTGGGGCGTTGCCCCACGCCCCACGAGGGCTCCCCGCCCTCGATCCGGCAAGGGGCGGAGGCCCCTTGCCCCCGGCATTGCGTCGCTTGCGCGACGCAACAAGGTTTGATGTCAAATTCGATAATGTGCCGCCAAGTCCATCGTGCGCTTGTGTTCCGGCACCACTTCCAAGAAACTTCGCCGCCATTCCGGGTTTGAAATCATATTTGCGCGGCCGACCAAGCTCTCCTTGGCAATGCCGAGCGCATGCCGCGCTCCCACTTCATCGCCCAACGCGACGAGCAATTCGATATGGGCCAGGCGGGCGATTCCTTCGCCTTCTTCAATGGCCCCGCCCAACGCTTCCATGGCATTCAATGCGCGCGTGACCGTGACTTTGGCTTCTTCCAATCGGCCCCGCATGATTTCGGATAACGCCAGGGCGCCGAGGGCATACACACCCACGGACGAAGTACCCATGGCATCCGCGGCGGCCCGAGCTTCGGCGTCGGCGATTTCGAGTTTTCGAGCATAAAGCGCGGCGATGGCCAAATACACGCGAGCGCCCGCTTCGAATCGGCGATTGCGCTGCAAAATCGATTCGCGAATGCTCCGCGACAAAAGCCCCTGAGCTTCTTCGAGTCGGCCCGTATGCGCGAGAGAAAAACCCAAGTTTTGCTGAATGACACAGAGTATCCGCGCCAAACCCAATGGTTCCGCCGCTTCGAGCCCCGCGCGCAACGTCCTTTCGGCTTCCGAATACGCGCCCATGGCATTCAAAGCGACGCCTTGATTGCTTCGCGCGAGCGCCATACTGCGGACATCGCCCAAATCCGTCAATCCGCGGATCAATTCTTCGGCAAGCGAAACCGCACGCGCCAAATCCCCGGCCACGAAAGAATGAACCACGCGCGCTTCGAGCACTCGCACTCGCACGGAGGGATCTTTGGTGGAGACCTCCGCTTCGTACGTCGCGGCCAATTGAAACATCGTATTGGCGATGTCCCGCCGATCGGCCATGTACAGCATCGTGGCCAATCGTGCACAAGCAATGGCGACCGCGGGTTTTCGCGTCGCATGGGTGGACATGATCTCCGACAATGCGGGAACGACGGTATCGAGTGGACTTGCATCGCCCATGAGCAAGGCGCTGGAAAGCCATTCATACGCTGCGGTGCACCAGCCATCCGTGCCGCGAACGAGCACTTGAATCGCTTGGCTCGCACAACGAACGGCTTCGACGCTATTTCCACGCCATCGATGAGCTTCCGCTTGAATCACGAGCAATGTGCCGAGGTCATCGTCGGCGGCTCCGCACGCGATACCTCGTTCAGCCAAGGCAATGGCTCGGGCCAGGTCGCTGCCGCTCAAGGCTTGGGCGGCGGCGCGCGTAAAATGCCGAATGGCGCGTTGCGGTTCTCGGGCGCGGGCAAAATGCTCGGCCAACTGTGAATCATCGGTATTTCCAAGGGCGGCGAAATGTCGCGCGGCAAGTTTATGCCCCAATGCCCGATCGTCTTCGGTGAGCATCGCATACGCGGTTTCTCGCACGTAGGCATGGCGAAACGAGTATTCGAGCGCCTGACCGACATCCGACCGCAAGCTCGATTCCGCGCGTTGCAAGACTTCGGCGGCGAGGAGTTTTTCCAGTAAACCGTCGACGTCTTTGGCGTCTTCGCCAAGCAATGCCGCGAGGCTCGTTTTGCTGAACGTATCGCCGATGATGCTCGCGGCCCGCAATGCGCGTCGAGCTCGCGGGTCGACATTTTCGAGCATGCCTTGCACCATGGCGACGACCGTATCGGGCAAGGATTGATCTTTGCTGCGGACCGCGGCACGAATGAGTTCTTCCAGGAAAAACGGATTCCCGCCGCTACGTTCGGCGATGTGCGCGACGAACGCCGGTTTGCCTTTGGGACCCAATGCTGTTCGGACGAAGGTCTGGCTGTCTTGCGGCGAAAAGGGTCCGAGCGTCATCGTCGTCGGCGTATGCGCAGCCCATAAATCCGGCAGTTGTCGAGAAAGATCCGGGCGACCGAAGACCATGACGACAAACGGTATGCGCTTGGCGAGCATCGGTTCGATGAGGCTCACCGTGGAAATATCACCGTAATGCATGTCCTCGAGCACCAAGACCACCGTGCTGTCACGAGATTCGGCGAGGACAAACTCTTCGAATGAGCGTCGCAACGAATCCCACATCATCATGGTGTTGCGACGGGCGGCGAGCAATTGCGGACGACCGTCGGTGTCGAAATGCAAGCCCATGAATTCGGCGAAAAATTCGGTGACCGTCGCCGCGCGCATGGGATCCACGTTTCTGCCGATACGGGCCCGGAGTTTTCGCTGCGCGACGTGCAATGGTTCTCCCGGCGTCAAACCGGACAATCGACGCATCGCACGGGAAATGGCTCCGAAGGAAGCTCCCGCCGCGATGGAATCCGCTTGACCGATCCAGGCTTCCGTCGGACGGTTTCGCGAAGCCAACCATAACACGATTTCTTGGCGCAAGCGCGACTTTCCAACGCCCGCGTCCCCGGTGACGATCACCGCTCGGGCCGTGATGTCCCGCTCGGTTTGTTCGACGATCTGGCGAAGTTGCGCAAATTCGGCGTCTCGTCCGATAAACGGAATGGGTTTGCCCAGGAGCATCCGGGTTTGCTCCGTGACATCGCGTTCGGCACGCAAATAAAGGCCGCGCTCGTCACCGCCGACGTCGAATCGCGCGCCCAAAAGTCCCGCGGTGACATCATCGACGGCGACGGTGTCCGCAGGAGCTCGTTCGAGCAGCGGTAACAGACCGTTCAGCGTCGAGCTCAAGAACGTATCGCCGGCGCTTTGAACAGCAACGATTGCCGCTCGCTCACCTTCGATGGCCGCGCCGAACGCGAGAGCACATCGTGCGGCTCGAGCCGCTTCGTCGGTCGCTGTTCGGGCAGCGCGAAACGTCACGAGCAAGTGGCCGTCGGCGAGCGCGTCCACGGTGCCTTCGAGGCTCGTGGCGATGGGATCCAACACCGCTCGCGCGTTCGTATACGCGCCCGTGCGATTGCTGGGTTGATCGGGCGGCGTGATGAGCAAGATGCAGTGCACGCGTTGTTCGGCCGCCCCAAGCGACCCTGTCGTATGCAGGGACGGCACATCGTCGACGGTTGTTTCGTCGTTGTCGAGCGACGCGACGCGATCGAATTCTTTCGCGAGCACGGCGGCGTTTGCGTAACGATCCGCGGGCGCTCGCGCGAGCATTTTTCCGAGGACTGCTTCGAGCCACGAGGGTGCGTCCGGGCGTAACACTCCAAGGCGCGGAGCATCTTCGACGACGACGCGGACGAGGTACGCAAGCGAGTCTCCGCCCTCGAAAAGCCGCTTTCCGGTGAGGGCGTGAAACATGAGACAGCCGAGCGCGAAGATGTCGGCGCGCACGTCGATCTGTTTGTCGCCGCGCGCTTGTTCGGGAGCCATATAGCCCATGGATCCAAGCAAAGCGCCGCGCCTCGTGAGCTCGCGTCTTGCTCCGCCGATGCGGGCGATACCGAAGTCGAGCAGCTTGGGTTTGCGGATGTCACCGTCGATGAGGATGATGTTTCCGGGGGCGAGATCGCGGTGAATGATGCCGTTTTGATGCGCGACGGCGAGGGCTTCGGCGATGCGAGTGAAGACGATGACGGCGTCGGCGATGGGCATGGGTTTGCCCATGCGTCGAGTGAGGGCTTCACCGCCGAGCCATTCCATGGCGATCCAGGCGTTTGTCTCGGTCTCCCCGTGGGCGATGTAAGCGACGATGTTGGGATGTTGAAGCTTGGCGAGAACTTCGGCTTCGCGCGCAAAACGTTCGCGATTTGCTTCTTCTTTGTCGAGAAGAACTTTGATGGCGACGGGCTGACCGGAAGCGAGATCCGTCGCGCGAAAAACGCGTGCCATCCCGCCTTGTCCGACGAAGGCTTCGAGGCGAAAGCGATCGCCCACGACCTGCCCGTTTTGCATGCGAAGCGCAGTATCGTTGCAAACGAGGTCAAAGGTCCAGAAACAAACGTCGAAATATCAGAACGAGACGAACCGAAGGGCTCGCCCGAAGATCAACGTTTGGGTGTGGGTGTACCGAAGAGGTAAGCCAACGCATGAAGTTGGAGGTTGGGGTGTACCGATCGGCAGGAGCAAGGCACAGCGGTGGAGTTTTGGGGTACCGACGGGCAGGGGGAATCGAGAGGACACGCGTTGAATTGTGGGCAAGGGGATTGAGGCCGCGGGGTGTGAATTGTGGGCAAGGGGATTGAGGCCGCGGGGTGTGAATTGTGGGCAAGGGGAT
>CAYSYX010000073.1:0-1895 GCA_964435055.1 uncultured Polyangium sp. | reverse complement strand
TGAGGCCGCACGCCTTGAATTGAACGTTCGCTCCGGGCGCTAACAAGCGCCCGGAGCGAACGTTCAATTCACCGCGAGCGTATTCAAGTTGAACGCGTGCAAATCACCGCGAGCGTATGCAATTCGACAGCGCGCAAATCAAGGGACATGTCCCTGATTCGATCCCGGCGTCGTCTCCATAACGTTTGTTTTATTGCGACGCACGCGGCGGTTGCAGAATTGTTTTGGCAAGACGAACCACTTCGTCTTCGAACCGCGGATTCGTCAGCATATCCAGCCGGTAACACGCCGCTTCGTGAATGACTGCATGCAGCGCCGTTTGCATCATGAACAACGAAAGCTCGGGATCCGGCATGTGCGCCACCATGCGTCGCGCTACCTCGTGAATTGTCGGATCATTCAGGCATTCGGCGGATTGTCCGGCCATATCACGAGGCATTTCCTCGACAAAGCGTCGATGCAACGTCGGAGATACCCGATGCGCGGCAATGACCGCTCGAACGACGCTCGTCATCGCATCATTGGCATCGAAACTCGCCGCCACGAATGCTCGGCGCGTCTCGTCGATGTGCACTTGCCGAAGTGCCTCGATCAGCGCCTCCTTGTTCGGAAAGTATTGATACAACGACGCGATGTTCACCCCAGCCTTCTCGGCCACGCGGTTGGTGGTGAAGCGGGACCAGCCGTCACGCTCCAAAATGTAAGTCGCGGCGATCAAAATCGCGTCGACGGTTGCTCGCGAACGCGCTTGTTGCGGCTTTTTTCTCGGTGTTTTGATCCCTTGGTTCATCATGCGTCGACGCCCCGCAATATGAGTAGACAAACAAGCAATTACTTTTATCTTGGCCGACGTCCAGCTTTTTGGGCCACCCGGACGACTGTCACTTTTTCGAGGGACCGTATGTATACACCGCGACTGACTACGTCTCAACCGGCTCGGCACCCCGCCCCGACAGCCAAAGCGACATCATTGACGTATATTCGCTGGGAGCGCCCGGATTTGGAGAAAGCCGAGAAATTTCTCAATGACTTTGGACTGAGAACGGTATCCCACACAAAGACCGAGCTATATTTGAAGTCCGGTGATGGTACGCCTTGGTGTTATCATATTTCCAAAGCCAAAGAAGCTCGTTTTGTTGCGATGGGATTTTCCGTCGCCAATCGCTACGATTTGCAGGCGCTGAGTGCGTTGCCGGGGGCGTCTGGTATCGAGAAATTGAATGCGCCCGGAAATGGTGAAGTGGTGAGATTGACCGACCCGGGCGGCCTTCGTATTGAGGTTGTGCATGGCCGGGAGTACGAGCCAAAGACGACGCATCGCTCGCCGCTGCCCGTGAACTACGAATCGTCTTCGTTATCGCGTATCAATGCAATGCAGCGCGCCCCGGCGACGGCACCCGAAATTCTAAAACTTGGCCACGTGGCTATGGAAGTCGTTGCTTATCAGGCCGTGTCCGCATGGTACACACAGCATCTCGGCTTCATTCCCAGCGACATACAGGTTTTACCGGACGGATCGCCGGCCATTGCCTTCATGCGCCTCGACTTGGGCGATACGCCGGCCGACCACCATACCCTCGCGCTGGCGCAGAGTTTCCAGCACGATTTGAGTCATTGCGCGTTCGAGGTTATCGACTTGGATGCAGTAGGTATGGGACAGCGTGTATTGGCCGAACGAGGTTGGCGTCACGCTTGGGGCACGGGTCGGCATCTTCTCGGCAGTCAGTTTTTTGATTATTGGAGTGATCCATGGGGGGCTCATCATGAACATTATTGCGACGGGGATGTTTTCACCGCCGACCATTCCGTCGGAATCCATCCTTATCGCCGAAAAGATTTGGCGCAGTGGGGAGAAAAGCCGCGGTTGCTCGAATTCATCGCGCCCAAAGCCAATC
>CAYSYX010000072.1:19911-27793 GCA_964435055.1 uncultured Polyangium sp. | reverse complement strand
GAAATGATGGACCAATACATTCCTCCCGAAACGTCCGTAGCCGGTACTCAACTGCTCATGGATCCGCTGCCCCGCATTGCGCGAGCACTACGCGACATTCCTATTCGCATCCGACGCACGGAAAGCGAAACGCCCATTGGAACCATTGAAGCGGGCGCTGAATTTTATGTGTTGGAGACCATGGCCGGCTGGACGAATATCCTTCCCACGAAGGCTTATGTTTTGCCCAGCGATACGAATGGTTTTTGGATCCCGGCGAAAGACACGCCGCCCTGATCGACGCCTTCAGCGCCGACAAACACCGCCGACATTCACGAATCTCAGCGCAGAACTTCGGTCTTGGCGCCTGCTTCTTCGAGCAATTCGCGATACCACGCCGAGGCATGTCGAGCTCGATCCCCGAGCGCAACGCTGCCCCAAATCACGACCAGCGTCTCGCGCGTACCCGCGTGGGTTTTCGTGCGCTGCGCGTCTTTGACTCCATTCGCGCAAGGCCCTTGAGCGTCGAATAAACATAACAATCCACCGACATCGATCTCTTGCCCGGATGCATTAAAAACATATTTGGTTCCCATGGGCGCAATGCCGATGCGCAATGGTTTGATCGCTCGCTCGACATCGACGATGCTGATCGGCAAACCGCTGTGCAAGGACACCACATTACACGCGTCGACGGCGACATTGATGGCCCCGAGAGCGCCCTCCCCGACCGCTCGCAACAAATATTCCGACGAAGGTTTGCCCCGTCCGGTCGGCTTGTAACCGCCGTGGCGCAACAAATCTCGAATATGCCCGCGCACGGTATCATCCGCCGAAAGCGGCGCAGATGCCGTCAATGACAACCCCTCGCGAATTCGCGCGGGCGTCGCGACATCGCCGATGGGTTGCGAAAAGTTGGCCAGAAAAACCCGCGCATCGAGCAGCGGGTGAGCATCGATCGTCAAGTCGTCAGCTTTCATGAGGATCTTCCACCACGTGGGGCGAACCTTTGCAGATTCCGCCGGCGCCCGCAAGATGGTTTGTCCCACAGCATCACTTTTTCAGCTTTTTACCGACCCAATCCCATAACCTGTAAATCCACACGAAAAGTTCCAACAGAATACGCATGGCGACGAACACGACAATCGCCCAGACCAATCCCGCAACGAGCACGAAAAACAGCGTCCGAACTCCGTCAAAACCTTTTTTCAAATACGCGGCGAGGAGCAAACTCGAGACACCCGTCACGATGAGCCAAAGGACAAAAAGAAAGGCCATGCCTTTACCTCGCAATGGCCACTTGCTCAATTTGGAATACAAGAGAAACAGCGGAAAACTAAGCGGCAAGGTCAAGACGAACAATACGATCAAAATCCACCAACGCACCTCCTTCGCGCGCCGCAGTCCGGAAGATTCGGATCGATTCTCACTCGCCACACCGCAAGAATACCACGAAAACGCGCCGCGCTTCAATCATCGATATCGTCGTCGAGGTCGTCGGCTACGTCAACGGGAGCAACAACAGTCGCGGCACTCCGCCCGGCAACATCCCAAGGTCGCCCCCATGCGGAATTCGGCCCGGACAAACGAGCCGGTTCAACCGGCATCAAGGCTCGGCGTTTTGCATACCCGTGAATGGTCTCGACGAATCCGACTTCGCGCAATGCCGCAGCCCACGGTGAACGCGCGACCGGCACACCGTCGATCGTCGCAATGACCACGACACGCGTCTTCCCTTCATCCACCAACGTCGCCAATGCCTGCGCCAATGCCCGCATCTCGGCGGATCCATCAGGTGCATTTCGCGATCGAACAAACGTCACGAGGTGTTTTTCCGTGCGTCCGAGCCAAGCCAAAAGCCGACCGTTCCTCAAGACGATGCGCGCCCCCGAAACTCGTTTGGGTTTTTGCGCGCCGCGACTTTTTTCCGCCTTGTCTTCCCCGGGAAATCGCAATGTCGCGCCATAAGGATTCGCGGGATCGACCGCGGACAACACCATCAATCGCTCTTCGTCGGCAACGTCGCGTAACGCGCGCAATCGATCGTCGGCCCCCGGCAAAGCAAACTGGGAAGCACCCAACCCGGCAATGAAATAACCTCGACGAACCTTTCCGGCATCTTCCATGGCTCGCAAAACGTCATACACCGCGGAAAATCCTCCAGCCAAACCTTCGGCCAAGACGGATTCCCGCGCGAGCACGCCATAACGATCGAGCAGGCAACGAGCCAACGCGGCGCGTTTGTCCGTATCGCTGGGGCCGCGATCGAATCGTTTGGGCAGCAAGGAAAAACGGCCCTCGGTTCCGGGCAAAACGTTTCGTCGCGCGATTGCGCCGCGACCCCGCATCGCCGCTCGTCGTTTGTCTTGACGCATTTCGACCCCCAATGACCGCAAGGGGGCCAGGGTATCGTTGGTCACTTCTCCGGCCCAGATCATATCCCACAAGGCCGTGACGACTTCCGGGGCAAACCCTCCTGTTTCCCTCAAGAGATCGTGAAAAAATACCGCCCCTCGTCGTTCGAGGACATTTCGGATTTTTGCCGCAACCGGTCCCTCGGCCAATCCGGGCACAGGTGCCAGGTACGGATACGCCGCGGAAACATACAACGCAATTTTCCCAACGGCATCCGCGGAGCGTTCGACACCGCGCCAAACGATTTCTCCCGCCGCGCACAACGCATCGAGGTCCCCGATTCGATACCCATCGATGCGGGCCGGCAAAATCTCGCTTTCCAGCACGTTGACGCCCAAAGGCATGCCCTGCAATTGTTCGACCACCGAAATCAATGCCGGCATTCCGCGCCGTGGATGATTGATCCCATGCCATTGCAGCAAAAAACGAGTGTATGTTTCCGGCTGGACGGGTTCGACTTCGGCAAACCATTTTGCAAGCGACTTCCGCTTCAGAATACGCAAAACCTCGACATCGCACCATTCGATCCCCGAACCGCCGGGAAGCATCTCGCCTTCCACGAGGCGCCCGCGTTCACGCAGAATGCGCAATGTCGTCAGGACCGGATCGATGCCCAAGCCAAACCGATTTGCTATGTCGTCCGCATAGAATGGGCCGTGTGTCCGCGCATATCGAGCGACAAGGCCCACGAGCGGCTCGGGGGCCGATTCGAGCAATGCGGCGGGAAGTCCCGCAGGCAGACGCGTCCCCAATGCATCCCGATATCGTGCCGCCTCTTCAATGGCCACGAACCGTTTTTCTCGAGCGATCTCCAACTCGAGGATGCGCCCATGGGTCTCTGCTTCGGAAATCAATCCGCGCAAAATGTCTTTTGAGTTCTCCCCATCGAGTTTGTCCGAACGATCCAGGATTTCAGCGCGCGAAAGATCCCCAACCGAGAGCAACAAATCGTGCACGTCGTCTTCATGCAGCTGGGGACGTTTACCGTCGGTCCGTTGCAAGCTCCGTTCGAGCGCCGCAATCGACGCCGGATCCAAGAGCTCCCGCAATTCGGCCTCGCCCAACAATTCTCGCAATCGCGCATGATCCACCGCCAGCCGCTGCGCTTTTCGCTCGGCAAGCGGCATGTCGAGGTCATACATGAAGTTGCCGATGTACCCAAAAAGCAAGGATGCGGCAAATGGGGACGGCGTACGCGTATCGACTTCGTGCACTGCAATTTCGCGAGCTTCGATTTGAGCCAAAATATTTCGCAAAGTCGGCAAATCGAACGCATCCCGCAATACCTCGCGGTACGTTTCCAAAAGAATCGGAAACGATCCATAACGAGACGCAACGCCCAACAAATCGCGAGCTCGCTTGCGCTGCGCCCATAATGGCGCGCGTTTGCCCGGGCTATGCCGCGGCAAAAGAAGCGCTCGACCGGCACATTCCCGAAAACGCGCGGCAAACAAGGCGGATCCACCAACGGCTCGAACGACGATATCCTCGACATCGTCAGCCGAAGGAATGAGTCGCCGCACCTCCGGAATCGATTCGGTCCCTGGAAATCGCAATACGATGCCGTCATCCGACCATACGCATTCCAATTCCATTCCGAGTTCCGTGCGACAACGTTCCGCGAGCACGGTGGCGAGGGGCGCATGCACGCGACCGCCATAAGGAGACATGAGGCATACTCGAGTATCACCGACCTCGTCCACGAATCGCTCAATCAGGATCGTCCGATCACTCGGCACTTGGCCGGCCACACGCTGTTCGTCATGGATATACTTGACGAGGTTCTTCGCGGCGCGATTTTCGAGATCATGGTGCGTTTGCAAGTAATCGATCGCCGATGATTCCGTTCGATTCGCGATCTCACGCGCCAAAGCCCCCATCGCTTCGCCCAGCGCTGCGCCCCGTCCGACTCGATCGCCACGCCAAAATGGCATTTTGCCAGGCTGCCCCGGCGCGGGCGTCACCAAAACGCGATCATGCGTAATCTCCGTAATGCGCCACGACGAAGCCCCCAGGACGAACACTTCGCCCTCTCGCGCCTCGAAGACCATTTCTTCATCGAGCTCGCCCACGCGTCGCCCCGTTCCCGACGACTCCGAAGCGTCCAGAAAAACTCCGTAATAGCCGCGATCCGGAATGGTTCCGGCATTGACGACCGCGATACGCCCGGCACCTTTCCGCGCCCGAATCAATCCTGTTTTACGGTCCCACACAATCCGCGGACGTAGTTCGGCGAATTCGTCGGATGGATATTTTCCCGACAACATATCGAGCACGCCATCGAAACTCGACCGCGGTAATTCCGAAAATGGCGCGGCTCGGCGAACGAAGTCGTAAAGCACGTCTTCATGAACAGGATCCATCGCCGCGATGGCGACGATCTGCTGCGCCAAAACGTCCAATGGGTTTCTCGGGTAAAACGTTTCTTCAACCGAACCGGCGAGCATTCCCGTACGTGCGGCGACACAAGCCAATAAGTCGCCGCGGTGTTTGGGAAAAATGCGCCCGCGCGACAAAGCTCCCACCGCATGACCGGCTCGACCGATACGTTGCAAACCCGCCGCGATGCTGGGCGGAGCTTCCACCTGAATCACCAAATCGACAGCTCCGATATCAATGCCTAATTCGAGCGACGAAGTCGCGACGATGCACGGGAGTTCGCCCGCTTTGAGCGCCGCTTCAATGGCCGTTCGATGATCGCGCGACATCGATCCATGATGAGCCGCAGCAATTTCCGATTCGGCCGTATCGTTCAATGCCGCAACCAAACGTTCCGCCAAACGACGACTGTTGACGAAAATCATGGTCGAACGATGCGATTTCACCAATTCCACGAGGCGCGGATGAATCGCCGGCCAAATCGATTTGTCCGCAGGCTCGGTTTGCGTCGAATTTTTCTCGATTGCCGCCGCGGGCTGGGTCATGTCGTCCACGGGCACTTCAATGGTAATTTCCAGCCGCCGAGGCGCCGCGGCATTGACAATCGCCACCGGACGCGCCGTGCGCGTTTGTCCCTGAATATCAAAACCTCCGAGCAATCGCGATATTTCATCGAGCGGCTTTTGCGTGGCGCTCAAACCGATGCGCACGGGCAATGGAACAACCGCGCCGTTCGTTTCCGCCCGTTGAAATGCCACCAGGCGTTCCAGCGATAAAAACAAATGCGCGCCGCGCTTCGTCCCGGCGACGGAATGAATTTCATCGATGATGATCGTATCGATGGATTGCAGAATGCGTCGCGCCGCCGACGTGAGCAAAAGATACAAAGATTCGGGCGTCGTAATCAGAATGTCCGGCGGTCGTTTTGCAAGACGAACACGTTCATCCGCCGGAGTATCCCCCGAACGCATGGCAACCGTCGGTTCGCGGAAAGGAACTCCCATTTGCGCTGCCATTGCTTTGATGCCGGCGAGCGGAACATGCAGATTGCGTTCGACGTCGGCCGCCAGCGCTTTGAGCGGCGAAACATAGAGCAAGCGCGTGCGTTGCTCCTTCGGCGGTTCGTCCGAAAATATCAACCGATCCAGCGCGACCAAGAACGCCGCCAGCGTTTTTCCCGACCCCGTCGGGGCCAACAACAGCGTGGATGTGCCCGATTGAATCGACGGCCAACCGAGCACCTGAGCGGGTGTTGGTCCGGGAAATGCCGATTCGAACCATTTTCGCGTCGGGGCGTGAAATCCACTCAGCGGATCGGACGGAGCGACTCGAGGCGGCGCGCGTTTCGACACAATGCGTTTTTTACCAGCGCAAATCGGTTCGGACAAGCCAAACGGTTCACGGTGCGCGTCGCCGACGATGTTCGATCCAAAATTCAATGATTCGTTTTGCACACAAAAGAACCACCGAAAGATCCGCATCCGTCACCGTCGGCGGATGACGCACATCGATCTGCCGCTCATGCGCGGATTCATTCCCGAGCACCCGGAGCACGTGCATATAAGAACGAATCCAATCCGCGATATGCCGTTCCGCCAGAGAATCGATGTTTTTGACGAGATCGTACCCTTTGGGAGCTTTGCCCACGACGTCCGCAACGACCGCCTCGACGAGCCTTCGTGCCACGAGTCCAATCTCGAACGAGCGAGCTTCGGGCGAACCCACGAGGCGCGCGAAGTCCGCGAGAACGCGACGGTGATCATCCGATACGACGCCATTGGCCAATTCCACCACGCGCGCCAGATCCGCACGCACGGCATCTGCGACTTGTCCACGCGGGAGCGACACACGCACACGCGCGAGCGCATTGTCCATCGCCGCGTCGATTTTGCGGGCTTTATCGGGGTCTCGTTCGACAAACACAATGCGATTGATGCATTGCGATTCCACCAAGTGCCGTCGCGCATGCACGAGAAGCTCGGCGACGATCGTGCCGGGATCGAGCTTTGCGTCTCCCGCCCCGAGTAGTGGCAGGACAAACGTGTTCGCCGTGATGCCTTTGGCTTCGGCGACCGAAAGCGCCACGAACGCATCGTGAATCGCGGTGCGAGCATCGACGCGCCGACCGATGTCCTCAATGCAGAGAATGCGCCGAATTTTCGTGGAGTTTGTCTGTTCGGAAAACCAACAACCGAGCGCCGGACGCAGATCGAGCGCCGGTTTGGCCCGTAGCGCCGCAACATCGATGCCGGCTTGTTGGTGCAAAGCGCCAATCACCGTGTGCGCGACGAACATGTACGCTTCCGGATCGACGGCAAACGTATCGAGCGTGTCGGAGAACGCTGAAACCGCGAGCAAGTCCGCCGTTTCTTCGAGATCGAGCAGACTGCCTTGACGCAGCTCGAACGTGCGTAGTCCCCATTTGCTCTCGATGTCGACCGCATTGACCAGCTGCATGGTTTGTCCAGGCATAAGGTTTGGAAGGGCCGAATGCCGACGGCAGCCTATCATGTCCGACCAACGGTTCGTCATTCGTCAGTCTCGATTCGGCGCACGTAATGCACCGATCGAAACGATGAGCAGCGTCAACGTGAGAAAGATCCCGCCAAACGCTCCGGGTCGCGTCGATTCCTTCAATCCCGTAAAAAGAATCTGCACGACCGGGGCATCCGGTTTTGACGAAACATCCGACAGATACGCCATGACCGCCGCGAGATCAGTCCACGTCGCGTGAAAGATGGCGACCAAAAGCGTCATCCATAAGCCCGCGGTAAACGCCAGACGCCGCGGTTCGGGCTTGAGTGCAAACCAAATCGCTCCGCCCATGGCGCTCAATCCGAAGACGAGCGTCGGATACATTCCCCAACCACCTTCAGCAAAAAACTCTCCAAAACCGCTCATGGCCTCAACCTCCGTCAGCTACCGCATCGGTATCTTCATGAGCGGAGAACGCAGCGGACACGCGAGCGTGACAAATTTTTTTTTCCGTCACGCTTCGAGTACACGATCGTTGTTAGGAACATGAGCACGTCGGATGCAGCGGACCTCGTCGCCCGTCTAAGGACGGGAGATCGCGCCGCGCTCCCCGATGGCACGACGCCGCTCTGGC
>CAYSYX010000072.1:8067-19901 GCA_964435055.1 uncultured Polyangium sp. | reverse complement strand
TCTACGAACTGCTCAGCGGTGAACTGCAGCGCTGGGAGATCGCGCCGCGCTACGTACGGTCTACGCGAAGTATTCGGACCGGATCTTCGGCTTCTTGCTGCGTTTGTCCAAGCGTCGTGATGTCGCCGAAGACTTGCATCAAGAGACGTGGGTCTCGGTAAGTCGCAACGTCGATCGACTTGCGGAAGATACCGATCTTGCAGCGTGGCTTTTTACGATTGCGCGAAACAAATATCGTTCATGGCGGCGCTGGGCGGCGCTGGATTTCACGCGCTATGTCTTCGACGCATTCGAATCGGAAAACGTCTCCGGGACAGGATCGCCCGACGTAGGGGACGAACTCGCGCACCTCGAAATGGCGCTGCGCGGATTGCCCGAAGCGCATCGCGAAGTGCTTTTGCTCGTCGGTGTCGAAGGACTCGAAGGAACGCAAGCGGCGGATGTTTTGGGGATCAAGCCCGAAGCATTTCGACAGCGGCTTTCGCGAGCCCGAGCAGCGCTCAGCGAAGCGCTCGTGCCCAAAATGAACAAAGACACGGCTGTGTACCAACGAGGTGAACCATGAGCTCCGAAGATCGCGATCCGCTTTTGGACCAACTGCAAACACTGCCCGTGCACACGCTTGCTTCACGTCGTTCGGAAGAAACGTTGCGCTTGGCGGAGCAATCGCTGCCCGCAAAGGTTCGTCCGGGTCAACGTTGGCCGGCCGTGGCGATGGCGTTTGTCTTGGCATCGGCCGGAATGCTCTATACGGTCGAATCGGTGCACAAGCTCGAATCAATCTATTTGTCGAATCACGCGCCGACAAACGTCGAGCGTTGACGTTCCACCACACCCACATCGTGGGTTTTACGGGAAAATCCATTCAAGGTTTACCCATGAGCTCGCCCACGGGCGTCTCACCACGCAGCAGATGAGCCACGATGGCTCGACCATCCGGACGCGCGCGATCATTTTCCAATCGCCGCAAACTCAGATCGATATCGACTTTGTATGACCCGTGGAATTCATGCGGCGGCGCTCCCGACCATTCGTCGGGAGAGAGCATTGAAAAATAAAGCTCGCCGTCGGGACGCCGATAAAGGTGATAAGTTTTTCCGGGTATTTTTCGAAAATTGCATTTCGCTCGTTGAAGCAGCGCCGATTCTCGCGCCTCTTCAAGGAGCTTTCGCGCCTCTTCCTGCAATGCGCGCATTTGATCGCGAATGACTTCGAGCTTCGCTCCCACGACGAGCCCCAAAGACTCGTCCGCTTTTTCGACCTCGCGCGCCATGTCCACGAGATCGATACGCGCCGCCAAGCGACTCGTCGGATAAGGAATCGCCTTCGTCGAAGTGGTTTCAGCACCTGGTTTGTCGTCGAACGAATCGTTGGACATCAAAGTACTTTCACTACGGTTTGTCTTGACTGGATGACGCGGCGGTGAACGCATCGCGCGCGTCACGTAATGCCTTGATCGCGGCCTCGCGTTGCCCACGCTTGGCCAACGCCCAACCTTCGACACGCAACATGCCGGCGTGAAGTTCGTGCGCACCTTCTTCACGCGCAGCGATCGCAGCGCCGCACGCGCGCATCGCCAAGTCACGACGACCGGCGTGATCCAAGCCCTTCGCCAACGCCGAAAATCCAAGCGGCGGAGGCAAAATGGTCACCGCCAAAAGCGCCTCCGCGAGCAACACGCCCGCATCGCGGATCGATGGATGCGACGTGTCGAGCGCAAGACGCGCGGCGATCCACAACGAGTTCGGCACAGCCGTCACCGACGCGGCGTGAAACAGCTTCGCGAGCTCCACCAACGTGTCGGTCGCTTGCTGCACACGATTCGCTCGCAACGCAGCTACGGCATCCAGCCCAAGCGACGCGACTCGCAATGACGGCGTCGTGGCGACATCCGGCGCCGACGCGGCATGCGATGGTTGTGCTCCTTGATCACCGCCCGCGAGAAACGCTCGCACGCGACGCAAGAGCGGCACGATCTCCGGAGCCACGTCACCCGCAGCGGCAATCGCATCCATGCGCGCTTCACCTTTGGCCGTCGCGATCTTCACGAGCGCCACGAGTCTCGCGAGAGCCGCGTTGCGCACGGCTTCATCCGGCACACGTCGCAGCATCGTTCCGATGCGATCAGCCTCGATCGCGGTCAAGTCATCGCCCATCGCGTCGGCATGCTCGGCCGCCAATCGAATGGCTTGTCGACCAAGTGACGTCGTTGGATCGCGACTGATTTCTTCGAGCAGCGACAAGCCCGATGCTCGCGTGAACTTGCTGGGCGAACGCATACGCCCAAGCGCGATCACGAGCTTCTGCTGAGGAGGCGCTCCCGCTGGATCCACGGCAGCCGCGTCGGCGAACGCAAGCGAAGGATTGGTTTGATCTCCAAGCATTCGCTCGACACGCTTGGCTCGAGCAGCAAGCGCGACGTCCGACGCGTTGCCTTCTTTGTCAGCCAACGACGCGGCATGACCGAACGCTTCGAACGCTCGTTTCGAATCACCGATCGTCTCTAGACATCGACCGAGCAGGTAATACGCACGCGCTCGACTTTCCCGTTCCGCTTCGGCGCGAGCAAGCGTGACGGCGGCCGAACGTCGGCCTTCCCGCACGAGCGTTTTACACAGCGAGATGATCTCCGCGAGGTGCTCACCACCGTTGACGATCAGCGTGTAACGCTCGGCCAAACTCTCGACTTCTTTTTCATCCCCGAGTTTGACCGCGCAGCGCAGCGCCCCGAGAAGAACACGCGCACATGGCGAACCGACAAGCGTTTGCGGAATGAGAGGCTTGTATGTACTCAAAGCGATGAACGGTCCGACGGAGCGCTCGAGTAGCTCCGCCGCCGCCAATCCAAGCTCATCAACGATCGCCATCTGCGCAGACGTCTCCGTTTACGCGCCACCACGCTCGGTCACGAGACCAAGCGCGGGCAATCGTTCGAGCGCGTTCTCGATGCGCGAGGTCTCAGCGTGGATCGCTTCGAGCTTGCGACGAAGTGCCGCCGCGTCGTTCGTATTGGCGGACAGAGCACGCAAAGGTTCGGTCGCTTTTTCTCGCAGTTGCGCGACGAGTTTGTCTCGTTCAGCCAACTGCAACGGCCCGACATCCGATGACGACGGGACGAAGTCGACGAGTTTACGCTCCACACTTTGCGCATAGAGTCGCGCTCCGATGACTCGCCGTTCGAGGTACGACGGATCGTCGAGACGCAGCGCGGAGAACTCTTCTTGCACCGCCGTCTCATAGAGAGCCTGCACTTCGTTGTACACGCGGCGCCAAACCACGGCGTCGTTCGCTTCGTACGCGGCCGAGGCTCGCTCCTCGATATCTGCAATGCGTTTCTCCCACGCGGCGCGATCCATCCCGTGCAACGTTCCGGTCGATCGATAAACGACACGTCGAAGCGCGCCGAGTTCTTCTTCGAATCGAGCCATCGGAGGCGACAACGTTTCATTCGGATCGCCGCGATACCAATCGACGAGGATGCGCAACTTCTCGCAAAGCGCCTGCATCTTGTCGGGGTCGGTCATGACAACCTCGCGAATGCCGGCAACGAGCATGTCGGCTTCGGCGCGATAACTTGCCGAGTTGTTCCCCCATAGGTTTTTCCCGGTCTTCTCGGCATCCTCGATCAACGCTTCGACCGCTCCGGCAGGATCGAAACGCGGCGCCGCGGGTGGCTCCACCTGCGCCCACAACTCTTGGCCGGCCACGACAGCCCGCGCCTCCATGCGCATCGCATCATCACATCGCAACGTGAGATCCACGGGCGTACCGACAGGCAACTCCTTCGGCACTTGCAGCAAGAGCGTCTTGATGGGCATGCGATTTTGCAAAAGCCGCAACACGACCGCTCCGCTTTGATCAGCCGTGAAGAATCGATGCTTCACCTCGGTGGGCAAACCGGCGCCACGCGAGATGAGAACGCGACGTTCACGACGTCCGGCACGAATGACTTCGATCGCAATGTCTTTCGCCACGACCGACGGACGACTGAGCGCGCTGGCTCGAGGACGAACGTCACCGCGGTACACGGCAAAAGGCAGCTCGGCGAGCACTTCGCGTTCCGAGGAACGAATGCTGACGCGCATGCCCTGCTCGGGTTCTTCGCCCAACGGAATTTCAATCCGGGTCACGGTCTCGTTCGACTCGGGAACGGCAATACGCGTGACTTCATCCGAACCTTCTTGCGCGGAGATGCCACGAAAAACGATCGCCTCGGTCGCACTTGAAGGTACCGCGTCAAACCGTAGACCAAGACGAACCTTCGCCGATTGACTGACGAGCGGAGTCGTGAACGAAATCGCCACCTTCTTTTGCTCTTCGCCCAAGCGCAATCCGCCCAATTGCGCCGCATGGATCGCCGCACCAAGCGCGACGCATGTGTCCACTTCGTCTTGCAGTGGTTTTTCCGAACGGCTCTTCTTGCAGATGGCTTCGACGACTCGACGAATCACCATCGGAACGCGCGTCGATCCACCGACGAGCACGACGTGATCGATCTGGGAAAGATCCACGGAGGAAGTTTCCGCGCTGCGAGCAAGCGCGCGTTCACAACACGCAATGGTCGTCTCGACGAGATCGGAGATCGCTTTCTCGTATTCGGCTCGACCGATCTCGGCCTCGAACGACACGGGGTCGTCGTTCTTGTCCTTCATGAACTCTTGTTTGGAGACGTTCATGACTTCGGACGTCGAGAGTGACTCTTTGATCTCTTGCGCCAGGTGCACGATGCGTCCGAACTTCGCGCGATCGTCTTCGTTGTTGCGTACGTCGAGATCGAGTGCGTACCCGCGTTCAACGAGCATCTGACGCAGACGTTCGGCGAAGCGGCGGTCGAAGTCGTCACCACCCAAGTAGTTGTCGCCGTCGATCGCGAGCACTTGGTATTCGCCGCCCAAGCAACGGAGAATCGACACGTCGAACGTGCCGCCGCCAAGGTCGTAGACGAGGAAATTTCCGTCACCGAGACGGTTTTTCCAGGTGTGATAAATGGCCGCGGCGGTGGGTTCTTGCAGGATGCCGATGACTTCGAATCCGGCGAGCTCTCCCGCCTGACGCGTGGCTTCGACTTGCGGAGCGTCGAAGTACGCAGGCACCGTGATCACCGCACGATCCACGCGAACTTCGATCCCGGCGGATGCCTGCTTGCCGAGGTGCTCGCGCATGCGTACGCGCAGCTCGTCCAAAATCTTCGCGCTGATCTCGGCAGGCGAGAGCGCATGCGGACCAACGTCGACCGTGACGGTTTGTCCCATCCGCCGCTTGATCGATTCGATCGGTCCGGGTGTTTTTCCACGACGCTGACGTGCGGTATGTCCGACGACGAACGCTTCGGCTTTGGGATCCCACGCGACGGCGGAAGGCACCGTTCGTCGTCCGAAACGATCGGCGAAGATGTGCAAGTCCCGCTCCGAAGGATCGAGCATCGCGATTTCCGAGTTTGTCGTTCCAAGGTCAATTCCGACAGGTCGATCAACGAACATGGCTTCTTGATTTCTCCGATGGCGAAAGGGCTAAGACCGGATCGTCGTCGAGCGGTTGGGGAGTCGACTGGATCGGTCGGGAGTCGGCGGCCGAGAAAAACGCACGCAGGGCATGAGCGACCGAAGGACGCGGAGCAAAGTCCGCCACGGTGAACGGTTGCTCGGTCGGCGCTTTTCGTTTGCGAAGAGGGGCGAATTCCGGCGACGTGCGTGAAGCATCCGGATGCTGAGGATGAGCTCCGATGGCCGCACGCAGCCGACGCAAAGGATGAAGGGTGAGTTCTTCCCAAGCGGCACGAATGGCTCCGCGATCGGCTTCGTTCGCATCTTCGGCCAGCTCGCGCAGACGCTCGGTGATCGCGCGTGGACCCTCTTTCGGATCGATGCCGAATCGCTCGAAAGGGTTGGAACTCGATTCACTCATGACGTCATCCCCAAAAGTTTCTTGGCTTCGGCAAGCCGCTTGTTTGCTTCGCCCAACCGAGCTGTTTCGGGGAAAATCGACTCGGCACGTTTGATCATTTCTTCGGCCTTCGCGACGGTTTGTCGAGTCGGAGCTCGCGCGCCGGGAAGCAGTTGCAACGCCTGTTCGCAGAGTGAATGCGCCAAGGTCAGGCGCGTGTTGCGATGCGATGGACAGATCTTCAAGGCTCGCTCCGAAATCGCAGTGATCTCGGCCTCGGTACGCGCGCAATCTGCTTTGAACACCAACATTTGCGCACATCGTGCGGCGTAGGCGACTTTGGATGGATCGGCTTCGATGCGCCGCGTGAAAGATTCGACGAGCGGCCAGATCGGTTCGAGCAGAATCCCCAAATCACCCCAACGACTTTGACGGCAATGCGTCCAGCCGAGAGGAGTCGCTTCGTCCACCGCGGTGATCTCCACCGTCTCGTCCTGGCCGGACCAATTCCATGCTGCGACAAACCTTTGAAGCAGCGCAGCACCTTCCCGCGGCGAGGGTTCGGCCTTGGCTTTCGCTTCGGCTATCGCCGTGAGAATCGGCGTGATCGCATCTTCCACAGCCGACGCGAGAATCGAAGCGGCCCGTTGGTTTACCCGCGTGGCAAGCTCAGTCGAGATGCCTGCAAGGCGACAAACCTCGGGCACTCGGCGAAGAACAGCGATCGCCAAACTCGATGCAGGCGTGAGATCCCGCGCGCCTGTCCGCGCTCGCTCTCCAATTTCTTCCACCGGCCACAAGGGGACATCGGCGAGCGCGCGATCCAGTTCGGCTCGAGGAAGTGAACCACCGACGACGGCTTCGCCGAGCTCACGCAAGTAGCGTTCGTCTCGGGCGAGCGCGAACCACGCGATCAGCGACTTGGTAAATGCTTCCGCATCATTGAGCGTGCTCGCGACGCGTGCGTGATGAAGCGCAAGGTGATGGAGCAACTCGGGGCTGCTCTCGAGATGCCGTACGGGATCGAGCAAACCGATGAGCGTCGCGATGTTCCCGCTCCGTGCGTTCTCGATCGCCTCCGCGCCACCCGGTGCACCACGCAACGCTGCGCAAAGCCCGACGGCGTGCCACGGAACGGCGGAATCTCTTCCCATCTGCGCGTGAACGAGGCGCTCGAATGCGACTTCATCCGTGAGTCGCGCGAGCAGCGCGTCGTCCTCTTTTCGCCACACGACGAGAATCATCCCGACATGCGCTCTCGCGGTCAATGATCGTCATTCGAACGTATCGGATGTGATATTCGTCGAGCTCGTTCAACGAATCCTCTTCACGAAGGATTGCGGATCTTTCGTGCGATTACGCAGGGAAGCCCATGAGCTACGTCGTCAAATCGGGGGATACGCTCGCTGCGATTGCCAGTCGAAATCACACGACGGTACAAGCGATTCTCGCGGCGAATAAGCAGATCAAGAACCCCAACCAGATCTTCGTTGGACAAAAAATTAATCTCCCGAGCGCGACACCGAACGCGCCCACACCGCAGCCGCCGAAACCTCCGCAGCCATCAACACCAACGCCTGAACCGGGACCTTCACCGCAAGGCGGCGGGCCGCCGGCAACGGGACCTTGGACGCTCCCGACGAGTGGCGCGGCACGCAAGCTGGCTTCGAGTGATTTCGTTGCAGCAGCAAACAGTTTGGGATGTGAAACCGCCGCCGTACGCGCGGTCGCGGAAGTCGAATCGGGCGGACGAACGGGGTTCGACGCGCAAAAACGTCCGAAAATCCTGTTCGAAATTCACCTGTTCCGCGAAAACACCAAACACAAATACGACGTCTCCCATCCCCACTTGTCCGCTCCGTACAAGAGCCCGCGCAGGCGAGCGAGCTACAAGAAGGACCAATGGGTCGTGATTCGCGAAGCGTTCGCGCTCGATCCGGATGCCGCCGTCAAAAGCGCCTCGTGGGGCATGTTTCAAGTGCTCGGCAGCAACTACAAACTGTGTGGTTGGTCGAACGTGAGGCAGTTCGTCTACGACATGTTCGAATCCGAAGCGCAGCACTTGCGAGCGTTTCTTGGATTCTGTCGCGGCAATAACCTCACTCGACACCTGAAGACCCGCAACTGGGCGGCATTCGCGCGTGGTTACAACGGCCCCGACTACGCATCGAACGCGTATCACACGAAGATGGCAAACGCTTACGCTCGGTACAAGAGGCAGGGGTAACGAACGTCTGCGGTGCCTCGACAAACCATGGACATCGTTTCCAACAGTCCGCTTCTCGTGATGAGTCGTCCCTACCGCACCATGCGCGGCGCGTGGTGCAACCTGGTTATTTGCAAGGCGACGTTCTTGTTGTCGCCGACGACTTCGGCGCTGGCGTCGACACAAGAAGCGATCCTCGAACAGGATCTACGTTGGGAGGACAAGCCCGATCGCAGCGTGTTTGCGCCATCGGATGTCGTTCCCTTCAAACGCGACGTCGATGTCGTTCTGGTTGGTCACGCGTTTGCGCCCGGGGGACAACCGGTCCGCTCGATCATGACGCGTTTGTGCGTGGGCGAAGTCGACAAACGCATCGAGGTTTTTGCGGACAGACTTTACACGGCGCACGGCGAACTTCGTGACGGCCAGAAGATCACCCGCGCACGCTTGCGTTACGAACGCGCGCTCGGAGGCCCCGGCACGACAAACCCCGTGGGCATGCGCCATGACAAGAAGGATCTTTTCGGCTCCGTCTCCTTGGCGAACCTTCAAGCTCCCGGCCTGCACGTCACGCATCCGGATGATCTCTCCGAAATCATCGGTTACGGACCCATCGCACCGGAATGGCCGCTCCGTGCAGTTCGTCTCGGCCACTTGGCCACGACGTTCTCGCCGTCGAATTGGTACGAAAATGTCCTGCCGGACGACATCGATCCGTCGTTCTTCAACGTCGCGCCCGTTGACCAACGGTTGCGTGAAGTACGTCCAGACGAACGAATTTTGTTGGAGGGTTTGACGGCTGATCAGCCGCGGTTCGTCACGCAACTACCGGGGCTTCAGCCGAGCGCGGTGGTGGAGCGAGCGACGGGCAGGCGGGATCCGGTGCCGCTGCGTGCGGACACGTTGTGGATCGAAACGAGTCGACGCATTTGCACGCTGACGTGGCGGGGCACCGTAGCTCTTGGTCATCCGTCCGAAGCGGGGCGGATCGTGGTGACGCTGCAAGCCCCGGAGACGAGCCGCGTGTACGCACGCCACGATCCGGCGCTCCTCGCGATGCCGATGAACATGAACGATCCGGACGGCGGCGATACCCTCAGCATCAACGTTCGGAGCGAAAGCCGCCCGGCGACACCGTTTGATCCGCAAAAAATCGCCGCGCCCGACACGATGGATCTCAACCTCGACGATCCGGCGCTCGTGGGCGACGATGAGATCACGTTTGTCCAATCGGATTCGGTCAAGACAAACACCTTGCCCTTCGTCGCGGCGCCTCGGGCGGGCAACGAGCGCACAACGCAAATTTCTCCGCCTGCGGGACGCGACAACGCGTTGCCATTCGCCTCACCGAGTCGGCCATCGGCACCGTCGTCGCCCGCGCTGCCATTTGTGCCCCCCGGCGGTTCTTCGCCCGGCGTGCCTCCGGGTGCGGCGGCGACTCCGCCCGCACGCGATCTACCGTTCGTCACTCCAACCGGTCCGTCGACGAAATCCTCTTCCGGCTCGTACTCGCCGCAACACGCGACGACGCCTCTATTTCCGGCAAAACCAGCGCCCGCGCCGCAACCGGTTGCTCCGCCGCCGGTTTTTCCAGTCCAACCTGCACCGCCGCCTTTGCCGGCTCCTGTTTTTCCTGTAGCAACACCGGCCGCGGCGACGCCGAGCTTCGCAGTCGTTGGTACTGCAACGAATTTCCCCGCATCGCCGACGCTCGTTGCTCCGCCCCCGCCACCGCCCATCGATGTGCTTCCTGAAGCGCCACCGATGATCGGCCCGTTGGCCACGCCGGACATGGTGGTTCGAACGGCGCCGACAGCGGATTCAACAACGCCCGGCGTCGTCGAGAAACCTCGAGACGCGGTGAGTGAAACGCCCCCGGTTGCAGACGAAGACGACACGATCGAGAGGTGTGCCCGGCTTTCGGCGTCCATCGCGCGGCGCAAAGAGGACCGAGATAAAATCTTGGAGTCCGACAAGCTCGACGACGCGCGCTTCAAGGCGATGCAGACACGGTGGAACGACGCAATCACCACCGAAACGAGCAAAGGAAAAACCAAGCTGCTCGAAAAATTCGATGACGCTTATGTGATGCGGCTCGAAGAGGAGCGAGGCCCGATCCGTCCGGAAGAGTTTGCGCAAATCGTGGTCGCCGCGGAGCGAGGCGTCGTTGAGCCGACCTTGAAGGACCTCGGGTTGCCTCAAAGTTCGCTCATGCGTATCGAACGCGTGTATCTGCGCCGAACGATGGCGAATCTCGAATTGTCGCAACGAGTCACGCGAGCGATTGAGGCGGCACGGGATTCTTGATTCGCGCAGGACATGATTGACCCGCGGCAAGTTGCGCCTTCGTTTGTAGAGAGTTCGCCCATGCGCGGCGTTCCGGTGTACGCTGCTTCTTAGGTTCGTTCGACGCGCGAAACTCATTCTATGGCCGATCCTTCGACCACCAGACCCAACGCGCCTGTCAGCGCGGCGCCGTCGCCTGCGCACGTGACCGGAGGCACGTCTGGTTCGAGTTCATCGAATGCGGCAACCAAGCCGAGCGCTGATGTCGATGAGCTTGGCGAGACGGTTGCCGGCGAATTCGGCGCCGCGGCCAAGGTCGTCGCCGGAGATCCATCGCTCGTCTCACGCGTGATTTCCGTGGGCACGCCGTCGCGTTCCGACGAACTGCTGACCGTTGGAGGTCCAACGGATGGTGGTTTGTTCACAAACGATAGCGACGGCACGGCGAGCGTGAGTTCGATCTCGAAGAAGATGCACGCGCAAACGCTGGCCGGACTCATTCCCCCGCCCGAGCTTCAAGCGGCGGCGGCGGAATCGTTGGCCCAAGCGCCGGCCACCGCAGCAAAACCGGCACCTCCCGCTGCGCCGCCAAAGCCGGCGCCCCCCTCTGCGCCGTCCAAACTTCCGCTTCCGCCGCCGCGTCCAGGGTTCATCCCGGGCAAACCCGGATCGACGCCGCCTCAGGCGACGGCAACACCACGTCCCGGCGCGGTAGGTCCGACATTCGGTGCTCCTCCGAGACCGGGGCAATCGCAACCTCCGCGCCCGGCCATGCAGCCGCCTCCGCTTCCACCAAGCGCAGGCGCCCCCGGGTCGCGCACGACGACGCCACCGCCGGCGCCAGGGTTTGTCCAACAAGATCCCCTGGGCAAACGTTCGTCCGGGACGATGCCCGTCGTGAACGCTCCGCCTCCGCCCGGTGATCCTCGTCGGACGAATCAAGCGATCCCGGCCATGGCGCCTCCGCCCGTGCCCGTCGATCCACGCCGGAGCAGCCAGGCCATGCCCGCGGTCACGCCACCGCCCGCAGCGGTGGATCCGCGTCGGTCAAACCAAGCGCTGCCCGCCATGGCCCCACCGCCCGTGCCCGTTGATCCACGACGAAGCAGCCAGGCGATGCCGGTCGTCACACCGCCGGCGGCCCCTTCGGATCCACGCCGTTCATCGGCAGGGATGCCCGCGGTGACGACGCCCATTCCGGAGATGGAAGGAATCCCGGAAGAGCTGCTCAGCGCCAAGCTCGGTTCGGGAACGATTCCGATGATCAACACGGCGCAACCGGGTGCGTCGCCGAATCCTCCGGCAAACCCTGCGGCAAACCCTGCGGCAAACGTTCCGCGTGTCGAATTCAACCCGCCCAAGATGATCTACGCGCCGGGCACGGTGATCGCGGGCAAGTACCGCCTCGAACGAGTGCTCGGTCAAGGCGGCATGGGCGCGGTGTGGGTCGTCCGCAATC
>CAYSYX010000072.1:0-8057 GCA_964435055.1 uncultured Polyangium sp. | reverse complement strand
GAGCCTCGATGCCGACTTTGCTCTGAAACTCATTCGCCGCGATCGAGCAACGGAAGAAGCGGCGGCACGTCTTCTGACGGAAGCTCGTGCGGCGGCGAAACTCGGACACCCCGGCATCGTGCGCGTCTTCGACTTCGGACAAACCGAAGTCGGCGACCCGTATTTGGTGATGGAGTTCCTCACGGGCGACTCGCTCGGCGCGCTCATCACCCGCAAGAAACGTCTCGAGCCCGGTGTGGCGGTGCAGATGTTGTTACCGGTCGCCGCGGCCCTGGGCGCAGCGCACGCCAAAGGCATCGTTCATCGCGATCTCAAACCGGACAACATCATGTTGTCGACGGATGATTCGTCGCGAAAGCTCGTTCCCAAAGTGCTCGATTTCGGCATCGCGCGCGTGTTGCGCGACGACATTGAACGTCATCAAACGATGGCCGGGGAAGTGCTCGGAAGCCCCGACTACATGTCGCCGGAACAAGCCCGAGGACAGCTCGACATCGATCACCGCACGGACGTGTGGACCTTCGCGGTTCTTCTCTACGAAAGCATTACGGGCAAACGCCCCTTCGAAGGTCACAACTACAACGCGCTCATATCGTCCATCATCTCGAACCCGCCGATGCCGATTCATGCGTACGGCATCGCCGATACGGAACTCAGCGGCATCATCGATCGAGGTTTGTCCAAGAGCCCCACCGCACGTTGGCAAACCATGCGTGACATGGGCACGGCGCTCGCCGCGTGGGCCGTGTCTCATGGCATTCACCAAGACATCTCGGGTATGTCTATCCAAACCGAGTGGCTCGGTTCGCATACGCCTCAGCTGTTGACGCTCCAGCCGGCGCAACTGCCACGCGTCGCGGTTCCAGGCGCCGAACCTCAAGGCGCGCCATCGACAGCTCCCGTGGTCGCTCGTGATGGAGCGGATTGGCAAGGGCTTCGCGGCGACGGGCGTCGCAAGTGGATCATTGGTGGAGCCCTTCTCGCCGTCAGCATCGGTGTTTTCATTTTCCTGAGCGCCACAAGCTCGCTCTTCTCCACCTCGGTCATGCCGACGGCGAATTCCGGTGCTGAAGGACCGACGCCGGCTCCGTCCGCGAGCGCGGCACGTGTCGAACCAACGGCTACGACGCCGCCGCCGGTCACGAGCGACACGGCACCTCAACCGAGCGCACGCACGAGTGCGGCGACAAAGACGTCGGCAGGTCCGACGTCGACAACACCCGTTCCGCCATTCACGACGAAGCGCAAGGCGCCGCCCGTACCGACGAACATCAAGTTCTGACGCTTTGTTGCGCCAACTTCGCTCGAGGCAGCAGAGTTTGTCGGATTGAAACCGATCGCGTTTACCTCGGGGCCCATTCGTATGAGCCCCAAAGGTTTGTCACAGCAAGATCAGGTGTTGATCTTGACCATCGGGCCGCCGCGAATGATCACGTCGCCACCCGAGCACAACACGTTGGTTTGTCCCTTCGCGGACACCGTCGCTTGGTCATCGGCGTTCACGACGATCGTCTTCGCGTGCAGCGTGATGGTCGATCCGGACAGCTCGATCGAAGCGCCGCCCGGAGTCGAAAACGTGATCTTGTCGTGGACGATGGTTTGAGCTGTGCCTGCAGCCGGACCACCTTCGCCGGGAGGAGACACCATGACCGAGTACGTCCCGCCAACCGTCGTCGAATCGATCGCGCCGACCTGAGTCGCTCGATTCACGCCGACGACGACGCTGCGGTTGACGGCGGTGACTTCGCGTTCGCTGGCCTGGACGGTCTTCATCAGGTTTTTCCCGATGGTCACCGTCTCGTTTGCCTTGACCAACTTCGTGCGGTTCTGACCGATCGTGACGTTCTCGTCGCGATGCACCGTCTTGGTGCGATCGTTCATGACCGTGGCGACTTCGTCGTGTTTGACGAGCTTGTTGTAGTCACGTTCGGCTTGCATGCGGACGAGCTCTTTGCCCTGCGCATCTTCGAACATGAATTCGTTGTAGCCACCGCCGCCTCCGGTCGAATTGCTCTTGAGGCCGCTCTGCGTTTTGTTGTCGGGGAGTTTGTACGGAACCTTTTGCAGGTTCGTGAAGACGCGACCCACGACGACGGGTCGATCCGGATCACCGCCGAGGAAGTCGACGAGCACTTCTTGTCCGATACGCGGCAAGTTCACACCGCCGTAACTTGCGCCGCCCCACGGTTGACTCACGGGGATCCAACACGAGCTGTTGTCGTCCATTTTGCTTTCGCGATCCCAGTGAAAGTGGACGCGAACGCGACCGAACTCGTCGCAGTGAATTTCTTCTCCGGCGGGACCGACGACCGTGGCGCTTTCGACGCCGTTGACTTTGGGTTTGGTCGAGTTTGTCGGGGGACGATACGGCTGCTTGGCGCTCTTCGCTTCGCAATGATGGGTCCATTCCCCCGTCGACGTGCCGGCGAGATTGGATTCGACGATGAGCAGTTGTTCGCCGTTGGCCAAATCGGACCGGGGATGATCGAGGAAGCTCGTCACGATGCCGGGCGCGAGGTCGTGAACGTTTGTCGTGAACGACACGTTCGTGCCGCTCGAGCGTTTGGCTTCGAGGCGACGTTGCGCGAGTTTTTGACCTTCGGATTCGTCGGTGCGGGTCTTGCCTTTGTCATCGGCCGCGGGCGTATCGTCGCCTTTTTCGGCGCCGAACAAAAATGCACCGGGCTCGTAATGAAACCGTTCGAGTTTGTCCTCGACGGCGCTCGCACCTCCCGATGCGGTCGCGGCGAGGTTGTACGCGGGAGGTTTGCGGTAATCGACGTCGCGGATGGTAAGTTTTCCAGGACGAACTTTTCGAACGATACGCACATCGGTGACGTGTTCGAGATCCGCGGTCGTGGGATTGTCCCGGAACGCGATGGGCGTGCGAGCGGCGTTGGATTGGGGAGAATCGGCGAGCACGAGCTTCGTTTCCCCACCCTGCTGCTCGAAATAAAACGTGATGCCCGCGTCTTCGAGCATGCGGGAGATGAAGGCAAAGTCGCTCTCGGCGTATTGCACTCGATACTTGCGCTTCTTGTACGCCGCTTTGTCGATCTTGAGCACCGGCTCGACGCCCCATTCCTCGAGCATTTTCACGACGATGTCCGGCTCGGAAATCTGCTGGAACATGCGGTGATTGCGGCGTTGCGTCGCGAGCCACAACGAAGGAACGATCGCGATGTGGTAACTCGACAAACCCGTCTCTTCGACGGCGAGTTGCTCGAGTTCGTTGCAGATCCCCGTCCAGATTCGCTGCGCCCCAAAGCCTTGGCCGTGGTGCATGACGAAGGTCGCCTTTTGCCCCACGATGGCTTCGAAATCCACGTTGGGGTTGTCGGTCAATGCGACAAGACGAACCTCGAAGAGTTGCGACATGCGTTCGTTCACCGTGAATTCACGCACATCGAACGTTTCACCCGAGGCGAGTTCGACCGTAAGGTTGCTAGTTCCGGGGGCGTTCATGGCAGCCATCGTTGGTCACCTGTGTGTCGCGGCGATACGCCCATCCCAGCGCGAAAAAGCCCGGTTGGCGACGCTCCGATGGACGTGGAAATCGGAAGCGTAGAGCGACAGTATCATGGCGCTTCCGACGGATGGAGATGCTTTTGCGAACAGTGCAATGCGTTTGCGAGCATCGTGATTGACAACGTCGCGCAACCCGCGCCAACGTTCGCCCATGTTCTCGACGCGACCTCTGCATTTGAGCCCGCATTGGGTGATCGAAGGGGGCATCCGCGAACAGATCTTGATCGTGCGCCGCACGGCGAATTCGTACTCGTCGGTGAATGAAGTGCGCACGGCATTCGATCCGATACGACGCATCGTCGAAACGCTGGATCGAGCCAATACGTCGGTTCTCGTCGACATGCGCCTGGCCCCTCCGCGAGATGATCCGGAATTCGAGCAAGCTGCCGGGGATCAACCCAAGCTTTTGTCCCGCGACTTCAAGCGATCGGCGGTGCTGATTCGTACGGCCATCGGACTTCTGCACGTGCAGCGGCACATGCAACGCCTCGGATTACCGATGAAGGTTTTTAACGACGAACAGCTCGCGTTCGATTATCTGCGCGGTCGAATCGATCCTGCTTCCGTACGCGGTTCGGTGCCGGCGTCGCGTCGAGGTCCCTGAAGCGCAGGCGGACGATCCGTCACGACACGTTCGCGTCACCCGATCCTCCACAGTCGACAGGAATCGTTGTCTCTCACGCCCGTACCGCGCTAACGTGCGCGCCAACGCCCGTTTGTCTTGGGCCACATTCCTCGGAAAAACCGCCATGAACACAACACAAAAGATCATCACGGGACTGTTCGCACTCGGCTTTGGATTCGGATGCGGCGGACAACCCCAAGGCGATGCCAAGAATCCCGATCCTGTCGTGGCCAAACAAAAAATCGGAAACATCAGCGCAGTCGACTTGGCGGTTTGTTTCCCGAAAGCCCCTGCCATCCCGGACAAGGTCAACACGGCGGTGCTCACGGGCCTCGTCGTCGCGTCTCGTCCGCTCGTCATGGAGTGCTTGGTCGACCCGAAAAACCGCGGTCCCGCCGAGGCCACCGACTTCACGCTCGAAACGACGCTGAGCGGCGGCAAACTCACGCACAAGATTACCGGGACAAACGTCACGCCGGACGGTGAGAAGTGCATTGGCGCGGGCATCGAGAAGTTTGTCTCGTCCGCTCCCGATTGGGCCGCCAAAGCCGGCGCGACGACAGGCTCGATCACCGCCAAGGTGCCGTTCCAACATTCGGTCGCGAGCATGCCGTCGGTGAAGATGGGCATGGGCGAAGGTTCGGATGCGACCGGCGCGATTCGTTTGGCAGAGAGCACGTTTTGCGATTGTTACGCGCCGTGGAAAGACGCCGAGCCGCTGACGCTCAAGGCGAGCGTGAAGCTGAAGAAAGCCGGCGGAAACACGGTGACGTTCGATCCTTCGACGGATGCGACGGCAACGGGCGTCGCGGCGTGTTTGCAGCCCAAAGTCGCGGCGCTGCCGATGAAAACGACGTCCGACGAATTCACGATTCCGTACACGTTTGCCTTTGCAAACTCGACGGGCACCGGCATGTACGCGAGCGCGACGCCCGACATGGCGTTCATGCAATACGATGCCGTGCGCAATCAATACTTCGGTGCGGCGCTGGTGGCCGACGGTGGACGCGTCGTGGCGGCGGAAGCTTATGGAGCGCTGGGTCAGCAATACAAGAAGGACCCGAAGAGCGTGACGATCAAGCAGCTCCAAGACAGCTGCGAAGGATTGCTCAAGGCGCACGATACGTACATCGGAGCGCTCGAGAAGCAGATGGGTTTGGAAGAAAAAGCGGTCACGATGTTGACGGACTTTGCGGCGAAAGACGCGAGCTGGACGCCGGTCAAAGAAGGCACGGTCGAGCACGCGGCGCGATCGAAGAAAGACATCGAAAACGCCAAAGCCGTGCGCGCGGAAGATGCCGCGACGTGCGCCAAGTTGAAAATCTGATTCAACGAAACTTGAGACGAAACGCCGCCGCGTAGGTGTCCACCGGCGGCGGCGTCACCTCAGCCCCCGTCGCAATGATTTGCGACGCCCACATTCGCTCCGCCACACCGCACGCATCCTCCAATTCTCGTCCCGCGCGCCCTTCGCTCATGTCGACGAGCGTGCGGACCGCGTCTGCACCCAAGTGCTTGGCGTAGTAACTCAAGATCTTGGCGCGTTCGTCCGGGTTTGGCAGAGGAAACCGGACAAACAGGTCGAAACGACTGAGCAGCGCGGGGTCGAGGTCAGCTTTGCGGTTCGTCGCGCCAATCACGACGACATTGCTGCGATCGACCAGGCCCTGGAGCTGACGAAGCAAAACGGACAGAATGCGCCTTGTGCTTTCGTGCATGGCGCGTTCGCGGGATCCGGCGAAGGCATCGATTTCGTCCAGAAAAACGATGCTCTTCGGCAACGTGGCCGCGGTTGAAAAAATGGCTTCGAGCCGCCGTTCGGATTCGCCATACCACTTGCTCATGATGGATTCGACCGGCAGGTAAACGAGCGGAATGGCGCTCTCGCTCGCAATGACTCGAGCCATCGTGGTTTTTCCCGTCCCCGGGGGTCCTTCGAAAAGAACCGCGCGCGGCAAACATGGTCCGGGCCGGGATCGAGCCATTTCGCCGACGGCCTGAAATATTTCCGGATGCAGCAACGGCAAAACGATGGTTTCGCGAACTTCGCGTTTCGTCGCTTCATAACCGGCAATGCGTTCCTGGCGAAATTCGTCGCTGGATTCGAAAACGACGGCGCCGAGCTCCACGAGTTTTTGAGCCGGCGAAGCCACGACGGCGGGATCGTCATTGCGGCAGGCGCATTTGCGAAATACGTCGATGATGCAATTGATTTCTTCCTGAAGCAGCAGCCCGTCTTTTTCAAAAACCACCATGCCTCCGCCTTTCGAGTCGAATCGAATGGTGATTTTGGTGGGAGCAATCAGCTGCGGATCTTGTCCGTCCTTTTCTTTTCGACGTTCGGCGAATTTGCGATCGATGGGGCTGTGGTGATCGCCCACGAGCGTGGCGCCGAAAGCGCTGCGGCGGAATTCCGTGAAATAGCGATAATATTGCGCGAGAACATCGACGACCGAGAAAAACGCTTCCCTGCGCATCTCGATGAATGCAAGTTCCACGGTAAACGTAGATTTTTTGTACGAAACCACGGGCAGGAGCGCATTGATCGCTTCCGGTCGCAAGTCGCCGATGCACGACATTGCACCGGTATTGATTTGCTGTTTGGCTTGGTCGTACGAAAGAGCGGCTTGGGGCAAAGCGTCGGACATGCGCATCAGGATGAAAGCTCGTCGCGGCGGTCATGTCAAATGCGTCGAACGGTCATCGACGAAGCGGTATGGCTCGTGCTATGGTCGCCGCCATGGCGCGCATATTCGAAGATAATTCACGCAGCATCGGGGGCACTCCCCTCGTTCGAATGAACCGTTTGACGCAGGGAGCCCAGGCGACGGTTCTCGGCAAGATCGAAGGACGTAATCCGGCGTATTCGGTCAAGTGTCGCATTGGTGCGGCAATGGTGTGGGACGCGGAAGAACGCGGCATCTTGAAACCCGGAAAAGCCATCGTCGAAGCGACGAGCGGCAATACGGGCATTGCATTGGCGTTCGCGGCCGCATCACGCGGATATCGATGCGTTTTGACGATGCCGGAAACCATGAGCATCGAACGCCGAAAGGTCCTGGTCGCGCTCGGCGCGGAATTGATTCTCACGCCCGGAGCGCTCGGTATGAAAGGCGCGATCGCGCGAGCGGAAGAATTGGCCTCGACGGAACCCGATCGTTATGTGTTGATGCGTCAATTCGAGAATCCGGCCAATCCGGCCATTCATGAAAAAACGACCGGGCCGGAAATCTGGAACGATACCGACGGCGCCGTCGACGTGGTCGTCGCGGGTGTCGGCACGGGCGGCACGATCACCGGCGTTTCGCGATACATCAAGAACACGCAAGGGAAAAAGATCGTTACGGTCGCGGTCGAACCGGTGCATTCGCCCGTCATTACGCAAACGATCCGCGGTGAAGACGTCAAACCGGGTCCGCACAAGATTCAAGGCATCGGCGCGGGGTTCGTCCCCAAGAACCTGGATTTGTCGGTGGTCGATCGCGTCGAACAAGTCACCAATGACGAAGCGGTGGCGATGGCGCGTCGATTGGCTCGAGAAGAGGGCATTTTGGCCGGCATTTCGTGTGGTGCGGCCATGGTCGCGGCGCTGCGATTGGCGAATGATGCCGCGTTCGCAGGCAAGACGATCGTCGTCATTCTGCCCGATGCCGGCGAGCGATATCTGACCAGCGTTCTGTTCGAGGGCATGTTCGACGAGGTGGAAAAAGCGACCGCGGCGTCTTGACGGGACAAACCATCGCACCATGTCGGATTCATCGGAAAACGGACTCGAAAACGTGGTCGCGGGGATGCTCGCAAGTTATGCGGGCGATCCTCGCGGCCATCACATCGGCAAGAAACACTTGCCGTCGCGCGAGGAGATCTTCGAGATCATCGAGCTCCTCTTTCAGGTGTTTTACCC
>CAYSYX010000071.1:0-27863 GCA_964435055.1 uncultured Polyangium sp. | reverse complement strand
GTGAGCGCCGGTTGTATTTCTTTGGAGGAAGTTGCGCGTCATCCCCTGCCGGGACTGGCCATTCCGGATCAAATTCGCTTTCGTCCCGATGATGCGGTCGTGACGTTTCTTTGGAGCCCCGAACGGACACTCGAACGGCAGCTTTATTGTTTCGATCCGGCGACAAACGAAAAGAAACCTTTGATTGCCCGCGACGAAGGCACCACGGATCAAAACGTTTCGCTGGCCGAGGCTTTGCGTCGTGAACGCATGCGGCAGCGTGAAACGGGAATTACGACCTACGCGTGGGCCAAACATGCGCCTCATTTGCTCGTGCCGATCAAGAATGAACTTTGCACGCAAATCGGCCCGGACGCACCATTGCTGACGATTTACGCCGGCGAGCATGGCGCCGCGCAGTGCCCGCGTTTGTCTCCCGACGGTTCGCGCGTGGCGTTCGTGGCCGATGCGGAATTGTACGTGTCATCGACTCGAGGCGGGGCGGCGCGACAAATCACGTCCGGCGCTCGTGATACCGGAAAAACCAATGGTTTGGCCGAGTACGCGGCGCAAGAAGAAATGGGGCGACACGACGGCTTTTGGTGGTCGCCCGATGGGAAGAAAATCGCTTATGCCGAAGTCGACGAGACGCACATTCCGGTATATCGCATCGTTCATCAAGGCAAAGATACGACCGGCGACGGGGCGCAAGAAGATCATCGATATCCTTTTGCCGGAAAAGACAATGCCCGCGTGCGCCTTTTTATCGTGGATGTCGAGAGCGGTTTGTCCACGAGTATGGATACGTCTTACGGCGAAGAGGTGTATCTCGCGCGTGTCGGTTGGTTGAACGACGGGCGGCTCGTGGCTCAAATGCAAGATCGGCGTCAATCGTGGCTCGAATTGGTCGCATTCGATTTGGCGACGGGTGCTCGGTCGGTTCTTCTCAAGGAAGAAACAAAGTTTTGGATCAACTTGCACGATATGTTCCGGCCGCTCGACGACGGTGGATTCTTATGGGCCTCCGAACGTACGGGGTATCGACACATCTATCGGTACGACAAACATGGGGCGTTGCTCGGGGCGCTCACCCAAGGCGACTGGATGGTCGACGATATTCGCGGAATCGACGAAAAGCGAGGCCTCGTGTATTTCACGGCCACGGCCGAAAGCCCGCTCGAGAGTCATTTGTACGCGGTGTCGCTCGGCGGGGGCGAGCTTCGACGCATCACGAACGAACCGGGGATGCATATCGTGATTTGCGATCATGCCTGTCATCGGTTTGTCGATGTGCATCATCATCTGAAGCGTCCGCCGACGGTCAAGCTGCGGTCCCTCGAAACAGGTGAGGTGCTCGGGACGATCTTCGAGGAAAAAGATCCGCGGGTTGCCGATTTGGGGCTTGTTCCACCGGAAATCGTGAGTTTGTCATCGCGCGATGGGGAAAAACTGTTTGGCGCGGTATACAAGCCCGATGCGACCTTCGGTCCGGGGCCATATCCGACGATCGTGTACGTGTATGGGGGTCCGCACGTGCAGCTCGTGACGCGCGGGTGGAGTGCGACGGTGATGATGCGCGCTCAATACTTGCGAAGCCAGGGATTTTTGGTGTTCATCCTGGACAATCGAGGCAGCGCGCGTCGCGGGCTCGCATTCGAAGGTGCCATCAAACATCGCATGGGATCGATTGAAGTGGATGATCAAGTCGACGGGGTGCGTTGGCTCGTGGATCAAGGTTTGGCGGATCCGAAACGAGTGGGGATTTGCGGCTGGAGTTACGGCGGGTACATGTCGCTCATGTGTTTGTCCCGGGCACCCGAGACGTTTCATCTGGCGGTATCGGGAGCGCCGGTGACGCATTGGGACGGATACGATACGCATTACACCGAGCGCTACATGGGTTTGCCCGAGGAGAATGCTCGAGGGTACGAAGAAGGCAGCGTGATGCACCACGTGCGGAACATCCGGGGCAAGCTGATGTTGGTGCACGGGATGATCGACGAAAACGTGCATTTCCGCCATACGGCGCGGCTCATCAATGTGCTGATTCGGGAGCGCAAGCCGTACGACTTATTGGCTTTTCCGGACGAACGGCACATGCCGCGAAGAATGGCCGACAAGATCTATATGGAGGAGCTGGTGAGCGAGTATTTCAAGACGCACTTGAAGGGATGAACGTAGGCGTTGCGAGCAGCGGTGGTGAGGAATGAGGTACGGGGGAAACCCCGTCTCATTCCCAATATCCATCGTGTTCGTCTGCGGGGGGCTTGAGGCGATAGGTTTCAATGGCGCGAACGCACGCGTTGTAGCGCAAGATCGCCGCGTCATTGCCTGCCGGGCGAATTCTCTCCGCCTGTTCGAATAAATCCGCAGCTTGCCGTAATTTGCTGTACGCAAAGGTTCCTTCGCGATTCACGTGTGCCCGCCCCTCACGCTCGTGCACGACGCCCGTGTAATAGATGCGTTCGTATTCGTCGGGCAAACCTTTGGCCAAATCGAGCGCTGCGCGAACGGCATCCGGCAATGCGCCGCCAATCAGCTGATCACTGAGGGCCAACAGGAGCGCTTTTTTGGCTCCGACGTGTCCGGGATCCACCGCCAGAATATCGCGACAAATGCTCTCCGCCTGCGCCGGTTCGTTCAAGAGCCGATAATGATCGGCAAGTTCGAGCGCTTGTCCGATGCTCGCGGCGGATATTTTTTTCAGGGTGAGTTTGTCGGCCATTGGTTTGCCCTCTTCATATAGGGGCGTCGGTTCACCCTTGGCCCCAAGCCCCGCATTGGATGAAATGGGGCTTCGAGTCACTCGAGGTGCTCGTCGCCCCAAAGCGCGTCATTCGTCGTTGTTCGGTTTGTCTCCGCCTTCTTCGAATCGGGACTTCGTCCGGACTTTCTTGCCCGTCAAAAGTCGCCCGACCATGACGATCGGGTCGTAATATCGATCCACGACCCGTTCTTTGAGCGGAATGATGGCGTTGTCGGTAATCCCGATGCTTTCGGGACAAACTTCGGTGCAACAACGCGTGATGTTGCAGAAGCCCGAACCGAAGTCTTTCTTGATTTCCGGAACGCGGTCGTCGTTATCGAGCGGGTGCATTTCGAGGCTCGCGAGGCGCACCATGAAACGCGGTCCGACAAACCCGTTTTTCTGGTCGCGATCACGAATGACGTGACAAACGTCTTGGCACAAGAAGCATTCGATGCACTTGCGGAATTCCTGCGGGCGATCGACGTCTTCTTGGTACATGCGCATGGTACCGTCGGCGTTTTTCGGCTTGGGCTTGAATCGCGGAATACGGTTGTTTTGCTTGTAATTCCACGAAACATCCGTGACCAAGTCTTTGATGATCGGAAACGTCTTCAGAGGTTGAAGCGTAATCGTTTCATCCGGGCCGAACGTATTCATGCGCGTCATGCACGCGAGGCGCGGTTTGCCGTTGATTTCCATGCTGCACGAGCCGCATTTGCCGGCTTTGCAGTTCCATCGACACGCCAAGTCATTGGCTTGATGCGATTGAATGCGGTGCACCATGTCGAGGACGACCATGCCCTCGCTGACTTCCTCTTCGTAATCGACAAACTTGCCGCCGTCTTTGTCGCCGCGCCAAATGCGGAACACTCGCTTGCTCATTTGCCCTCCTCGGCGCCGACTTTACCGGCCTCCAAGTCTTCAATCTTCGAATGCGCAATCGCATGCAGGTTTGGCGGAGCCGCCGGCCTTTCGACCTTCTCGACTTCCATTTCGCCACTCGCCGATTTGCGAATGATCACGTTGTACTTGAGCCATTCGTCGCGTTCGCCCGGGTAATCGAGGCGCGTGTGCGCTCCGCGGCTTTCTTGGCGCATGAGCGCCGCGCGCGTGACGACTTCCGACGCCAACAGCAAATTGCCGATGTCGATCGCCGCGTGCCAGCCCGGATTGTACTGACTGGCCCCGTGCGCCTTGACGTTCTTCGCGCGCGTCTTGAGTTTGTCAAGGACATCGATCGCTTCCTTGAGCTCCTCTTCGATGCGCACGATGCCGACACATCGACCCATCATGTCTTGCAGTTCGTCCTGAAGAACATACGGATTTTCGCCGGATTCCCGATTCAAAGGAGCCGTTGCGGCGCGAACGATTTGTTCGACCTGTTCCTTCACGGGCTTGGGACGATTGGACAAACTGCGCACGTAGTTGGCTGCGCCGTCGCCCGCGAGTTTGCCGAAGACGATGAGATCGGAGAGTGAATTTCCACCGAGACGGTTTGCCCCGTGCAAACCCGCGCCCGCTTCGCCGCATGCAAAAAGGCCGGGGACTCGCGTCATCTGCGACTCGGCATCGACGCGAACCCCGCCCATGAAGTAGTGCAGCGTCGGGCCGACTTCCATGGGTTCCTTGGTGATGTCGACTTCCGCGAGTTCCTTGAACTGGTGGTACATCGAGGGAAGTTTTTTCTTGATGAACTCCGCGGGGCGACGCGAAGCGATGTCGAGAAAAACGCCGCCGTGCGGAGATCCGCGGCCGGCTTTGACTTCCGCGTTGATGGCGCGTGCGACTTCGTCACGGGTGAGAAGTTCCGGAGGACGTCGAGCGGTCTTGTCGCCTTCGAGCCAGCGGTTGGCTTCTTCGACGGAATCGGCTGTTTCCGCGGCGAATTTCGGCGGAATGTAGTCGAACATGAAGCGCTTCTGATCGCGGTTCTTCAGGATGCCACCGTCGCCGCGCACGCCTTCGGTGACGAGTGTTCCGCGGACAGACGGAGGCCAAACCATGCCGGTCGGATGGAACTGCGTGAACTCGACGTCCATGAGTTCCGCGCCTGCGTGGTAGGCCATCGCGAGGCCGTCGCCGGTGTACTCCCACGAGTTGCTCGTGATGCGCCAAGCTTTGCCGGCGCCGCCCGTTGCGAGGATGACGGCGGGGGCTTTGAACAGGACAAACCGTCCCGTTTCGCGCCAGTAACACAAGGCTCCCGCGATGCGCTCGCCGTCTTTCAACAGACCGAGCGCGGTGCATTCCATGTGGAAGTGGATGCCTTGGTGGATGCCGTGATCTTGCAGGCTGCGGATGAGTTCGAGGCCCGTGCGATCTCCGACGTGAGCGAGACGCGGATATCGATGACCGCCGAAGTTGCGTTGGCTGATCAGACCTTCTTTTGTCCGGTCAAACACCGCGCCCCATTCTTCGAGCTCGCGAACGCGATCGGGAGCTTGTTTGGCGTGGAGTTCGGCCATGCGCCAAACGTTGAGGAATTTGCCTCCGCGCATGGTGTCGCGGAAGTGGACTTTCCAGTTGTCGCGGGCGTCGACGTTGCCCATGGCGGCGGCCATGCCGCCCTCGGCCATGACGGTGTGCGCCTTGCCGAGAAGGCTTTTCGAAACGACCCCGGTGTTCATACCGTTTGCACTGCAAGCAATTGCCGCGCGCAAACCGGCACCACCGGCGCCGATGACGAGAACGTCGTGTTCGATCGTTTGAAGTTCAGAAACGTCCAGCATCGTGTCCTCAGATGGAGGCTCAGCCCCAGGTGTTGAGATCTTTGATCACGCCCATCGCCACGAGCCGCACGTAGAGATCCGTGAGCCCAACCCATACGAGGCTTGCCCAGGCAAACTGCATGTGCCGAGCATTGAGCCAAGAAGCTTTTTTCCAAGCGCCGTACTTCGCCGTCTGCTGACCGCACGACATGCAGTCGTCATGACCGCCGATGAGGTGGCGGAGCGAGTGGCAGCCGAAGGTGTAGCTCGCGATGAGGATGGGGTTGATTGTCAGGACAATCGAGCCCACGCCGACGCCGAATTTGCCGTCTTTGAAGTACGCGAGGACGGCGTCGTAGCTGAGGATCACGACGAAGATGAGGGCGAAGTAGAGCGCGTAGCGGTGCAGGTTTTGGAAGATCATGAAGACGCGTTCACCGCTGTAGGTGCGCGTCTGCGCGAGCGGTCCGACGGCGCAGCCGGGCGGAGAACCGGCGAAAGCGCGGTAATACGCTTTGCGGTAGTAGTAACAGGTGAAACGGAAGGCACCGGGAAACGCGAGGATGAAGATCGCGGGTGATGCCGGGACAAACGAGGGTAACCACGTGGGCCATCCGCCGAAGAGCGCGTGCTTCAACGGCGCGGCACCTTGAATGCCGGGCAGGGTGGAGTTTGTCCAGAGCACCGGTGAATAGAGCGGGCTCAGGTAAGGTTCGGCATAATAGAACTGCCCTTGGAGACCGGCCCACGTTGTGTAGACGATGAAGGCACTGAACCCGAGGAGCGTGACCAGAGGTCCGATCCACCAGTTGTCGGTGCGTAACGTCTTCGCGAAACCTTTCTCATGCCCCCCGATTGGCGCGTTTTCGTTCAAGACGGGAAGTCGTGTGGCCATCCGTATCCTCCGCAGCGTCCCTGCATGAACCATTGGGGCTTGGGTTTGCCGATGGCATCCGTCGCTCCGAATACCGGGATCCGCTCGTCGGCGCGCACCGTACTCGTTTGGCGTGGAAATGAAAAGGATTTATCACGAAGAAGTTGGGGCTCTCGAGCGGCCGTTCAGGCTTTGCGCCACGTGAGCGGCTTGGTGGCGTCGCGAATGACGGTGCCCTTGGCTTCGAGGTCGAGCTGTACGGATTTCATCCACCAGCCGGATTTGGCGCCATTTGGGAAGAGATCTTGGGGCAGGTGCGGGAGGATGCCGGACATCATTTGTTTTTGGGTGAGTCCGGGGGCTTGGCTGGGAAGGATGCGCAGGAGCGCCAGTTTTACGGCGTTGTATTTTCCGGCATCGAGGCGCGTGGTTTGGCCGGGAACGTTGACGTTTTCCACGACGACTTTGTCATTGGGTTTGGCGGAGTGGACTATCTTTTGAGGTGAAATGGATTTAGAAGAGACTTTCTGAGGCACTTATGAGTTTCCTTGGATTGCTGTCGACGATGTTGGTGTAACGGGTTCAAGCATTGGCTTTACGGAAATGTCGGAAGTACGCAATGTAATGGTCGGTGACGATGACCTGCCGAATCGGACCACGCGCTTGACTTCCATTGTTCGGCGGGATAAACACCTTCCTTCGAGAGAGGCGGCGATGACCGAGCGAATTAAGTTTGCAAGCCACGAGGAGTATATTTCGGCGGCTTCGGTGGATGCGCAGGAAGTTTTGCAGCGAATTCAGCGTATCGTCGAGGCGGCTCTACCCAAGGCGCAACGTTGTATCAGCTATGGTATGCCTGCGTATCGTGTCAAAAAGGTGTTTTTCTATTTTGCGGCGTTCAAGAATCACTTGGGAATTTATCCACCGCTCAAGCAGGACGCGGCGCTCGTTAGAGAATTATCCGAATATCGAAATGAGAAGGGGAATCTGAGCTTCAAGTTCAACAAGCCCATTCCTTATGAACTCATTGGCCGCGTGGCGGTTGCTCTCTACAAGGAATACGCCGGTGCGTAATATTTGAGCGGTGGCGGGTTCGTGCCGGCGATCAAATGATATCGGTTGCCGCGCCAAACCCGATTTTCGAAAGTTCGCCGGCGCCTTTGCGAGATGCGAATTCGCGAAAGGTTTCGCCCGGACCGCGTTCCGCGACGTAAAATTGAGCGATGGCGGCGATGACTTTGGGGGTTTCTTCTTCCGGAATGCGGCCGTCGAGGCGTTCGCCGATATTTGCGTTGGGCCCGCAGCCGCCTCCGACGCGTAACGAATAATGAGGTCGTTCGACGCCATCTTTGCCTTTGACCATGAGGCCGGTCATTCCAATGTCGGCGACGTGATGTTGTCCGCAGGAATTGGGGCAGCCGGAGATTTTGATGCTGAATTCGCCGATGGAACGAATGAGGTCGTCCACGCTGCCGGTGGAAGCCTTTGCGGCGAGATGCTCACGTACGCGAGCTCCGACGGCCATGCTTTTCGTAATGGCGAGGGAGCAATAGTCGGCGCCCGGGCAGGAGACGATATCGGTGATATGGTCGGCGTCGGGTTCGGCGAGGTTGACCAGGGTGAGGGCTCGATGCAAGGCGACGAGGTTTCCTTCGGGGACCCAGCGAAGGATGAAGTTTTGGGTATTGGTCGTGCGGACTTCGCCATTGCCATATTGACGCGATATTTCGGCAAGGCGGCGCATTTGTTCGGCGGTGATGTCACCCAAGGGGAGTTTTACCGTGACGACGCGGTACCCAGGCTGTTTTTGGGCGATGGTGTTGGTGGCTTTCCAGCGCGCAAACGATTGATCCCCGAGCGAAACGCCGCCGGGAGGTAATGCCGGGACGTCTTCGTCTTTCCATTCGGCCAAACGGCGGTCGAGTTCGTCTTGAAGGGCGGCGCCTTCTTCCGCGAGGATTTTGTCGAATTCTTGGTCGAGTTTTTCGAAGAATGCTTTTTCACCGAGTTTGCGGAGAAGGAACTTGATGCGCGCCTTTTTACGATTCTTTCGCTCGCCGTCGCGAAAGAAAACTCGAATGACGGCATCACAAGCGGCGAGGAGTTGTTTTTCCGGAACGAAATCGCGCCAGAGATGAGCGATCTCAGGGGTGGAGCCGAGCCCGCCGCCGACGTATACGGCAAACCCTCGGCCGGCGTCGGTGACCCGAGCGAGCAGGCCAAGGTCGTTGATCATGATTTGCGCGTGGTCGCGATTGCTTCCCGACAAACCAATTTTGAATTTACGGGGCAACTTGCGGTTGTGCGGATGATACAAGAAGTATTGGGTGATCGCCTCCGCGTGAGGCGTGACGTCGAAGACTTCGTCCTCGACGACCCCGGCGAGGTGCGAGGCAGTTACATTGCGGACGGTATCCGCGCAAGCTCCAACAGTAAGGACGCCCGCGTCCGCGAGGAGCCGCTGCAGCTCGAGGGTGCCTTCGATTTCCAGGTGATGAAGCTGGACATCCTGGCGTGTTGTGATATGTGCCAGTCCAAGCGCCCACTTTTCCGTGACCTCGGCGATTGCTTCGAGTTGTGTGGCTGACATGCGTCCGCCGGGGACTTTGATGCGCTGCATGTGCTTGACATGAGCGAGCTGGGCGTAGACGCCCATGCCGAGGCGTAGGGGGCGGAACTGGTCGGCGGTGAGGTCGCCACGCTTGAATTTCTCGATGCTTTGCGCGTAGTCGTCGAGCGCCTGCTGGAGACGCGACAAATCGTCCGAAGCCATGATGCGAGAGTATATCTCCCACTTTTCCGACGCGTCAAGTGCGAGAATTGGAATGTCCACGCGGCGCAAATTGTGTAATATGTAGCACAAAAATCCGGACCACGGTTCGAATAAGCCGCAAATTTTGGTCACGATTACGCATGCACAGTGCCAAAAATGACAACCCGCAATCCCGTACTGAAACGATATCTTTGCTACAACATGTGCGCAGTGTAATCCGGCGCGCTCATCCTAGGCGCATTAACACAAGCGCGCTGTCACTTCATCGCGTCGATCAATTCCCGCAACGTGACCGGGCGCATTTCGTCCATACTGTACAGCTCGACGTAGCTCCGCAACACTTCGCCCGGACAAGCGGACGCAAGCACGCACTTTGCTTCGTGCGGGCAAGGTACCGCCGACGCGTGAAACGCAGCATGCTCCGTTTCGCTCGCCCGATGCCGAAATCGCTCGTCCCGATACTCCGTACCCGGCAACGGCGGCTTTTGTTCGGGTGCGTCGAGCCAAACACGTAACGACACGTTTTCGCGCCGCATACGTTGAAACACCACGCACGGAGCGACGCCTTGCACACCTACATGCGCACCGCGCAAAAATGGTTTGGCCAAGGCATCCGCTACCTCGCTCATGCGCGGCGCCGACGCAAAATATCGATCCGCTCGCGACTCGAAACTCGGATATGGCATGTGCGGATGAAATGCCACCCCCTTCGATTGAGCAAATTCCACCAAAGAATCCAGCTCGGAAAGTCCCTCTTTCGTGACGACGTGCAATATCCAAACGCTTTCCCGCTTCAATCGTTCGAGCAACAAATCCAGCGCCCGCATCACGAGCGCGTGCGCCCCCTCGCGCCCGACAATACGATCGTGAACTTCCGCCCGAGTCGAATACAGCGGCACGTAAAATCGCACATTTTCGGGCAAAAGATCGACCACCGCATCAAAAAATGTTTTATTCGCCAAACTCGTACAAGGCGAAAAAATATGGACCTCGGTATATCCCAAGCGCTTCGTTTCTTCGAGCACCTCCAGAATTTTTGAAAATCCCAGCGGATCATACCCATTGATGCGCACCTTGCGCACTCCGCGCCGGTGATTCGACACCAAATCCGCAATGAGCCGAGCCAATGCCCGATCTCCTCCATCGTCCGCGGGCGCCGTTTCTTTGATTGAACAAAATGCACAAGATTGCCCACACTCCGCGTCGATCGCTAAATTCAACACTTCGTCGGGCCGCTCTTCCGCAACCGTCGTTTCCGTCAAGAGCGCCGGGGCCACGTCGGCCAGTACGTCCGGAAATACCACTTCCAGATCGTCGTGATCGCGCAATTGCAGCAAAAACCCGACGAGCGCTCGAACCGCATCCGCTCCCGGCGGATCCACCGATCCAAGCGACAAATGCTTGATGGAGAAATGAGTCGTCGTCGCAAACGCCGGCTTCGAATCATCCCGGCGCCCGACAATCAACAAAAGACGCCGCCCATCCGCTTCCCGGCGGAAATCCAAAACCAAATCCAAAACGCCTTCGTGCGACTTTTGCAAATACGAACCGGGATAAACATCGCACAGAACGAAGCCATCGGCCGCAACACTTCCTTCCACGATTTCTGGTGAAAGCATCGCCCGCAATGATTCCCGACCAAATACCCATTTCCCCGATTCGCGCTTTCGCCCCAATGATTCAGCAATGGTTTTTCCCGGATGCAAAGTCAACAATCGATCGATCGACAATGCAACCGCCAAAACCAAACGAGAAACCTCGGCTTTCCGTTCGTCGGTACGTACCGCCAACGCTCCTCGATAACGGACCGCACATCGCTCGAGTCGCCGAAACACAGGACCCGGAGCATCCAATGACGTGACCGTGACTTCAATCCAATCCGAACTCCCGCGCGCTTCGAATCGTGCGATGAGCCGGTTTTCACCTTCGACCACGAGCGCTTTACAGGAAAAACCCCCGTATTGCAACGGGACGAGCGCACTGTCCGGGCTTTGCACTGGACCTACAAGCGAATCGTCGTTCACCTATTCGCTCCAACCCGTCGATCCCATTGAATCACCCACGCCGCAAATCGGTCGATCATCGCGCGGTCTCGACCGTAAATTCGCGATTGCTCGGCATCCGGAACATCTTCGGAAAAATACACGATGTCATATCGAGGGCTACGCTTGTATGCTGGTTCCGCAGGGTTCGTCGGAGTGACGATAAACGAAAGCGTCTCATCTCCGCGGCTGAATTCGACGACCGGAACCGTTTGTCGAAACGTTCGCAGATGTGTCCGTCGGTAAGTGTATCCATCGGAATTCGGCAAAGACACTCCCCCGAAGTCTGCGGCAAGCGCTTGTCCCAACGCGTCCGCCAACCATTGCAAGGATTCGTTTGTCGCCATGGACCGAATCGCACTCCGTTCATTGAACTTTCATACACGTGTCGGAAGTCGGATCATATCCGGGATCGCATTCGGGCGGTGGATCCGGAAGCGGGTCCGCAACCGCGCCGAGTTGTATGCTTTCCGTGTCGAAACGCATCCCGAACGAAATCGCATTGCATTCGGTTTGACCCGCGGCCGTGGCCGCATCGAGGATGTCCGTTGCCGAGCAAAACAAGTTCTTGACTTGCAAATAAAGGATATCGTCACGGCAGAGCTTCTTCATGACGTCGCTGCCATAACGGAATTGGCTGAGATCTTTGAATAGAGCCGGGAGCGACCATTTTCCCGCCAATGTGCCCTCGACGAGGCGCCAATTGCCGCCGCTTCCCGGCGTGATCTTGGCGCTCAAAATCAGATCCACCAAATCGATGGGCAAATGCGCCGTCGGCGCTCGTAAAACCAATCTTCCTTTGGGAATACGGGCGACCAGAATTCCATCATGTACATACGCCTTGTCATCGAAATTCACCGGGTCGTCAATCGTGCCCGACGGTCCGACCGTCGCCTTTGAAATGGGCCACGTGTCCAGGCCGTCCCAATTCGGCTTCATGAGCCCCGGGGTCTCGTAGATCGCTACCTTGACGTGATCATCGTTCGGCATTCCCGAATAATCACGTACGCGAATGATCAATGACCATAAACCTTGATTGGCGCCTTCATTGACCACGATGCTCGAAATGGATCCCGCCGCCAGTGTACTCACGCGCGACAATGCAATGCCCGCTCCGTTGTCGAGCCCCCGAGCGTCGTCACACGTTTCTTTCTTGGGATCGACGAAGTTTGGCCTGGTACAACTCGGACCGTCCACCGTGCACGAACATTTGCCGTCCAAGTCATAACCGAATCGCGGAACGTCGTCTTCTTCATCGAGATCCACGGTGCGGATCGTCGTTGAAAATTCAATCGAATCCCCGGCATTTTGAACGCTCGGAGCAGCGGGGGCGACCGTTGGATTGCATTCGGGCGCATGCTGAAATTCTTCGTCGAGGCCCGCAATCGTTGCACATCCGAATCCCCAGAAGGTCACGAACATCGTCCCCACGAGACCCAGAGAAATCAGCTTCAGGCGGTTCAAAATGCCCCCCCAATTCCAAAAAATTGCTTGTCCGGACCAACCGATATTTGAAAATGCGCGCTTTGTCGCGGCGGTTCTTTCGGCGCGCCGGGCGCCGTTACCAGGAAAAATGTCCCCGCGCCCGCGAATGCCACGCCGAATCCAATCAGCAAATTCGAGGCCAGCGCGGAATTGCGCCCCGACTCGATCTTTTCCCACGTCGCCGCATTGCAGACGAGCATTTGGCATTCCGTATTGACCTCCGTGCCGAGTGTCAATGCGTTTGCCCCGAAATAACCACCTACGCCAAGTAGAACTGCGGAAACCCCGAGCGCGGCAAAACCGACGGGTTTTTTCCAACGACCCCCGGGATCCGGCGGCGGCGGTTCCGCCATTCGTTCGAGTTTTGGAATGACCACCGTGGCGACTTTGCTGTGTTCGACCGTCACGAGTTTTTCCCAATTCTTGTGTTTCGGTGCGCGAGCAATCGCTCGGTGATCTCCCGCATCAATCGGAATCGCCGTTCCCCAAGCCCCTTCTTCCAAGGGCACTCCATCCATTTCGACGACCATTCCAATCTTGCCTGCATCTTCCGGAACGATGACGACGAAACGCGATAACAATGGCTCGATTGCGGAAATGTGCTCGCGCGCAATCTTCACTCGATCCGCCCGATTGTTTTTCTTGGCCAGTTGCAGCGACTCATTGAATTCTCCCCACGCAGTCGCGAGTTTCCCCTCTTGCTCGTGACACAAAGCCAAATTCAATAACGTGCCGGACGCCGGATCAATGCGATAACTGCTTTCGAATTTGCGACACGCTTCCGGAATTTGTCGTTCGGCAAGGAGCTTTTTTCCCTCTTTGAACAACGCTTCGGCCATTGCCGTCACGGCGCTCGATTTTCCTTCGGCCCGGACCGATGCAGGCCCGAGCAATAGGTATGCGCAGGCGAGAATTCCGCCGGCAACCGTCCTAAAGGCGATCGTCGAGCGAATCGTTCCTCGTCGGGCGTTTGATGTTTTTCATGGGTGCATTGGATGCGCTGGGAATGGCCGAGACCCCCGGAGCGGAAACTTCAATGGGCAAAACCGCGCTCGTCGCCGGCGGTGAATTGCTCGGCTGGGCGTCCACGACAGGAGCGCTCGCCATAACCCGCAATGCAGATGCGCTACTTGCAGGCGTCGGTGAGGCGACCATGGCGTTGGACGAACTCGCCACGACCAAGATGACGACGACGATGGTGGCGATTGCCATGAATGCGCCGCCGACCACCGCCATGATGACGATCGAACGCGTCGACATTCCCGCGGTTGGTCCCGAACCGATCGTCATGGGTATCGCCGTGGCACTCATGGTTTGATTGACGGTCGGGTTTGTCTCGGGCGAGGCGATCGGTGTCGGAGTTGACGTGGTCGTCGGCTCGGGCGCGATCGACCTTGCGACCCATGGACGTCCGCGTGGACGTACGGGGACAAACGGAAGCAGCGCGCACGCAAATTCATCGACGCTCTGAAAACGGTTCTCGAGTTTTTTTTCCAAACAACGATGCACGACGGCTTCGAGATCCGCGGGTACGTCCGGACGAAGTTGTCGAAGCGGCGTGGCCTCTTCCATGACGATCATCGCCAACGTCGACGAAGGATTGTCCGCTTCGAATGCAGCTCGACCCGTGAGCAGCTTGTAGAGGATCGCGCCCAGGGACCAAATGTCTGCGCGAGGGTCCACCGCTTTGGGGTTTCGAATCTGCTCGGGCGACATGTACAGCGGAGATCCCAAGACATCGGTGCCCGCGGTCAAACTCACGTCGCCTGCTTCTTTCGGCGCTTGGATGTTCTTCGCGATGCCAAAGTCCAGTACGCGGACAAACGGTGAACCGTCGGGCTTGCGCGACAGAAATAAGTTCGCGGGTTTGAGATCGCGATGCACGATCCCGAACGAATGTGCATCCGCGACACCTTCAGCCGCTTGCAAGATGTACTCGATCGCTTCGGCAACTTGCAGCGGTCCGTTTTTTCTGACGAACTTCTGTAAGTCCATGCCTTCGAGCAGTTCCATCACGATGAACGGATCACCGGATTCGAGCGTGCCCATGTCGAGAACACGCGCCACGTGTTCGCTCTTGATGCGTGCGACGCTCTGCGCTTCGCGAGTCAGACGAGTGGCTGCGACGTCGCGAAGTTCTTCACCCGAAGACAAAAACTTCAGCGCGACTTGACCACCGAGCGACAGATGACTCGCAGCGACGACAAGGCCCATGCCGCCTTCACCAAGCTTGCGCTCGATGCGGTATTTACTGGCAACCACCGCTCCTACGCGCGGCACGAAGCGGCCGTCTCGGTTGACGTTCGAGGTACTCATTCGTCGCAACGAAAGACGAAGACAATCGCTCATGGACGATACAGCAGGCGTGTTCGAGTGCCAAGGATGCGCTGGGGCGTGATGCGGCGTGTCTAGCGAACAGGTTGCGAAGCGAAGACACACTTCGCTAGATTCGCGCGTGGCGATGAAGATTCGAGGGCAGGCTTATTTGCGGGCGCACGTGAATGCGGTCGTTGCACGTCGATTCAGTGCCTCGAGCTTGGTCGTGTTTGCACTGTTCGCAGCCATCGATGGCAGCGGTTGTGGACTGCAAACGAGGACGCCCACGGGCGAGACGAACATCCCGTGTGCGCAGGAAATGGATTGTCCGCCCTCAAACGATCCATGCGTTGTTTCAACGTGCTTCGAACAGCGCTGTTTGATGATCAACGCGGCGCTCAACACGGTCGTCGAACAACAACAAGCGCACGATTGCCGGATGCGCGTCTGCGACGGAAACGGCCAGATCATCGAGCTCGATGACGACATCGACTTGCCCGACGACGACGGAAATCCGTGCACGAAGTCAGCTTGCAAAGAGGGCGCGGCGGCGCATCTATCGGTTCCTGTAGGACAAACCTGCAACACGGATGGGATCTGCAACGGTCATGGCGGATGCGGCGAGTGTCTTCCCGCTGCGCAACGTTGCGATGGTCGAGCGGTAGCGACGTGCAGTGAAGAAGGGCAGTGGACCAAAGCGGTTTGTCCGGCGTCGAAACCGCTGTGCAAGAACGCGAGTTGTCTTGGCATTCGAAGTGTCGTCGCAGGTGGAACGAACACGTGCGTGACGTTCGAAGACGCGAGCGTGCGATGTTTTGGGGCCGAAGGATCTCGTCGTGGAAATCGTGGCGCGTCGGCGGTTCCCGGAGTCACGGGAGCGGTGGAACTTGCGCCGGGCGCGGGACACTCCTGCGCGCGTTTGGATGATGGAACCGTGCTGTGTTGGGGCGCGAATAACCATGGACAGATCGGCGATGGAACGATCGAGGGTCCGCGTCCGCCTACGCCTGTGCTTGGCTTGACAAACGCATCGGCCATCGCTGCGGGTGACGATCACACGTGCGCGATCATCGATGGAGGGAAGGTCGTTTGTTGGGGTCGAGGCGACTTCAACGCGCTCGGTGGTCCGCCTCCGAAACCTCCGGCAGGCGCAAAACCCAAAGTTTCCGAGGAAGAACCCAGTGTTTCACCTGCCGAACCCGGAGGTCCCCCGACGCTCTTATCCGGCGTCGCCGGCTTGTCGTCGCTCGCGTTGGGTGCGCGTCACGGATGTTTCATCGCGCGAGGCGGGCGTGTGTCGTGCTTCGGTGACGATGATTCGAATCAGCTCGGAACGTTTGTCGCATCGAATGCGGGCAAACCCAAACCCGGTCCAAAACCCACATCTCGTCTCGTAGCGGTCAAAGGGATCGAAGGGGCCACGGTGCTCGCGCTGGGGGCTCGGCATGCGTGCGCGGTGGTGGATGGCGGGTCCGTGCGCTGCTGGGGAAGCAACGCGAAGGGGCAGCTTGGTGATGGCACGACGACTGCGCGTACCGAGTCGGTGGTCGTTGCGGGGTTGGCGGATGTGACGGCGTTGGCGCTTGGGGCCGAGTATTCATGTGCGCTCGTTGCCGGTGGTGGAGTGAAGTGTTGGGGCGATAATGCGCACAACCAGCTGGGAGACGGCACGACGACGGCGCATCCTTCGCCGGTGGATGTGAGTGGTTTGTCAGGGGCGAAATCGATCTCGGCGGCTCATGGTGCGCACACGTGCGTGACGTTGAACGACGGCGAGGTACGTTGTTGGGGCACCAATCATTTGGGTGAACTTGGCGATGGGACGCTCGACGATCGCGGGGCTCCCGTTGGAGTTGTCTGGTAAAACCTAGAGGCGCACGCTGCGTTGTCCGATCCACTGAGCGACCTTGGGCCAGATGACCTTGGGTCCTTTGCTCGAAGTGGACAAACCAATGTGGCCGACGGGGAAACGCATGATTTCGTTGTCGGTTGATTGGATGCGTTGATTGAGGATTTCGCTGGATTTGGGCGGAGCAATGGGGTCGTTTTCGGCCAGAATGCTGAGGAGCGGGCAGGTGATATTGGCCAAGTCGACAGTGCGCCCGGCGATTTTCATGCGGGCATTGCAGAAATTATTCGACTGGTAACAATCCTTGATGTATTGGCGATAAATTTCACCCGGGAATTCGACATTGTCCACCGCCCAATGTTCCATTCCAAGAAACGTCGTGACGAAATCCTTGTCTTCGATTTTGCGGAATACTTCGAGCCATTTCGTCATGCGCTGAACGGGAGCCATTGAGGAAAAACCCGTTTCCATGAGCTGAATGGGCACATTGCCGTACGCATCGACGAGTGCATCGACATCGAAACGCGTTGGAGCAGTCCAAGCGGTAAAAACGCCGCCTTCGGAGAAGTCGACGGGCGTGGCTTGGGCGACGAAATTACGCAATCCTTCGGGATGAAGGGTCGCATACGCGAGAGCCATCGTGCCGCCCATGCAATATCCATAAAGCGTGAGGTTTTTCGCGCCGCTTTTACGCAGGGTCCATTTGACGGCGTTTTTAATGAGAACGTTGACGACATCGTCCCAGCCCACCTGCCGTTCGTCCGGGCCGGGAGTTCCCCAATCGATGGCGTACACGTCGAATCCTTGTTTCACCATGAATTCGATGAGGCTGCGACCGGGCAAAAAATCCAAAATATACCAACGGTTGATGAGCGAATAAACGAATAGAATCGGGGTTTCGTATTTTCGTTTTTCGGGGACGTAATGGAGGAGGCGCGTCGGGCCTTTGGTTGAAACGACTTCATACGGCGTGGGTGCGAGCGGGGGTTCTCCGAGGTCCGCTGCGCGCAGAATGAGTGGTTTCAAGTAATGGTACGGGCTGATGGAACCCTGACGGGCAACGCGCAGCATTTCCCCGACGATTTCCGCATTGGACTTCAAAAAAGAACCAATCTCGCGCGTATCGGATACCAGGTTCACGGCGATTCCTCGGGCTTGGGCGTCGATGAGGCGTTTTTCTTTTCCAGTGATTCGAGCACGACTTCGAGCTGTGTGGTGAGCGCTTCCATTTGGTCGTGCAAGGATCGCACATCGTGACGAAGTTTGGCGACTTCCGTCGACGTGGGCAATCGCAACGCGTGAAGTACGTTTTCCTGTAATGAATTTCTGCGGACGCGTGATTGAAATTTCTTGCTCAATCGACGCCCGACATGGTCGAGATAAGGATCGCTTTGACCGATTTTATCGATGATGAGCGTGAGGTTTTTTTCGACAACCCCGAAAGCTCGTCCGGTCGGCGTTGACGGGCCGAGCAAGATACCTACGGTTTTGACGGCGCGAGTCAAGAGCTTGGGTTTGACGCTCGAATTCGAATCTCCCATACGCGTCACGCTTTCTTGCCGGTTTCTATTGTCGCGGTCGAATCAGTTCGAGCCGTAGGTTTTGCGCAAATCGAGTTTGGAGATTTTGCCTGCTGCGGTCAAGGGCATGGCTTCCACGAAAACGACCGATTTGGGCGCCTTGTATTTGGCCATGCGGTCGCGGCAAAAAACAAGGAGCTCGTCTTCGGAGACCTGGACGCCGGCTTTGGTGACGACGATGGCGCGCCCCACTTCGCCCCATTTTTCATCGGCAATGCCGATGACTGCGGCGGAAGCAACGGCGGGGTGTTCATGCAGGACCGATTCGATTTCCGCGGGATAGACGTTTTCGCCGCCGGAAATGAACATGTCTTTTTTGCGATCGGCAATGAAATAAAACCCATCGGCGTCGACGCGAGCCAAATCGCCGGTATGGAAATATCCTTCGGCATCGATGGATTTCTTGGTGGCGTCGAGGTCGTCGAAATAACCCGAGCATGCGCTTGGTCCTTTGAGGACGAGTTCGCCGATTTCGCCGACGGGCACGGGGCGGTTGTTTTCGTCGACGATGCGGACGTCGATGAAATAGTTGGGTTTACCGATACTGCCGGCTTTGGTTTCGGCAAATTCCGGTCCCATGGAGAAGATACCCGGGCCGAATTCAGTCATGCCAAACCCTTGCTTGAAGACGACACCGTGTTTGTCGCGGTATTCGCGAATGATGGAAACGGGCAAGGCGGCGCCGCCGCTCGTGAGGAAACGAAGGCTGGAAAGGTTTGCCGACGCAAACTTGGGCGATTGCATCATCATTTGGTATTGCGTCGGGACGCAGAAGAGCAAGGTGACTTTTTCGCGTTCGATGAGCGAAATCATGTCGTCCGCGGTCCATTTGCGCATGATGACGACGGTGCCGCCGAGCGTCAGCAAGGGCAGAGTATAAACGAATAACGCGCCGGTATGGAACATCGGCGTATGGGTGATGGTAACGTCGCCTCGAGCCAATTCGTGGATAATCGTATTGAGCGTGTTCCACGCAATCATACGGTACGAGATTTGAGCGCCTTTCGGCAATCCGGTGGTGCCGCCGGTGAAGAGCAAACAGACGATATCGTCTTCCGCGACGGAATCATTGGCGACCGCGGGAGCATTTCGGCCTTCGAGCGTTTTTGCGTAAGGCAAACTCGAGGGAATGCCTTCGCCGCCGAGGTGCATCCAGACATTGACGTTCGGGCAGAGGGGGGCGATTTCAGCGACCCCGGCGCGGAAATCGTCATCGAAGATCATGATGCGCGGATTTGTCTTCGCAATCATGCGTTCGATTTCGCGCGGATGGCTGCGCCAGTTGAAGGGGACGAGGATGGCGCCCAATTTGCCGCAAGCGAAAAACGCATCGAGGATTTCGACGCAATTCATGGCGAGAATGCCCACGCGATCGCCGCGACGAATGCCGAGTTCATCGCGGAGATATGCGGCCAATCGATTGGCTCGGCGATTCATTTCGCGGTACGTGAATCGGCCCGCTTCACCTTTGGTTACGTCGACGATTGCGAGCGCATCGGGAAAATAGCGCTCGCCGCGTTCCATCCAATCACCAATGAACATAATGAGACGACTCGTTACGTGAGCAGCGCGCTTTCGTCAAGCGATCGGCGATGGGGTTTGAAACCGGCGTGGCCTTTTTGCTAGGCACACCTTTGATGGATGCCTTCGATTGGTTGGGTCGTCGCGCGGCACTTTCGCCGAACAAGGTTGCGTTGATCGATACCGTACGTGGGGGACGAGAGATCACGTATCGAGATTGGAATCGAGCGGCCAATCGAACCGCTCACTTTTTGCGCGAGAAGACCGGGGTTTGTCAAGGCGATCGGGTGGCCGTTCTGGCGTTGAACGATGTGGATGTGCTGGATGTGTGGTTCGCCTGCGCCAAACTCGGAGCGGTATTTTCGCCGCTGAATTTTCGCCTGACGTCGCATGAGCTTGGGCAGTACATGCGCACGATCAAACCGAAGGTGCTGCTGTACGGGAAGGAGTTTGTCCAGGCTGTGTGCGAACTCGGGGCGCGGGATGATTTGGCGGTGACGCACTACGTGGCGTTTGATGCGCGAGTGCGAGCGCGAGGGGGTGATTTGTGCTTTTCGGAGCGGGTGGATGCGAGCGATGCCGGACCTGCGCGAGTGCAATTGCGTTGGGATGATCCGTGGGTTCTTTGTGGAACGGGAGGGACGACGGGGACGCCGAAAGCCGCGATGTTGACGTATCGCAGCATGACGGCGAACGCGGTGAATACGGTTTCGAGTTTCGAACTGTACCCGACGGATGTGACGATTTTGAATGCGCCGCTGTTTCACACGGGAGGGCTGAATGTGTTTACCGCGCCGCTGGTACTTGCAGGCGGTACGTCGATCGTGTGCCGATCGTTCGATGCGGATGAGGTGCTGCATCTGACGGCGTCACGAGGTGTGTCGATTTTCTTTGGTGTACCAACGATGTTTCTGGGTTTGTCGCAAGCGACGGGGTTTGTCCACGGAGCGTTGCGGCAGCTGCGGATTTGCATCAGCGGGGGAGCGCCGTGTCCCGAGCCGATTTTTCACACATACTGGAATCGGGGGATCGAGCTGAAGACGGGGTACGGGTTGACCGAGGCTGGTCCGAACAATTTTTGGCTGCCAAAGGAGGATGTTCGACGCAAGGTCGGTTCTGTCGGGGCGCCCTTGTTCTTTGTGAACATGCGCATCGTGGACGGAACAGGTGAGTCGGTTGGAGTCGGTGAGGTTGGCGAGCTTCAGCTCCGAGGTCCCCACGTTTTTTCCGGCTATTTTGAGGACAAAATTGCGACCTCGGTTGTGTTTTTGAATGGTTGGTTACACACGGGAGACTTGGTTCGTCAGGATGACGACGGTCACGTCTACATTGTGGGGCGAAGTAAGGACCTTATCATCTCTGGGGGGGAAAACGTCTATCCTGCGGAAGTGGAAGCGGTGCTCATGGGTCATCCCTTGGTGGCCGAAGCTGCCGTAGTCGGCGTGGCACATTCGAAATGGGGCCAAGTCCCGCGAGCGTATGTGGTCCTACGCGGTACGTCCGAGACAACCACGGCGGAGGGTTTGTCCGAGCAGTTACGGGCGTATTGTCGTGAGCGCCTGGCGAAGTTCAAGGCTCCCGAATCGTTTGTGTTCGTAACATCTTTGCCGCGAACGGGAGCGGGCAAGGTGGACAAGAAACAGCTCGTGTAGCGGCAATGACGCGAAATGCCGTGCCCCGACGTCCGGCGTTGCAGGTGGGCGAGTTTGTCCAAACGTAGAGTTCACCTCTTGTCGACGACTCGCCAAGGCTGGTGTATGAGAGCGCCTGTCATGACGTTCCAAGACATCATCCTCACGCTTCAGAAGTTCTGGGCCGAGCGTGGTTGCCTCGTGGTGCAGCCGTACAACTCCGAAGTCGGCGCAGGTACGTACAATCCGGCGACATTTCTGCGAGCGCTCGGGCCTGAGCCTTGGAACGTGGCGTTTGTCGAACCGTCACGGCGGCCCACCGATGGTCGGTACGGGGAAAACCCTAATCGCTTGCAGCAGTTCCACCAGTTTCAAGTCATCCTCAAGCCGAGTCCGCTCAACATTCAGGATCTGTACTTGGAATCGTTGCGAGCGCTTGGAACCGATCCGTTGAAACATGATGTTCGGTTCATCGAAGACGATTGGGAATCCCCGACGCTCGGGGCTTGGGGGCTTGGGTGGCAAGTTTGGCTGGACGGACTCGAAATTTCGCAGTTCACCTATTTTCAACAGGTCGGTGGAATCGACTGCCGCCCCGTGTCCGGCGAACTCACGTACGGTCTCGAGCGCATTGCGATGTACTTGCAGGACAAGGATAGCGTCTACGACTTGGCCTACTCGAATTCAGGCGGTCACGTGGTTCGTTATGGCGAACTCTACCAACGAGCCGAATGGGAATGGTCGACGTACAACTTTGAAGAAGCGGACGTCGACGAGCATTTTGCAGCGTTCGACAAGTACGAGAGCGAAGCGAAGCGGCTCTTGTTCCGAGGTGTCGATGCAAGCGTGAAAGGTGCAAAGCCCGACCCGAAAAAGGCGCTTGTACTTCCGGCGTATGATTTCGTGGTGAAAGCAGCCCATCGTTTCAACGTACTCGATGCGCGCGGTGCGATCAGCGTAACGGAGCGACAGCGTTTCATCGGTCGGGTGCGTGGTTTGGCGCGGCTCGTGGCCGAAAGCTATCTGGCGCAGCGTGAGGCGCTCGGGTTTCCGCTGATGCCGCAAGTGGAAAAGATCGCCGCGGAATAGTTTGCGGTGAAAGACCATTTCGAGCGGAGGTCGGCGCATGTATAGGCTGGAAAGCAGGATCGCTTTGATCACCGGGGCGGGATCGGGTCTTGGAGCAGCAGCGGCTCGTCGGCTGCATGCCGAGGGCGCATTTGTCTGGCTGACAGATCGCATTGCCGACAATGGTCGAGCGTTGGCTGCCGAATTGGGTGAACGGGCCGAGTTTCGAGTGTTGGATGTGACCCAGGAATCGGCGTGGATCGAAGTTCTTGCGGCGATTGATGCCGCGCACGGGAAGCTTGATATTTTGGTCAACAATGCGGGCGTCGGCGTTGTCGCCGATATCGAGGCGACCACACTCGAACAATGGCGATTCGTGCATTCCGTGAATGTGGAGGGCACGTTTTTAGGCTGTAAACTCGGGATAGGTTTGATGAAACGAACTGGTGGGTCGATCATCAATATGTCCAGTGTGGCGGGTATCGTTGGGGATCCGAAACTGGCCGCGTATTGTTCGAGCAAAGGTGCGGTTCGTACGCTGACCAAAGCTGTCGCGATGCATTGCGCTCGAAAACAATACGGGATTCGAGTGAATTCAATCCATCCGGCGTTCATCGACACGCCCATGGTGGGAGAAATTCTGGCGACGACCAAGGATCGCGATAAAGCGCGGGAAAACATGGCCAAAGGGATTCCTTTGGGACGAATCGGAGAACCCGGCGATGTTGCTGCCGCGGTCGCGTATTTGGCGTCGGACGATGCGAAATTCGTGACCGGGACCGAGCTTTTGGTCGACGGCGGACTTTTGGCGCAATAAAAACGACTGCCGTTTCCGGCCTCGAAAATTGCAGTGAGACCAGCTTTTTCACGGGGAGCAGTACGGATTCAAATCGTTTGCGCAAGTTTTTTCGATAATTACTCGCACGTCTGGGGGATGACGATATTGACCGTCGGTCGTGCGGTTTTTCTGCGGCGTTTCGCCCGAATTCGTTTGATGCGGTGGGCGGCTATTCAAATGCACGGCATTTTCATGACGAGTGGATATCGACCGGAAAGTATCAATGACACGTTTGTCCGATGTGGTCGGCGGAAGCGTTTCGCGTGTGTTCACTGCGACTCACGGTCTTGTGAGTTGTGAGAGACCGACGTCTGAAGGGCTATTCGCTTGAATGATTCTTGCGTGAAGTTCGGCAAATAGGCACGAGCAACCAAACGTGGACCTCACCATCGTTTCCTTCGGGAAGTGTTAATCCAACCACGTCGAAGTAGGCAAAGCCATGAGCCTTCCAGCCGTTTGCCCTTTGTCGGTGTCAAAGATTGCAACTCGTACGTTTGCGTTTGGACGCGAGTGATGCCCGCACTGGTCTGTGCCGATGGGGTTGTACTACCACGGACATCGTTATGACTCGGATCCTACTGTAATCATTGGTTAAAATTGAACCTCGGTTCTTGTGGCGTCACGTTAAGACAAACGTTCTGGGAGTTCGATGAGATGCCTTGTGCTGTCGCATGACCTCGATGGCGAACTCTTTGAGGAAACAATTCTACTCGTCGGCCAGGAAGTCGCGTCGTGTGCAGATTGCCACCACGGGTAGCCCAGCCGCTCGGATTGCTTCTGCGCCACCTTCCAATCGATCCACAAGCGCCACCACACCAACCACGCGTGCTCCAACGCTCACGAGCTTATCGACTGCTTTCAGCGTTGAACCTCCAGTCGTAACGACGTCTTCGAGCATGACGACGGGAATGTCTTTTGTGATCGCGCGGTCTCCTTCGACGAGTTTTTTCGAACCGTGGTCCTTGATTTCTTTGCGTACGTACAGTGCCGCCAGTGGTCGTCCTTTGACGTAACTCGTCAGTGACACTGCGCTGGCAAGCGGACATCCACCGAGTTCGACACCGGCCACTGCGTCACATCGGGGCAGCGCATCAAGTGCCTCGAACATCAGCGAACCAACGAGGACATGACCTTCCGCGGTGAGGATCGTCTGCTTGCAGTCGATGAAAAAATTGCTCTCTCGACCGGAGGCCAAGGTGACTCGTTTGTGTTCAAACGATCGTTCGCGGAGCAGCTCGACGAGCCGCTCCCGATCTGTCTTGCTCACTTGGCGCCTCGGCCCCGACGGACCTGTGCCTTGGCACCTTTGGGTACTGCGGGAACGACCGGGGGCGGCGGCCCATTGCCATCGGCTTCCATTGCGGCGTGCTCGACGGGTTCGTCCGCTGGAACTTCGTGGGCGACGATTTCCTCTTCGGGCGGCGAGGGGGGGGCCGCGACCGCTGCAGGCACCGGTGCGGGGGTCGGAGCCCGCGGAGGTGCAGGGGCGCGTATGGCGACAGGCGCACGTGGTGGAGTGGCAGGAGCTGGTTTGACGGCAGCAGGTGCAGGCGCGCGGGTCGGTGCGGCCGCCGTTCGCGTAGTGGTGGTTGGTGCCGCAGCCGGCCGAGTAGCCGTCGTGGCGGCGGGGGCCGTTGTCCCGGGACGACTCTTGCCGGCTTGTGTCGTCGTTGCTTGTGGTGCGCGTGCGGGCAGCGGCGCACCCGTTGCTACATGACCTCGGATGAGGCCTCCCGGCCGAATACCGATCTGCGGTGCACCGATGTCACCAACGATGCGTGCTCCTGCCTCTACGACGATGAGTTCGTCTGCTGAAACGTTCCCTGCGACCGCTCCACGTACGATGACGCGACGACCCGAGACATCACTTTTGATGAGTGCAGTTTCAGCAATGACAAGTTCGCCTTTGACATTGACACTCCCTTCCACGAAGCCATGGATGTCGAGGTCACCGTCACAGCGGACAGAACCACGGATGGTTGTGCCGCGACCGATGGTCGAAGGGGTCGTCATGGGTCACACGTCCATGTCGACGTTGCCTTTGAACGAGGCGCCGTCCGCAATGGTGAGTCGTGCTGCTTTGACGTCGCCGATGAGGCGCCCGCCGGTCAACAGGTCAACGCGCTCCGAGGCGCTTGCGTTGCCCGTCATGGTGCCACCGATCGAAAGCGATGCTGCTGCGACGTCAGCTTCGACGACGGCTCCGGTTTCAATGGTGACTGCGGCATCGACGTGGAGCTTGCCACGTACGGTGCCGACGATGATCACTTCTTCGTCTGAGGTGACTTCACCCTCGATCGTCATGCCATTGCCGATGATCGTACCCGCCACGTTTCACGCTCCTCGCCGCGCGTTCGCGACGTTTGTCTTTTCGTTACTGCGCACCGGACAAACCACCCAAAAGTTCGGCCGGCAAGTCAAAATCCGCATCGATGCGTCCCGAGAATTCGGCGCCTTCTTCGAGGCTAACCTCGGGGCTTCCGAGGTTACCCGACACTTTCGCGGGAGCGCGAACGACGATGCCACCGCGTGACGATACATCGCCGGTGATCGTGCCGCTGATCGTCACGACGGCCGCGTCGATATTGCCTTTCACTTCAGCACCTTCATCAACGACGAGCTCGCCGCCGACGTTCACATCACCTTCGATTGCGCCTTCGACGCGCAGATCTCCATCTCCCTGGATGCGACCACGTACACGCGTGCCGCGTCCGAGAACGGAACCGTTGGTGTCCAAATCGTTCGTTTCCACTGCCGCTGTCGCAGGGCTCATGAACTTTTTCTCCACGTACTGCTCTGTGCGCCAAATCGGAGGCGGTTTGGCGAAAGGCGTGCGCACCCTACTCCAAGGCGATCGTGTCGGCAACGCTCGTTTGGAGTCACAATCGCGACATGCCATGATGCTCGCGATCGACCGCGAACTGGGCAACGTCATCCGAGCTGTGCAAGGATGTGCCCGTGGTGCCGCAAGCAACTCCGCCCGATGTTCCGGTTCAAGCGACGCCTCTGCGTGAGGTCGCGCGAGGCGTTGCGTGGCTTGTGGGCACAGCCGCGGCGGTTCGGTTCGTGGAAACTTTGATCGGCAGAAGTCCGCTCGGAGCAGCCCTCGCCGGAGCCGTCATCGTTGACTTGGCGATGACGCGCGCCGGTGTTCGTTGGGATAACCGTGAGCAACGACAGTCGACCAGATCGCGCATAGGGCGCGATATCGCGGTTGGGGCGGTTGTTGCCTGCGTGCTGGTGGCGGTACCGCTGTTGCTCTGCCTTGTTGCTGGAAGCGCGAGCGTCGCGATGGGAAGTATCTCGAGTGTGCTTGTTTTCGGCTTGCTTCGGGGCGCCGCCGTCGCAGTGCGAGACGAAATATTATACCGAGGTCTGCCTCTCCTTGTTGCAAAACGTGCAGGAATACGTCAGTTCTGGGCCATTGGATATGCTGGCGTGCTGGGCACCGCCCCCTTGCTTCTCGCCGATCGTTTTTGCCCGGAAGCGTTGGTCGCGGTCACACTTCAGGGTGCCTTGTCGGCGATGCTTTGGGCTCAAACGAATGCAGCGTGGGCGTCCATCTCCGCTCATGCCGTATGGTTTTACCTTGCTGGGGCAGGTCTACGTGGCTCAGTGCTCGACGTCGCGTGGACGAGCGGCAGGCTTGCAGAAAATAGTGGTATTTGCGGCATTCCGGCGATGAGTACCATCGCGGTATCTATTTGGCTACTCGTGCTGATCTCGAAGAAACGTTTGAAATTCTCGGAGGAACCGTATGGTCAAGCCGCATCGTAAACCGTCCGTTGCGTTGTCGTCGGGCGGCGCTATTGCCGTATGTTTGCTCGTTTACGGCATGCAGGGCTGCAAAGGAAGTTCAACGCCACCCGCACCCGTGCAAGATGCACCGACGTTGGAAACCAAGCCGGTTGGACCCACAATGGGCAAATTGGACGAGAAAAACTTCAGCGTCGAAATGAGATCGGACGGCCCGTACAAGGTTGGCCAGGCCGGCACGGTGGAGGTCGTGCTCGAGCCCAAAGGCGCATTCCATTGCAACAAGGAATACCCGTACAAAATCAAGCTCGGGGCTCCGCCGGCAGGTGTGACATATCCGCAAGCCATCGTGAAAGCGGATGCGGTTACGGTCACGCCCGAAAAGGCCATCATGAAAGTGCCCATTTTGCCGGAAAAATCAGGCGAAGCCAAAGTCTCCGGCAATTTCTATTTTTCGGTATGCACCTCGGAGCAATGCGTCATCGAGAATCGCGAATTGGCTGCCATGGTCAAAGTCGAATAAGTAATATCTCGGCTTGGCGGGCTTGTCATTATGAAGATTCGCCCGCCTTCAGGTCGGAATCTCTGGACTTCACGGTCGAAGCGTTCCGCATATCTCCATGTCGTGGTTCATGGTCAGGGGCTATGTTTACCTTGTGGAGTACGCGCATCGCATAAGTACCCGCGGGGAAGA
>CAYSYX010000070.1:26455-28022 GCA_964435055.1 uncultured Polyangium sp. | reverse complement strand
AGAAGTCGCTGGGAATCGACAAGAAATCCGAGAGCGACAAAGTCGAAATTCGACTGCCCGACGCGAAAGATTCGCCCGAGAAGATCGAAGTCAAAGATGGTCCGAAGCTCGACCTGCCTTGGGTCGAGAAGTCGGAAAAGAAGGCCGAAGCCGACGCAGGTGGTTTGTCGGCACCAAACGACAGCTTCACCAAGAAGGGCCCGTCGCAAACCGAGCTCGACCTCGAGCTCGTCGCCGCGCAAGAAGGCAGCCTGCAAGCCGTCGACTTGGACGTTACCGAGCCAAAAGAATCGAAGGAAACCAAGCCGGCTACGCCTGCGGTTTCGACGGAAAAACCTGCGGCCACGCCCGAACCTGCCGCAGTCGTCGAGAAGAAGCCGCCCGTCGTGGCCCAACCGGTCGTCGAAAAGAAACCGGTCGTCGAAAAGAAACCGGTCGTTGCCGAACCCGAGCTGAGCGAACCCACGAAGCCGACCAAGGGCGTTCCCGTCGGCTTCATCGTCGCCGCCGTGATGCTGCTCCTCGCCGCGGGTGCGTTTGTCGCATTGCAACGGGGCTGGATCGGTGGTTCGCCGCCGGCTCCCGCTCCGGCGCCCACGCAGACGTCGACCGTTGCACCTCCAACGAATCCGACCGCCACCCAAACAGCGGCCCCGACAGCAACGGCGACCGAAACGGCGGCCCCGGCAGCAAGCGCATCGGCCGCACCCGCCGACAGCGCTGCACCCGCCGGCAGCGCAGCTCCGGCCGACAGTGCCGCGGCAGCACCCGCTGATTCGGCATCCGCACCGGCGCCTTCGGCATCGGCGGCAACAGCGCCGCCGACGGCTGTCGCAGGCACACCGAGCATCGATCCGGCGACACTCAACAACAACCAAGGTCTGATCTTCGTCACGTCCAACAAGCCCGCGCGCGTGTACCTCACGGGCAAACTGGTTGGCGATACGAACGCCGAGCTCAAGTCCGATTGCGGTTTGAAGTTCGTTCGTCTCGCCGATCCGGCGCAAGACCTCGCCAAACCCCCCATCTGGCTCACGGCGGGCGAGCCCAAACAGATCGATTGTCGCAAGTACACGACGTTCACCGTCAACGTTCCTTGATCACTGCGTGAGCCACCGATGCCCCATGAGCCGCACCAAGCGCTCATGGGGCGTTGTGTTTTCCGCGGACGCACTCCGTCGCGCGTCACGCACGTCCGCGTTGAAGTGATAGGCTCCGCCCGTGATGAGCGCTGACGAAGCCGAACCCAAGACCGATGAGACATCCGAGACCGACACATCGGCCAAGCGCGCCGACGGTCCGGACAAACTCAGCGTCTTTGCTGCCAAGAGTCCACTCGACGGATCCGACCTCGGTCCTGTTCAAGCCACCGCCCCCGAAGACGTCCCGGCACTCGCTCGTAAGGCTCGCGATGCACAGCAGGCTTGGGCCAATCGTCCGGTCCATGAACGCGCGGCGATCATTGCGAAGGTCAAGAAGCGGCTTCTGTCACGCGCCGAAGAAATCGCCACGCTCGTGCATCGCGAATGCGGCAAACCCGTCGAAGAAGCAGCGCTCGCCGAGGTTT
>CAYSYX010000070.1:0-26436 GCA_964435055.1 uncultured Polyangium sp. | reverse complement strand
CCGATCTCATCGAATATTGGACCGCGTCGATCGACGAATTGCTCGAAGGAACAACGGTTGAATTCGATCCGGTAGCGTACCCGGGCAAACTCGGACGTATTCACAAAGCGCCGCGAGGACTCGTCGGACTGATCACGCCGTGGAACTATCCCGTCGCGATTCCCTTGCGCACGATCGTGCCCGCGCTCCTTGCCGGCAACGCCGTGCTTTTCAAGCCGAGCGAAGTGACGCCTCGTTCCGGCGCGCTCGTCGCGTCGTTCTTCGAAGGGCTTCTCCCCGAAGGACTTCTCACGCTCGTCCAAGGCGGCGGTGATGTCGGTGGTGCAGTCATCGAAGAAGCCGACGTCGTCGTGTTCACCGGCAGTGTCGCAACGGGAAAACGTGTTGCGGTTCGTTGCGCCGAACGTCTCATCCCGTGTTCACTCGAACTGGGCGGCAAAGATGCGGCGATCGTATTGGCGGATGCGCCGCTCGAACGAACGGCAAACGGTCTTCTGTGGGGTGCTTTCACGAATGCCGGTCAGAACTGCGCTTCGATCGAACGCGTGTATGTCGAACGCGCCATCGCGGACAAACTCATTCCGCGCATCGTGGAACTGACCAAGGCGCTCAGGCCGGGTCTCGACACAGCCGTTCTTACGACGATGAAACAATGCGACATCGTGCGTCGGCACCTCACGCAAGCCCAAAGCGATGGAGCGGAGATCCTCATCGGCGGATCGCCGGAAGAAGGCTCGCTCGCGTTTGCCCCAACCGTGGTCAAACTCGAACGTGAAGACACGCCTCTGATGCGCGAGGAAACGTTCGGACCGATTTTGCCCATCGTCGTCGTCGACGACGCGAAGGACGCGATCGCCCGCGTGAATGCCTCGACGTTTGGACTGACGACCAGCATCTGGACGAGGCGCATCAACCACGCGCACGACCTTGCACGAACACTGCGCAGCGGCGTCGTGACGATCAACAACCATGGATTCACCGCCGCTGTTCCCGCTGCACCCTGGACGGGAACGGGCGACAGCGGGTACGGAATTACGAACAGTCCGTTTGCCTTGGCTGAACTCACTCGTCCGCAGTTCGTCTTGGAAGACCGCAGTCGTGCGGCCAAAGAGTTGTGGTGGTACCCCTACACGCCCGTGTTGCGAACGATCGCGTACGCGATGGCTCGTCTGCGAGGCGGAGCTGGTTTCATGGGTCGGATCTCGGCGCTCTTCCAGCTCATCGCCGCCTTCCCGAAGCGCCTGTCCGGCAAGTAAAAATGTCGCACGAACTGCCGATTGTTTTGCTCTCCAACGATGATGGTTACGCGGCCGAGGGCCTTCGCGCGTTACGTCGCGAGCTGCAACGACATGCCCGCGTGATCGTGTGTGCGCCCGAGGTCAACCAGAGCGCGACGAGTCATTCACTGAGCCTGCATCGCGTGCTCCGTTTGCGATACGTGGAGCACGATGTCTTCTCGCTCGACGGCACACCTGCCGATTGTGTGTACGTCGCGTTGAACTCCGGCGAACGGGTTTTACCGCGGCTGCCGGATCTGGTCGTTTCGGGCATGAACCACGGCCTGAACCTGAGTCACGATGTGTTTTACTCGGGCACCGTCGCCGCTGCGCGCGAGGCTGCATTGCGCGGCATTCCTTCGATGGCCGTATCGGCGGATTCCGCGGCGGATCGCACCTGCGCTGCGGCGCTTGCCGCTCGTCTCGCGATGCAAATGCTCGACGCCTATCGCCGAAAACCCACACGCGCGGCGCCTCTGCTCAACGTGAATATTCCTCCGGGACGCGAATGGCCCGTGCGCGCAACGACCATCGGAAAACGCCTCTACACGCAAGACGTTGTTTATCGGCACGATCCGCGCGGTCATGAATATCTGTGGATCGGCGGAGGCACCGCGCGACACGACCACGCGCCGGGTTCCGACACCGAGGCTTACGACGAAGGTTGCGTGAGCATCACGCCCATCACGCTCGATCTCGTCTCATCCGATCATGGCGAACTCGTCGCTGCGACATGCAGCGCCGTTCCAAAGCCTGCCGTTTCGGATTAACCTCGCGCCACCATGTTCGACCCGGACCAACTCCCTGGAGAGCACGCGCTCAAGTATCTGCGCGAGCGTTTGCGCGACGTACCGGACTTCCCCAAGCCCGGGATCTTGTTCAAAGACATCACACCGCTGCTCGCGGATCCTCGAGCGCTCCACATCACGCTCGATCTGTTGGCGCAACGTTTCATCGGTGAACACATCGATGTCGTCGTGGGCATCGAGTCCCGCGGATTCATCTTTGGCGGAGCGCTCTCGGCACGCCTCAACGCGAGTTTCGTTCCCGTGCGAAAACCCGGCAAATTGCCGTGGAAAAAGGATCGCGTCGCGTACTCGTTGGAATACGGCGAAGCCGAACTGGAAATGCACGAGCAGTCGATCAAGCCCGGCGCTCGCGTGGTGATCGTCGACGACCTCTTGGCCACGGGCGGCCCGGCCAAAGCCGCAGCACTGCTCACCGAAAAACAAGGCGGCATCGTCGCGGGCTACGCGTTTGTCGTGGAGCTCGATTTCCTACCGGGTCGTACGAAATTGATCGATGGCGTCGATCCCAAACCCATCGTGTATTCAATCGTTCACGTGGGTTGATCCGGACGAACCGTCTCGTCAGGACGAACCGACCTTCCGGAAAAACCTACCCAGAATTTCGCGACCTGCACGCAGCTTTGGAATGGACGTCCATTCGTTGCGTTGGTGCGCTTGTGCATTCTCGCCGGGTCCCCAATTCACCGCGGGAACGCCGTGCGCGGCGAACCGCGCGACGTCGGTCCAGGCTTGTTTCGCTTCGACCCCGGCAACACCGGCATCGCGTAGCGCCATGACCAGTGGATGCGTCCCGTGCGGCGGCGCTGACGGAGAAAGATCGACCCACTCGATACGTGCTCGGCCATTCACCAACCGCTCGACGTTGGCTTGGGCCTGCGCGAGCGAGATATCCGGGGCGAAGCGGTGATTCACGTTCACCCAAAACACGTCGGGGATCACGTTTCGACCACGTCCGCCTTCGGCCATCGTTGCGGACATGGATGTACGGTAAGACAAACCATCGATGGTGCTGGTCGATGGTTCGACCTTACCGAGGTCGACGAGGAACGCTCCGGCCTTGTGGATCGCGTTCTCACCTTGCCACGGACGCGCGCTGTGCGCGGTTTTTCCTTCGAACACCACCCGCGCGTGAATCGTTCCGCAAGCACCGAGGCTCAGCTTGTTGTCGCTCGGCTCCATGCAGATCGCCAAGTCGACGTTCGTCGCGTCCGGGTTTTCCTCGAACACGCGTCCGAGCTCGTTCTCGATGAACGGACCTTCTTCGCGCGCGTAAAAGATCATCGTCACATCGGCGTGGCGCAGTTCGTCAAGGCCATGCTCCAGCAGATCGAGCATCAGCGCCAAACCCGACTTCATGTCCGATGCTCCGGGGCCGTAGAGTTTGTCTTCCTCAACCCGAGGCGGACCGTCGTGTACGGTTCGCACGACATCCAGATGGCCCACGAGCGCGATCCTCGGACCACCGGTTCCGCGCGTCACGGGTACGACGATCGAATCACCATGACGTCGCGGGACTCCGGCCAAGGATGCACGAGACAAACGATCCATCATGGCGTTCGCGAGCTCCGCTTCTTCCCCCGTGGGAGACGGAATGCGACACAACCACAACAGCGTTTCAACAAGACGAACCGTCACGGGATCCGTCATACGGCCACCCCGAAGTCACGCAACGCGGCGTTGAGAGAAACTTTGCGATCGGTGGAAGCCGTTCGAGTTCCAATGATCAGGGCGCAAGGCACGCCGAACTCGCCCGCGGGAAAACGCTTGGGACGCGTGCCGGGAATCACGACGCTTCGGGCGGGAATACGTCCGCGATGTTCGACGACTTCACTTCCGGTCACATCGAGAATGGCGGTGGATGCGGTCAGGACAACCCCGGCGCCGATGACGGCTTCACGTTCGACGATCACGCCTTCGACGATGATCGCGCGCGATCCGACAAACACGCCGTCTTCGATGATCACGGGCTGCGCCCCCGGCGGTTCGAGCACGCCGCCGATGCCGACGCCTCCGGCGAGATGACAATCCTTTCCGATCTGCGCACACGATCCAACCGTGGCCCACGTATCGACCATCGTGCCTGCGCCGACGTAAGCGCCGATGTTCACGTACCCCGGCATGAGCACGACGCCCGGTTCCAAGAACGATCCATGCCGTGCTGTTCCCGGCGGAACGACGCGAACACCTGCGGCGTCGAGGCCGCGTTTGTTGGGAAGTTTGTCGCGGAACTCGAGCGGTCCAGCTTCGGTCACTTCGAGCGAGCGAATCGTGAAATACAGGAGGATGGCTTCTTTGATCCACGCATGCGTGATCCACTCGCCATCGCGAACCCGATCCGCAACGCGGATTTTTCCTTGATCGAGAGCGTTGATCGTTTGCAGAACAGCGCGTTCGTGCACGCCGTCGTGCAGCAGCGAGCGATCGTGAAAAGCGGCGGTGACGAGAGGTGCAAGCGACGAATGCAGATCGGTCATGTCGCGCGCTTTAGCACGGACCGCCTCGCGAATTCGTGACGATCGACGCGCTGAGCGTCGCCGGATCGAACGTCACGCCAAGACCGGTACGAGCGGCGACCACACGCGCAACGTCGACCGCCAGATCAGCTTGCCCGCGCATGGGGAGAACGATGCTCTTTTTCGGCATGGCCCAACCACGCGGAGCCGGCGTCAGCCGCATCATCGAGGCCCCGGCGTCGTTTGTCCCGGCGATCAAGCGCACCTGCCCCGATCCATTTTGACAAACGAACGTCGCCGCTGCTTCGACAAGCCCCATCAACACGTGGCGATCGGCGCAAAACGGAACCGAACGGACCACATCGATGCCGACGCGAAGCACCGGCGTGTCGACGATGCGCTCGGCCTGAACGTTTTCGAATAACTCGAGGACATCAAGCTCGACGGGCACGGTCGTCACGGCCGCCACGACGAGCTCGCAGAGGGTCAAACAATCTTTGAATTCCGAGCGATGTTTGCGAAAAACAGTTTCGAGTGCCAAACGGCGTCTCGCGGAAATCGGAGCCGGATCGCGGAGCGCTTCGGCGATCGGTGCGACGTGGGAGCGAATGCGCTCCCCAAGAGCGCGCAACATCGATTCCGCTTCGGGGGTTTTTCCAAGCGCAACGACCAGCGTGCGTTCGAAAGGTTCGAGCGCGGCGACGAGCGACGTACAGGCATCGCAGGTATCGGACTTGGCGCGATCCAGCGCTCGAGGACCCACGCGGCGTAAACCGAGCAAGTCCCCGAACGCTTCAAGCGCCGCCAGTCCTTCACGCAATACGCCGCGTGAAAGGGCGATGTCGCATTCCCCCCGAGCCGTCACGGTTGATTCAAACGCGCGGAGCGACTTCGTAGCCGGCAAAGAAGTAGGCGATTTCGCGGGCCGCCGATTCGGGTTTGTCCGAACCATGGACCGCGTTCTCACCGACGCTCGCGGCGTAGAGCTTGCGAATCGTGCCTTCGGCGGCGTTCGCAGGGTTCGTCGCGCCGATCACTTCGCGGTACTTCGCCACGGCGTCTTCGCGTTCGAGAGCCATGACGATGATCGGGCTGCGCGACATGAACGTGCAGAGTTCGTCGAAGAAGCCACGACCGCGATGCTCGGCGTAAAACCCTTCGGCTTCCGTACGAGTGAGGTGAATGCGCTTCATTGCTCGCACAACGAACCCTTCGGATTCGAGGCGACCAAGGATTGCGCCCGCGTGGTTTTTCTCGACCGCGTCGGGCTTGATGATGGAGAGAGTTCGCTCGAGTGCCATAACGCGCCCCTACTAGAAGAAAGCCACGCCGTGCGCAAGAGAACCGTGCGTGAATGACTGGGAAATGAAGACGCAGGTTCCGCACGCGACCGTGCGTGAACGGCTTTACACATGCTCACATCGTTGCCACGTAGTTGACACACACCCCTGCTACACAGGTCGAACGCATGCCCACGAAACTTCTCGTCGTGGAAGATGAACGCGATTTGCAGCGCGTTCTTTCCTACAACTTCAAGCAAGCCGGTTTTGACGTCGTCACGGCGTCCAACGGCGAAACAGCTCTGCGCGCGGTCAAAGAAGAACCGTTTGACCTCATCCTCTTGGACCTGATGTTGCCGGACATGTCGGGTACCGAGGTATGCAAACGCCTGAAGCAAAACCCGCAAACGGCGAACATCCCCGTCATGATGGTGACCGCCAAAGGCGAAGAGATCGATCGCATCGTCGGCTTCGAGCTCGGCGTCGACGACTACGTGGTCAAACCCTTCAGCGTGCGTGAAATCATCCTGCGGGCCCGAGCGGTCCTGCGCCGTACGGAAGGACCAACGCAGACGGAAGGTCGCATCGACTTCGGCGTGTTGCGGATCGATCGAGCCGCGCATCGCGCGTGGGTCGACGACGAAGAGATCTCTTTCACGGCCCTCGAATTCAAGCTGCTCATGGTGCTCTTCGATCGTCGCGGGCGCGTGCTTTCGCGAGACGTTTTACTTGACGAAGTGTGGGGGTCGCATGTCGATGTGACCGCGCGCAACGTCGATACCCACGTCAAACGCGTACGAGAAAAACTCGGCCTCGCCGGCGACTACATCGAAACGGTACGTGGCGTCGGTTATCGCTTCCGCGCAGAAGCGGCGGATGCGCCGTCCTCCGAACCATGATCGGCCGACTCGGCATCCGTGCGCAGCTCTTCATCGCGTCCGTGATGTTGATGCTGATCGCGGCCATCATCATCGAGCGGATCGGGACACGCGCGCTCGAAGACCTGATGATCGATCAAACGACCGCGCACCTCGCAGCCGAAATTCACCTCTGTGAAGATGCCGTCCTGCGACGTTGCGCCTCAACCTCGTGTTCGGCCCGTGAACTCGATGATCTCAGCAACGAGTTGGGACAACTCGCCAACGCCCGCGTGACGCTCGTGGATGCGCTGGGCGTCGTGCTCGGAGATTCGCAAATCGACTTCAACGATCTCGCGCGCACGCCCAATCACGCGGCACGAACGGAAATCGCCGCAGCTTTGGCTTCAGGTTCGGGCCACTCCGCGCGTTACAGCGAAACGCTGAGCCATCGCATGATCTATTCGGCGCATCGCTTCGAACAGCGGGCGAGCAACGTGGCGATCGTTCGTCTTGCCGTACCGCTGACCCAAGTCGACGCGGCGGTGACTCGAGCGCGTTGGTACTTGATTTGCGGCGTGGGAGCGGCGATTGCCGTAGCGATCGTCATGAGCCTCTTCGGGGCGCATTTGTTGACTCGTCCCGTGCGTAACTTGACGCAAGCGGCGCTCGCGATGGCGGGAGGTGATCTTGGTGTTCACGCGCCTGCGCAAGGCACGCGGGAGACGACGGAGCTAGGTCGCGCGCTCAATCGCCTCGCCAAGGAGCTTTTGTCGGCGATCGAAGATCTTCGCGACGAACGGGATCTGCTCGCCAGCATCCTCGATGGCATGAACGAAGGCGTTCTCGTCACGGATGCCGACGCCTCGATTGTCCTGGCAAACCGTGCGTTGCGTGGAATGACGCTCGTCGGGGAAGGTTCGATCGGCAAGAGCGTGATTGAAGTGATTCGCAATCCGACGTTGCAGCAAGCGCTCGAAGCGGCGGCGAAGAGTGAAGAGGCGATCGTGCGCGAGATCGAGCTGTCCGGAATTTTGCCGCGCAAACTGCTCGTTCGTGTTTCCAAGCTTCCAAGCCGTCGCGATCGTCCGGACCGAGGTTCGTCGACCCAAACCACCGAACGGGGACTGATTGCGGTGTTTCACGACGTGACGGATCTTCGGCGTCTCGAGACGATTCGCACGGATTTCGTCGCCAACGTTTCGCATGAACTGCGCACGCCCATCACGGCGATCAGCACATCGGCGGAAACGTTGCTCGCCGGCGCGTTATCGGATCCCGAGGAAGCCACTGAGTTTGTCGACGTGATCGGTCGTCATGCCAAACGCCTTTGTCAGCTCGTGGATGACTTGCTCGATCTTTCGAAGATTGAAACGAAGAACTTCAAGCTGACGTTGGTCGAGCAGGACGTCGTGCCGATCGTGGCGCATGTGGCGCGGCTTTTGGAGGAACCGGCGCGAAAGCGGCGCGTGAATCTGCGTATCGATCGTCCCGACAATCCTCTTTCGTGTCGTTTGGATCGACGAGCGCTCGAACAGGTGCTGATGAATTTGCTCGACAATGCGATCAAGTATGCGGGCGAAGGTGCGCATATCGTGCTCGCATCCCGCCCTCGTCCGGGAGGCGGCGTGGAAGTGAGTGTATCGGACGATGGTCCGGGAATTTCGCCGGCGCATCTCGGACGCATTTTCGAGCGGTTTTATCGCGTCGATGCGGGACGTTCACGAGAACTTGGAGGCACGGGACTCGGATTGGCAATCGTGAAGCATCTCGTCGAATTGATGAATGGCACGATTGATGTCGAAAGCGAGCTTGGCAAAGGTTCGACATTCACGGTGCGCTTGCCGCCCGGGGATCGGGCATCGCGAGATCGCCCTTGAAGGCGTGACTCTTGATTGCGTGTCTGTCACATTCGACAACATGCCGAGCCGCAGAGACTTTCTTCGAACAACCGTTGTTACCTTGGGGGCCACGATCCTCGACGGATGCAGTGGCGACACGACACCGACTTCGACGACGCCATGGGTGCTCGAGGACGGAACCGCATATTTCCCGCAATCTGTTGCTTCAGGAGATCCGAAGCCCAAAAGCGCCGTGATTTGGACGCGTGTCGCGGACGACGAGCGTGCGGGTTGGGATCTCGACGTGTTTGTCGAAATCGCATTGGATGCGCAATTCACGAAAAAGGTGACGATTGAAGGGGAAGAGCGTCATCGATTGCTTGCCCGGGCCAAATACGACAACTGCGTCAAATTGCGTTTCGTGGGTGAAGCCGGAAAAACGTATTATTATCGGTTCATCTACGAAAAAGCGGAGCATGCCTTCGTTTCCCGCGTCGGTCGCGTAAAAACAGCCCCGGATCCCGGCGCCGACGCCAAAGTGAAGTTTGCCTTCGTCTCGTGCCAGGATTTCATCGGGCGCTATTACAACGTATTATGGTCGCTCGCCGCGGAGGAATTGGATTTCTTCGTGCACCTTGGCGATTACATCTACGAAACGACCGGGGATCCTTCATTTCAAACGCCGGATCCCAATCGAAAAATCGCGTTTCGCGATAACGCCGGATCTCTTGCGTTGACCACATCCAAAGGCGAAATCTTTCACGCCGCCCGCACCCTCGGCAATTACCGGGATCTTTATCGCGCCTATCGTTCGGATCCCGCATTGCAGGCATTACACGAAAGTTGTGCGTGCATTGCGACGTGGGACGATCATGAATTTTCCGACGATTGTTGGAGTGCGTCGGGAACGTACACGGATGGCCGGACGAACGAAGAGGACGTCAAGCGGCGGCAAGCGGCCAGCCAAGCCTGGTTCGAATACATGCCCGTCGATTTTCCAGCGCAAGATCCGAAAGCCGCGCCTTTTCAATACGATCCCGCCGTCAAGTTTCCGAACGATATTCGCATTTATCGCGACTTGGTCTTCGGCAAACACGTGCATTTGATTTTGACCGATTTGCGTATGCATCGGCCGGATCATTTGATTCCCGAGGATGCATTCCCGGGCGCCGTGGTGATGGATCAAGCGACGTTGACTGCGCTGCCGGGAGGTTTGCCCCCGGATGGCATTGCGACGGCGTACGTGAACATCGACGACGGAATGCTTGCTCCGTACAAAACGCTGCTGACCACCGTGGCCATGGCCTCCGCTTATCCGACGGATCGGATCGTCGGCAACGTGAACGTGAATTACATCAATGCGGTCGTGAGGAAATTCAACGCGACAATGCCGCCCATGCCGATTCCGGAAATCATGCCGGCCGTGGATACACCTCGAGGCATTTCCTATTTCGACCTGAACAAGGCGGGCTTTTATTCGTCGATTGGGACGCGCTACTTCGTGCACAAGGATCCATTCGACATTTACAGCTCGGAGCTGAAAAAAGACGCGCAAAACCTCATGGGTGCGGATCAAGAGAAGTGGTTTCTCGACACCGTGACCGGGTCGACGAGCACGTGGAAAATATGGGGCAGCTCGTTCGTTTTATGCCCCATTCAGCTCGATCTGCGCATGACGCCCGGTGCGCCCGAGGAATTCCTGAAGCGTTTCTACATGAACCTCGACGGCTGGGATGGTTTCCGGGACAAACGGGACGCATTGCTCGGCCAATTGACGACGGCCGGGAACGTCGTCGCCATTTCCGGCGATCTGCACACCTTCATGGCGGGCGTGCCTTATGCGGGGATGGATCCCACGAAAAACATCGTGGAATTCACCTGCGGCGCCGTTTCGTCTTCGCCCTACCGCGCATTGCTCTTGTCGCAAATCAAGAATGACCCCGTCTTGAGCAACGTCACCGTGGCCCCGGTTCTCGCAGCTCAAATCGACAAACTTTTGCAGGACAAACCTTCCAAGGTCAATCCGCACCTGGCCCACGCAAGCAGCGATAGCCATGGTTATTGCGTGGCCGAGGTCGATGCCAATGAAATGGTCGTAACGATGTATTCGGCGGACTCCGACGAAGTCACCGAGAATTACGCCGGCAAGACCGATGCTTTTGCCAAACTCATTCAGAAAACGCTCTTCAAAACCACGGCCGGCAAAAAGGACCTGCAGCAACAACAAATGGATGGTTCGTGGAAACGCTGGGATCCCGCGACGCTCGCGTGGGTTTGATTCACCCTTCGCGAGGCATGTCAGCGCGTACGTACGGCTGTCATCAGTCTGTCACACGCGTACAGTAGACCCGAGCGCCTGGACCCGTTCCCCAGCCAGGCCGTGAGCACCGTCCTTTCGACCCCCTCAAAAAACCCGTTTTCCAACGACGGTTCGTCGTGGATGAATACCGTCGCGCGTTCGGTTTTTCTTTCGTGTGCTGTGGTCGGTGTGTCGCTGCTCGTCGGGTTCGTCGTCTTGCTCGGGCTCGGTTCCGTCGGATTCTTTGGACAAACCTCGGCCCCACCCCTCGCGCTTTCCAAGCTGTTGGGAACGAGTATCGTCACCTCGGCCATTGCGTTTGTCTTCACCGTACCGATCGGCCTTTGTTCAGCGCTTTATCTGAGCGAATTCGCCGATGCTCGGACGCGACGCGTTCTGGAAAGTCCCCTGCAATTTCTGGCTCGAGTCCCCCCGGTCGTGTACGGCTACTTCGCCGTCTCGACGCTTCTGCCGACGATCGAAAAGTGGGTGCCGAATCTCCACGGGCATCCGAGTGTGTGTGCGGGGATCGCGCTGTCGGGCATGCTCGTGCCGCGGTTTTTGGACCATGCCCACACGGCGATCGCGACGGTCCCTCGAGAGCTGCGCGACGGGGCGTGTGCGCTGGGGGCGGGTAAGTTTGTCACGGCGTGGTTTGTCGTGCTCCCCGCCGTGCGAACACGCCTGGCCGGAGCCTTGGTGAGCGCCGCATCGCGCGCCATCGGCGAAACGATGATCGTGCTGGTCGTTTTTCAAGCGTACTTGTCCAGCCAAACCTCGCGACCCGACACCTTGGCGACCTTCTTCGTCCCGAACGGCGTGGGCGTCTGGACAAACCAGGTGCCCAAAGAGTTCTTCATCGCCGGCAGTGTGCTCGCGGTGCTGACGTTCGCCCTCGAAGCAACGCATTCGGCCCTGAATGAGTCTTCCGTGAGGAGAAACGGGGCATGAACAGCGCACGCGCGGCGACGATGACCTGGGATCGCATTTTTCACGCGCTCTGCACGTTGTGTCTCGTCTTGCCGCTCGCGTGTGGAACCTGGTTTGTCGTGGACACCGTAACGCGTGGAGCTCCCCTTCTCCTCGACCTCGTCCGCTCATCCGACGTGGCGTTTGTCGAGGTGTGGGTCCATGCGCGCCTCGTCGGATTCGGCGCATGCATCGCAATTCCCGTGGGCATCGGCGCCGCCGTGTACCTCGAACAACCGACCCGCCCGGGGACGTTCACGCGGATCGCCGAGCGCTCGATCTCGCTGCTCGCCGCGATTCCTTCGGTTCTGTACGGCATCTGCGGACTGACGTTGCTCGTGGTTTGTCTCGGTGTTCAATCCACGTTCGTCACGAAAACCGTCTGTTTGGCGCTGTTTCTGTTTCCGATCGTCGTCGAACGAGCTCGGGTTGCGTTGAGAACCGTTTCTCCGCAGATCCGCGAAGCTTCGCTCGTGCTCGGAGCCGATCCTCTGCGCACGCTCGTGCACGTGACGTTGCCGCTGTCGCTGCCCGTACTGGCGTCGGAACTGTTCGTCGTCCTCGCCCGCGCGTTCGGTACGGTCGCTCCGTTGCTCGTCGTGGATGTCTTCACGCCGCAACCCAAGATCGAGTTTCCGATGCCGCTCTTTGTGCGGATTTTTCGTTCGGGAACGGATCCTGATCCCAGCCGACAAGCGCTCGCCTCGGCCGCGACCTTGATGCTGCTCGGCCTGTTGATCGTCATGCACGTCGCCGGCCGCCGGCTCGCCAATCGTCAAAAAACGACGGCTATTTCCCAGGTTCGAGATGGTTTGTCGGAGCGAGGAGCGTCATGACAAACCCGGACGTCGCCGCGCACATCGACTCGGTTCCTCCTCCGCCGGATGGGAACGCGAATGTCACGATCAAGATGAAGACGGAGAATCTTCAGGCTTGGTACGGGGCGACGCTCGCGCTTTCCGGCGTCACCTTACGCGTCGTCGAACATCGTGTGACGTCGATCATCGGGCCGTCCGGATGCGGCAAGACGACGTTGCTCCGCACGCTCAACCGGATGCATGAAATCACACCGGAGACGCGCACATCGGGGCGGATTTTGCTCGACGGTGTCGACATCTATGCATCCAAGACAAACCCGACGGATCTTCGGCGTCGCGTGGGCATGATCTTCCCCAAGCCCAACGTTTTTCCGCACATGACCGTCGCCGACAACGTGCTGGCCGGGCTTCGTTTGAGCGGCATTCGCATCCAGGATCCCGACGAGGTCGTCGAGCGAACGTTGCGACGGGCGCTGCTCTGGGACGAGCTCGAGGGCAGCTTGTATCGACCGGCTCCTACGTTGCCGCTCGGGCAACAGCAGCGGCTTTGTATCGCTCGCGCCTTGGCGCTCGAACCTGAAATCCTGCTCTTGGACGAACCGACCAGTCGGCTCGATCCTGTCGCCACGAGTCACGTTGAAGACTTGGTGCACGAGTTACGTCATTCGACGACGATCATCCTTGCTACACAAAACATTCAACAAGCAGCGCGCGTCAGTGACTACACGGCGTTCTTGTACATGGGCGAGCTGGTAGAGTTTGAACGTACCGAGCGCATTTTCACGAACCCGCGCGAACAACGCACCGAAGACTACGTGACCGGGAAGTTTGGCTGAACAAACCCATGACCCACGGACAACACACGAGCCGCGTCTACGAAAGCGAATTGCGAACGCTGCGCGATCGGCTGTTGCTCATGGGCGGCATGGTCGAAGACATGGTGACGAAGTCGATGCGTGCGCTGCGGACACGCGACACGGCGCTCGCGCGAAGCACCATGCAGATGGACAAGCGCATCAACGAGCTCGAGTGCGAGATCGACGAACATTGCATGCGGATACTCGCCATGCGTCAGCCTGTCGCGTCGGATCTGAGGTTTGTCACAACCGCACTGAAGATCGTGACGGACATGGAACGTATCGGCGATCTGGCGGCGAACATTTGCGAACGCGTGGCGGAGCTGAACACGCAGCCGGCGACTCCGTGGGACGTGGACTTGGGTGAATTGGCCGATCAGGCCACGCTGGTGGTGCACGAAGCCTTGGAGGCTCTCGTGCATCGCGATGTGGACCGGGCGATCGAGCTGTTAGGACGAGACGAACTCATCGACGCACAATACACGCGTATTTTCGAACGGCTCTTGGCGTTGATGGTGCAGGACTCGACGGCGATTTATCGCGCCACGCGCATTCAATCGATTGCGAAGTACCTCGAACGCATCGGCGATCACGCGACGAACATCGCCGAGACGGTGGTGTTCTTGGTGAAGGGCAAAGACATTCGGCATCGACATCGCTGGAACCGCGGCGATGAAGGCGATCCCGACAAGACGGAAGCGAAGTAGGCGGCGCGGCGTTTTCTTCGTGTGTTCAAACCGGAGACTGGTGCAAACGCAGCCCAAAACTTGGTCGTCCCCCGGGAGCGCGTGCTACGCAAGCCCCCGATGGCGAATGCAGTGCGTCCTCGAGTTCAGATTCCTACGGCGGCGGAAGATCGCCCGGCGTGGTCACGAGTTGGCATCATAGCCGCGACGGGGTTTGTCCTAGGCGTTGCATGGCCGAAACTCACGGGGATTCACGTTGGACCGAACGTTCCCGGTGACTTGAAAGGGCAACCGGAAGCCGCGGCGTCGGCGTCGGCGGTCGCGGCAGCGCCTGCACCGGGATCGGCGTCCGCTCCGGCTCTTGCGGCCCCTGCGCCCGCACCTTCGGCGGCGGCACCAGCGGAAACGCCCGCGGCGGCGCTCAAGGAGACCGTCGTGGTTGGTCCGGGCAAAATCGTCAAATGTTCGGACAAGAAAAACAAGAAGATCACCGATTGCGGAGAGCTTCAGCTCGATCCGGTCGCCGTCCCCAAGCTCGAAAGTTTGGCCGAATGCGCGTCGGCGGTGGGAGTGTCGGGCAAGCTCGTTGTCGGCTTCGAGATTGATTTCGAGAAAAAAGAAGTTCACGTCGTCCGCAGCAAAAAGGACAAACCCACGGTTCCGGGAGGAACGGTCGGCGGCATCGTGAAGTGCGCGGGCAAAGCGTTCGGCAACGTGCCGCTCGAAGACGTGCCGCACAAGTTTCGCCATTACACCGTGCAATACGGTTTGACGTTTTATCCGCCCGGATCCGTACCGGAAAAACCCGGTGCGGGAGGCGCTGTAGAAGGCGACGAACCGGCTGCGGGATCAACGACGAGCGAAGCGGGCGCGGAAGGTTCGGCCGTCGTCGGTTGGGATACGGCGCTCGTGCGCAAGGATCCGAAAGACGGCGAAGTCGTGATGCGGCTCGTGCGTGGGACGAAAGTCAAAATCGTCGGTAAACGCAACGAATGGTACAAGATCGAGTCCAATGCGAAGACGGGCTGGATCTACCGCGGTGCGATTGGACTGTAGTCGCCGGCGATAACTTCAGTGTCGCCGACGAATTCTGGAAAAAGATCATTCGGGAATGATAACGTCGGGGGTTGAGCGTTCTTTTTCTCGATGGCTCCTCCAAACGTCCCTCCAGCGAATTCGAAGCGCTCGTCCTCGAGCTCGTGGCCGCGTTTTGTCGCGTGCGTTTTCATTACGCTCGGTGTCGCCGGCGTTGGCGCGGGCGTCGTACGCGAGATATTGCCCGCTGAAGGACAGGTCGCCAAAGGCGTGAGAATCGGCGGCGTGGAAGTCGGCGGAGGCTCGGCGCAGAGCATCGTGGAGGCCCGAGTGCGTGCGATGCTCGAGCGCCGCGTTCAATTGACGCTGGGCAACGGCGTCGTATTGAAAACGACGTACGCCGAATTGGGCGCGACCATTGATGGCGACGGAATCGCTCGACGAATTGCGGCGGTTGGTCGAGAAGGCGACACATTCGATCGGCTCGTGGAATCGCTCGAAGCGCGAGGGGGCGCCGTGAACGTGCCGATTTCGGTGCGTTTACCGATTGAACCTTTGGCGGAAAAACTGGAACGAATCAAAGAAGAAACGGATTCGCCGCCGCGAGGGGCGCGATTCGATTTTGCAACGGGCAAACCCACGACCGACGTTCCCGGCCGTTATGTCGACGTGTATGCAGCCGCTTCATTGATTGAAAAGTCGGCGGAAGAAGCCGAAGGAAATGTCGTCGTTCCCATGTTGGAAATCGCGCCGCGAGCATCGGCGGCGGTTGTCGCGACGATTGATCAATCCAAGGTATTGTCGACGTATACGACTCGGTATGGGTTTGTCGGAGGACAAGCGGGCCGCGCGCAAAACGTGGCTCGAGCGGCGGCGGGAGTCGACGGAGTGGTTCTTTTGCCGAATGAAATGATGAGTTTCAATGCGGAAGTCGGCCCGCGAAGCACGGACAATGGTTTTACGACGGCGCCCGAGATCTACAAAGGCGAAATGCGTGAAGGTATCGGCGGAGGAACGTGTCAGGTCGCGAGTACGTTGCATGCGGCGGCGTACATGGGCGGATTCGATGTCGTGGATCGAATCAATCATTCGCGGCCGAGCGGCTATATTCCGATGGGCCTCGATGCCACGGTCGTTTATCCGCACGTGGATTTGAAAGTTCGCAATCCTTATCCATTTCCCGTGGTTTTGCATGCCGTCGCCAACAAGGGCACATTGACGATGGAAATTCGCGGCAATGGCGCGACGGACGCCGTGGAATGGACGACCGCGACGATCGGCGTTTCACCTTATCAACGCAAAGTCGAAGAAAATCCGGCTTTGGCGGAAGGTAAAACCATCGTCAAGCAAAAGGGCATTCGCGGATATCGCATTCGCAAGACTCGGATCCTTCGGCCATTGCATGGCGATCCGCGAGTGGAAGAAAAAACGGACGTGTATCCCCCGACGTTCGAGATTTATATGGTTTCACCGGGAACCGACCCGACCACGCTGCCTCCATTGCCGGCGGTCGAGGGGGAAACGAAAACGAACAATGGGTGACGATTCGCGGCCGGGGTTCGTCGAATAAAACGCCTGCAAACCGTCGACGACGCTCGAGCGACGTCAAACCTCGGGCCGGTTTGCCACCTTCACATCACAGCCCACAGGTCCGTCGGCGAAAGAAAGGTCTTGACGGGCAGGTTCTGTTGGACGAGTCGTCGGCGCTCGTTTGACGAAGTCATTCGAACATCTGGTCGTTCAGGACGAAGGGTTTGGGATGACGCAGCGTTCGTCATGATTTCGTTTGATGAACGTCACGCTTGACGCGGGACGTCTTTCCTTGTCCCATCAGGGCCCTCACGCCGCATCGTCAGGACACGCCGTGCTCGAACGCATACAAGAACGATTCAAGACGCGAGAGCGGCTCTCCGATGAGATCCGTGCGATCCTCGAGAAACAGGAGATGGCGGCCGAGCGGCTTGTGAACTACGTGCGCGCGGTCTTCTCATCGTTCTCGTTGAGCGCCGTCACCGTTTCCGCCCCCTTGGCAACCGCAGCAGCGACGAAGATCTTCACGTGGCAATTATCCGCGTGGATCGCCTACGCCATAGTCACGTTCTTCCTGCTGAGGCGCCGGGATCGATACTACTGGTGGCTGAAGTATCTTTCGATCAGCGTCGACATCACGATTCTGCACATCAGCGCCGTAGGGTTTCTCTACAACCACTCCAACGTTTACGAAGTTTATCGATCGCCCATCAATTGGGTCGTCATCGCCGCATTCAACGTGATGTCCAGTTTGCGGTACAGCGTCGCGGCGTGCCTCTATTCCGCCGCGCTCGTCCTTGTCTATAACGCCATTTTCCTACCGATCGCGATTCACGTCGCGCGCCCGCTCATCGTCGATCATTCCGTGTACCTCGGTCCGGGCTTGTGCCTCGACGACGTCATCTACACCATCTTTTTCACGGCGATCGGAGGCGTTTTCGCAGCCATCATCGCCTCGAACTCGCGCAAGCTGATCCTTCAGTCCGCCTCCGATTCGTTGGGGCGTGAACGACTTTTGCAAGACCGCGATCGCCTCGCCAAGTACTTCTCCAAAGACGTCGTTGATTTGGTTTTGAACAATCCCGAGAGCTTGGGACAAGGCGGCCAACGCATGACCGCCACCGTGCTCTTCGCGGACATTCGCAACTTCACGCAGCTGTCGACGGTGATGCAACCCGAGCAAGTCGTCGAGCTGCTCAATCGTTACTTCTCGACGATGGTCGACATCATCTTCAAGAACGGCGGCACGCTCGACAAGTTCTTGGGCGATGGATTGATGGCGCTCTTCGGTGTGCCGTACTCGATTGAAAAACCTGAAGAACGCGCCGTACGCACAGCCCTCGAGATGCTCGAAGCTCTGCAAACGATGAACCGCGAGCTCGAAGCCAAAGGCATGCTGCGACTCGACATCGGCGTCGGTATCAACGCCGGTCCGGTCGTCGCCGGAAACATCGGTTCATCGCAACGTCACGAGTACACCGTCATTGGTGACACCGTGAATCTCGCCGCTCGCCTCGAAGCGCTGAACAAAGAAACAAGGACGCAGATTCTCGTCTCCGCATCGGTCTACGACGCGATTCGCAACACGTTCCGCACGCGACAACTCGGCCCGCTGCGCATCCGAGGCAAACCCGAACCGCTCGAAGTCTACGCCGTCATGCCTCCCGACTCGGACCTCGACAGCACCCCCGCCTCGATGATCCCCGCCTCGACGAGCTTCGTGTGAACCTCGTCGAAGCCGAATTCCCAAGCTACGCCGCTCAACGAGACACGCTCAACACAGCTTGGGATGTCTTCGAACAACGTCTGGCGAAGATCCCTACGCCGCTGAAGGAATTGGCGACCGGATTCCTACAAGGCGTCGCAGGTTCGTCCGGTACACATCGAACCTATTTCTCGAATCCGCTCGCTCCACCGCTTGTGTACCTGCCGATTTGGCTCTTCGATAGCTTGGTGGACCAACGGCTTTTGACCGACGAGTCCCGTCCGGCGTTGATCACGATTCTTGCCGGCACGATGCAAGGTTATCTCTACATCCGCACCCAAGACGATGTCCTGGACGAACCCTCACGCGCCGACCACGAACTGCTTCTCCTCGGAAACGTCTGTTGTTCCGGCATGCTTCAGGCGTACGCCGAGGTCATTGGGCATCGTGGGGCCGGATTTTGGGCGGCTTTCGATCGCGCCATGGTCGACTTTTCGAACTTGACCCTCGCCGAACGGCGTGCGGTTTTGCGCAATGATCCCTACGAAACTGAACAATTCGAGCAACACGCCGACAAAGTGGCGTTTGCCCGAGTCCCGATGCTTGCCGTTGCCGCATTGGCTTCGCGCCTCGATCTCGAACCGCTCATTTCCAAATTGATTCATCAGCTCGGCATTGCCCACGGTCTCATCAATGACGTCACGGGGTGGCCGCGAGATCTGCGCTCGGGACAACGCACGTATTTGCTCGCGCGTGCCGGTCTGATTCGCGATGACATGGATCGAATTCGGGCGGAATCGAATGACGCTGCCCGCATCGAAGCCGAAGACGCGCTCACCGAGCGATTGCGGGCGAAGCTCTACGAGGGGCAATTGTTGCGGGAAACGATCGCTCGAGCCGTGCTGATGCACGAACGGGCGCTCGAAACGGCGCGAGCGCTCGATTTGCGGGGATTCGATGCATTTCACGCGGACCGCAAAGCGTGGTTATCGAAGCTCGACCACCAAATTGCGGCCCTTACGCTGACGCGAATCCTGCAACGCGCGCGGCAGGGCTCATGAACCTCGTTCGATACGTGCCCGAACGTCGATGAGTGCGTCCAAACAAACCCCGGTGGTCATCACGGCGGCGCCGTGAGCAGCCGGAGCGCCATCTTTGCCCGGGCATAAGTAAAGCGATTCGGCGGGCCACAAACCGTCGTGCCGTTGGCGCGATGCGAGATACACCAGGCCCGGATCCGGGTGAAATGGCTCTGGATCCATAGCGAGCACAGCGAGGTGACAAGCGGTCGCGAGTGGACTGCCCCAGCCTCCATCGTCGTTCGACGAAAGCCGAATTTCCGCGGTAAGGTTTGTCGCAATGGTTTGCAGACGCGCGGAATGAAATGCCTGCGGAGCGCCGCGAAATGCCCGCGCGAGTTTGGCCAGGAGCAAATGGGCAAACGGGATCGTGTAATGAAAGACCGAGATTTTCCCGTGTTGTTCCCAAGACTCGCAAATCCATTCTATGGCGCGAATCTTCAAATCGTCGTGCCCTTCGATTTCTGCTTCGACCATACCGAGAACGAATTGCGCCGCGACCGCGATACATCGCGGCCCCTGCCATAAAGGCGCCTGCGGCGACGGCAGTTCCACCAATCCGTGGCGCAGCCACACGGGAAAACCGTCTTCAACTTCCATCGTCAGCCGGACAAGCTCGAAGGACCGTTCGAAAATATTCCGCTTTTGCGATCCGTCGGGCAGGCGCCCGAAAAGCCGCAACATCAATCCCAAATCGTCGGTATCGGGAGGGATATCGGCATAATCCGCATAATATCGCCATCCATCGGCCCGCCTGGATTCGAAAATCGCTCGTCCAATCCGCAAAGATTCGTCGTTACCGGCTCGAGACGAACCCAGCAGGCACAACGCCATCGGGAAAACCCCACCGACGCGAGGTTCGGTTGCCCAATCGCCCCACCGCTGAATTTCCCACGCGTCACGAAGCTCGGGATCTGATGCGAGCGCCGAGCGAGCCAAGGTGACGGCTCGTTCCAGTTCGGGCGCGATGGCGGGAGGTTTGGCGAAACCAAAGAACCGAAGGCTGTTCAATTTTTCGACGATGCCGTCACGTATCGACGTAGCCGCCACAGCCAAAGGGTTCGTCGCGCCGACGGCGTGCAAGACGAGATCGCGCCAGGATTCGCAGGCTCGCGTGAGGCTCGAACGAACCTCCACGTTTCCCAGAAATGACAAGAACGGAAGTTTGTCCGGAGCGGGTTTGCAAGCCATGGCCACCGCCGTGTCGAGCCGAGCAGCAAGGTGCCGAGGCTCGGTTCCTACGACAAACCGCAGCAAAATCGGACGCAGAAGGGGCATGGATGGACGAGCGCCGAGGAGCACTTCGATCATGAGGCGCGCGAGTTTGCCGAGGGCGTTACCGACGACAAACTCTGGAGAATCCGGGCCTTTTTGGGCGATCGCCGCGAACATTGCGCCGAGACTGTAATCGACGATCGACAGTGTTTTTCCTGGCGAATCCGGCGCGTCGAGCTCCGCGATCACGGCATCGAGCGCGGGGCCGAGGAGTTCGGGCAATGACGCGAGGGCTCGTTCGCGCGAGGCCAACAGGAGCCATTCCGTAGGAGACGGAAGGGATTGCGGAGCGTTTGTCGGCAGCGGAGCGGGTGGTCCGGTCAAACGGTCGGACGAGTGGTTTGCCGCGACAAGGAGCGAGAAAACGCGCTCGATCGGGGCTGCATCGGCGATGCCGTAGGTCTGGGCAAACTCCCCGAGCGCCTTGGTGATGGCGGGCAATGGGGGTTCGGCGCAATCGAGATGCAGGAAAGCTTGGGCGACTCGGGCGGAGATTCGTGGGGGCAGCCCATTTGGAAATGACAAACGCGTTGTCATGAATTTGTCAAAACAAACACACGACAACGCGTTGTCATCAGCGCGCCAGGATCAAGCGGTAACAGGATCAGGCGGCGGCTTTGCGATCGGCGGCGTTGTTCTCGAACGACGCGAGATCCGCAACGTTTGCCGACTTGATCGCTTGAATCACTTCTGGAGTGGCTTCGTATCCCTCAGCCTCGAGTGTCGCTTCCGGTGATGCGAGCAAACGATCCCTGAAAGCTTTGTCGCTCAATGCATGCCCGATGAGATCTTCGACGCTCTTTTTCTTTTCGGCGGCCATGGTGACACCTTCCGTCTGCGCGCCCTCGATGACAGCTCAATCGTGATCGGGCGGCGGTCCATTGTTTGAATACACGCGCCCCCTGGTCTCGTCAAGAAACCGAAACGCACCTTCTTTGCTTCGATCGAGGCCCATGATAGCGTCGAACCGAGGGCTTCTCACTCCAATGCGCGTTGATGAGCGTTCACCGCAATGAATGACAAATCGAAGCCCGAACTCGAACTGTTGATCCGAGCACCAGGCTCGAGCCCCGGATCCAGCGGTTCTTTCGTCACCAAGCGGTATGTCGCCAATCAGGTCGCGTTGACCGTGCGGCCCAAACGCATTGGAGACGACAGCTACGAGGCGCAGGCGCAATCAAGGAAGGACCAAAAAGTCTTCTATGTGATTCGCCACCTCGAATCGCAGCGATACCTGTTTCTGAACGAAGAAGAATATTTTCTTTGGCAGAAGATGGACGGACTGCACACGTTGCGCGACGTCGCGACGGCGTACTTCCTGAAGTTCGGTTCGTTCGATTTCGGAAAGATTCAGCGCTTTCTCGATCGGGCACGCCAGGACAAACTCATCATCATTCCCGAGACCGATCTGATGCGTAAGTCGCTGGCCGACACGACGCTTCCATCGACCTGGATCGGAAAGCTGATCGAGCGGATCCGGAGCATCGATTGGCGTTTGTCCAACGTCGACGAGCGCATCACGAAGATCTACAAGCGCACCTGGTTTCTCTTTACGAAACCCGCGTATGTGGCTTACGGAGCGATTTTCATCGTGGGCTGCTTTTTCTTGGCGCAGCACTACGTGCATTCGGGCGTCGAAATCGGCTGGACGAAACGTCTGCTCCTGTTGCCGCTGTTGCTGGTGATGTTCGGCCTGACCCTCGTGTTGCACGAGCTGTCGCACGCGCTCGCGTGCAAGCACTTCGGCCGCGGCGTCAAAGCGTTCGGTTTTACCTTCTTGAACCGCCTCGTCCCGATCGTGTACGCGGACGTCACGGACATCTGGATGTCGACGCGCAAGGCACGTATCGCCGTGAGTTTCGCGGGGCCCGCGTCCGGCTTGATCATTTCCTCGATCGCTTCGATCGTCGCTCGACTCCTCCCCTTCCCGACCGCTTCTTCCTTCTTTTGGCTCTACGCGCTGGCGACCTTGATGTTGTCCCTTGGAAGCCTTTACCCGTGCCTCTTCCTCGAATCGGACGGGTATCATTTGCTCAGCGATACGTTGCGCATGCCCGCGCTCAAAGAACACGCGCGTCGATTTTCACGCGAACGAATTCAGGCGATCATCAAGCGCAAGCCGCGACGACCGCTCACCGGTGACGAGTGGATTTACATGGCTTACAGCGCCACCTCCATCGTCAGCATCGGTGCTAGCATCATCCTCGGCGTGCTCGTGATTCTCGCGAACGTTTAGCCCGGACGAACCTGTCGAATTTCGATGCTGTTCTCGCCCAAACCGCTGCGCAAAGATCAAGTCAAGGAATGCGTGCGTTCGCTTCAGCGAATCACGCTCTTTGCTGATTGGAGCACAAACGAAATCGAAGAATTCTCGAACTACATCCAGATCTTGCCCTGCCCCGCTCAAGAAGTCGTTCTGTGGGAAGGCGACGCGGGCGACGTGCTCTACATGATCTCGCAAGGCAGTGTGGTCGTCTCCCGCAAGCTCAAAGGCGATGTCGAGACCGTGATCTGTCGCCTGCATGCGGGTGATTTCTTCGGCGAGCTCGACGTCATCGACGATCAGTCGGCATCGGCAAACGTTCAGACGGAATGTCTGTTCTACACCATCGGGCGCGAAACGCTGTACCGCGAGCTCGAGCGCAACAGTCGTTTGCAGTCAAAGTTTCTGCTCGCGTTGCTGAAAGAAGTCGCCAAACGGTTGCGCACAACGAACCAGCGACTCACCGACGCGATCTTGTGGGGCATCGACGCAACATCACTCGACACCGGCTGAGGCCGATTCGAGCCGACGTTTGTCCCGACGTGACGGCACTTGGGTACGCCACGCTGAATGGACGATCAGCGCGACGCACAGGATCCACAACGAGATGAAAATGCCGCCTTCGCCCACCCAAATGGCCGCGGCGGTCTTGTCCGTCGTGCACTCGTTGAGAAACGCCACAATGATCGAATTCCACGAGGCATGAAGCACGATGGGCGGCCAAATGCTGTCGGTCTCGAGACGCAAACGCGCCAGCAAAGAACCGAGCGACACCATCGTCACGACAAACAGCAAGAATGATATTCCGGGCGAAGAACTGACGTTGTAACGGCCGCCGAGAATCATGGGAGCATGCCAAAACGCCCACACCAAACCGCTGACGAGCACCGGACGACGAATGCGAGCCTGAATGAGACGCGTCAGCAAATAGCTGCGCCAACCGATTTCTTCTCCGATCGCCAGCGGAGTCATTCCCAAAATGCCCACGGTCAATGCGATAAATGCGCCCGCGAAAAACCGCGCCGTCGGCGTCGATCCCGGAATGCTCATCCCCAGGGGATGTTCGAATGGAGCTGTGAGTTCAATAACGCGAAACGCGACCGCAATCGAAAACGCGGGGACGGCAACCGCTATCGGATAAAGGACTCCATGCAGCATTCCGCGTCGTGAACGCCGATCGAGCCGAAACGAGATGTCGCGAAATCCTTCACGCATCACGAGCCGCGCGACAATCGAGGCCACCGCCGGAACGAACACGAGCGGCAAAAACCGATCCATGACGAGGCCGTGCTTTACGATGTCCACCTCGATGGGTACCGAAATGGCCACAAGCACAACGAAAAAAATGGCAAGTCCGCGTCGCGCTCGTTGCACCGAATTCATGGCCACCTGTACGCCTGCGAAGCTTAGCCGTCATCGGCGGTTATCGGGGAAGTTTTCCTCCAGGCGAATCATGCTTTCGACACCCGACGTTTGTCGGGGCTCGCCAGGTGCGAAAACGACTACTCACAAGCATCATGGCGGGCCAAACCCAGCCGCCGAAAAGATGCTCGTACTCGCCGAAGAACCGAGAAACTTCACAAACTCGTCGGCAGTCTTGCGATCGTGTGACTCCACAACCACACCCGCCCAGATCTCGGGCCGCGGTGCCCACGTTCCCCGGGCCACATCGAGCACGGTAATCCCCTGCACGGCTTGGATTTCCGTTCGATACACAATCGCGGCGGTGACTTCCCCGCGCTGAAGGTAAGCCAACACGGCCGCGACATTGGCTCCGAGAATCAATCGACTTTGAAGTTTGTCCCACAATGCCAATCGTTCGAGCGCTTCTTGCGCGTATTGGCCGACGGGAACCGTCTTCGGATCGCCGATCGCCAAGCGTTCGCCCGCAGGCAGCGTATCGAGCGAAGCGAACGTCAACTTGGGAGCGTCTTTTGCCCCGACCAACACGAGTTCGTTTGTCCCCACAATTTTTGTGCTCAAACCATCGACGTGACGCGATTGCACGAGTTTGTCGAGGGGCGCCTTGCCGGCAAAGACGACGACGTCCACGCCCGCACCGGCCTGCACCTGGCGCGCAAGATCCCCTGAAGCGCCGTACGTCACGGTCACGCGTCGTCCCGGATGGTCCTTCTCGAATGCCCCGACGAGTTCGGGCAGCACGTGGCGCAGGCTCGTGGCCGCTCCCACGATGATTTCCGGCGCAGGTTTGGCCTGACAAGCCGGAAGCAAAACCGCCGACGCGAGCGACCCCAAGACAAACGTTCGTCGAAGCAAACTCATCGGATTACGGCGTACAGGTCCCCTGCGTTTTCCATCGTGTGTAGGTGAACGTAAAGAAGTCGTCGACGGCGGCAACCATTTCGGGAGAAAGAGTGAATTTGGGGTGGCAGGGCTCCTGGTTGCAATTCTGACTTTCCACGCCCTTGTCGATGTGGCGTCTGGCGGCCACGAGGTCGAGGAATGCGCCATTTTCGTCGACCGTACCGACGGCGATTTTCAAGACAAACGGGAACGCTCGGTTTTTCTCGAACGTCATCGTCGAATCCCCGGACAGGTAATTGCCGCCCATCCCCTCGAAATGGCACGCCTTGCAAGCTCCGAATTCCGTCGACTGATTGGGCAAATTGACCATTCCGGTCGCCACCCAATCGTCCATCGTCATACAGCTGCCGAATTGGGCCAGGGCTTCATTGAGCGTGACGGGGCCGCTGCCGCTACCATTTCCGCCCGCCCCGCCGCCACCTTCGGGACCATAATATTCTTCCCCGACGAGGCTGCGTTCTTTGACTTCGGCTTGCAGCCAATCGGAAATGAGGAGTTTTTCGTAATCGGCGAGCGCCGGGCCGGTATGTTCGCCCTTCAGGAGAAACCAGCTATTTTCAGGAAATGCAATAAACGTTTTCGGATACGCTTCGATACGGGCATACGAATTGCTGGCATCCACACCCATCCAAATGGGAGCGTCGTTGAAGCCGAGCGAATGGCAGGGCGTGCAACGCGACGAAAAAATGGGATACACGTCCCGATCGAATAGCTCTTTGGCCGTGTATATGCCGTCGTCCAATAGACCGCTCGACCCGGCCCCGGGCGGCGGAACGAGTCCGGTGGGAGGTTCGTCCACGCAACCGAAGGCCACGACGCCCGTCAAGCCCAGACAAACAACCGGAATCAGCCATTTTTTCAGGTAAGCCATATCCAATCATGCGCCGAAAACGCATGAGGCGTCAACGACGACGGCGTCGTTTCGCCATCGTTCGACCGATTAACGAAACAATCCAAGCTGAATGGAATTGCAAGGACCGCCGTCTTTGGAAACCGTGCCGACGAATTGTTTCTCGGGTGGGTAAATATACCCGAAGAAGGTGCACATCTCATTTTTCCCAATGCCATAGTGCACTTC
>CAYSYX010000069.1:9717-28136 GCA_964435055.1 uncultured Polyangium sp. | reverse complement strand
GGATACGGAGGCTCGGTTCACGGGCCATGCGCCTTCTTTTCGTCACGTCCTTCGGATGCGCCGACGGTCGAAACGAGAACCCCGTTCGAGATGAATTTGTCCGCAACACGCGTGGCTTGATCGAGAAGACCACCCGGATTGCCTCGTAGGTCCAGGACCTACACTTTGAGCGATCCTTTCGCCCGAAGGTCTGTCAGGGCAACCTCGAGCTCCGTGCTCGTCGTTGCTTGGAAATTCTTGATGCGCACGTAGCCGACGCCGCCATCGAGCGCTCGAGATTCAACGGAACGAACCTTGATGACTTCACGCGTGAGTTCGAAAGGCTTTGGCGTTTGCCATCCGCCTTCACCGTCGCGCGTGACCCACACGGTGACTTTCGTATCGGGATCGCCGCGCAATCGACGTACAGCGTCATCGAGCGGCATGTTGAGCGTCGACTCGTTGTTGATTTTGACGATGCGATCGAAGCGCTTGATCCCGGCTCGTCCCGCGGGTGTGTCGGGCATCGGATTGATGACCGTGAGGACTTGATCGCGAATCGAAATGACGATGCCGAGGCCGCCGAAATGGCCCGACGTCGACACGTTCATCTCTTTGTACGCTTCGGGGCTCAGGAACGTGGAGTGCGGATCGAGCGTGTGCAGCATGCCGTTGCACGCGGCGTACTCGACCTCGCGCAGATCGACTTCGGAGCCTTTGAGGCTTGTCTGGAGAAACCCGAAAATCTCACGCAATCGCGCGGAGACGTCCCAAGGACCTTGCACGTTGTCGACGCGGAATTTCTTCTCTTTGTTTTCGACGCGAACGGTGACTTCGTCGGATCCGTCTTGGGTGATGATGACTTGGGCGACGTCGCGCTGAACGTAATTGAGCGCGGACAGAAGCATCTCTTTGGGTTTTACCCGTCCGGGCTCGACGTATTTGTCGCGGATGAGTTTCAGCGTTTCGTTGACGGCGTCGAGGCGCGTGAGATCGTAGGGGGGTTTGGCGGCTGGACCTGCGGCCGTGACGGCGAGCGCCGGCTCGAAGCCTCTCCACAAACCCCCCGCGCCGAATTGTACCGCGAAAAACGCGGCCGTGACGAACGAAGCAGAGACGAGACCGACCTTGCCCAGGCGTCCGGAGATCTTCATGTGGTTGGTGTGGAGTATAGACGCGATGCGAGCAACGTCGACGATGAGGCGCGACGACAATGATGGGCTCGCATGAATCAGTCGGGGTTCGGGGCACAGAGCGCCGCGGGCGACTCGAAACCCCGTATGTTCAACCTGAGGGTTTGGGGCGAAAGACCCCACAGGTGATCGGAAGCCCAATTGTTGAACCTGGAAGGTTCACGTGGACGATTTTTCGCCGCCGTCTTCGCTCTTCTTGGGCAATTCCTTCGGCGGATCCTCGTCTTTCAGACCTTTTTTGAAATTGCGGATTCCTTCGCCGAGACCTTTGCCAATGTCGGCGACCCGTCCCGCTCCAAAAAGAAGCAGTGCAACGCCGAGAATGAGTAGCAGTTCGGTAATGCTCAATCGACCCATGGTGGGCTCGCTCCTGCGAGGACGAAGGCACCCCGCGTTCCTCTTCGACTCGTACCACCCTCCAGCGACTCGGGCAATGGAAGGTCTGCATCGGCGATGCGATCACGCATGAAGGGCATCACGCGCGTGACGCTTGAGAGGTGGCGCGACTGTACTAACGTGCACGCGACTTTCGATAACCGAACACGAGAGGAGTCGGGATGAGTGCGGTCGTGATCGTCGGCGCGCAGTGGGGCGACGAAGGAAAAGGCAAAATCATCGACATTTACACGGAGCGAGCGGATGTCGTCGTGCGCTTCGCCGGCGGACCGAACGCCGGGCACACCCTCGTCGTGGGCGATGAAAAAATCGTGTTGCGCCTTGTGCCGAGCGGGATTTTGCGGCCGGAAGCGCGCTGCGTGATGGCGCAAGGCATGGTCATCGATCCGGGCGTCGTCATGAGCGAAATCGATGCGCTCACCGCTCGAGGCACGACGACGAAAGGCCGCCTTTTCATGTCGGATCTCGCGCATCTCGTGCTCCCGTACCACCGCATCGTCGACGGTCTTCGCGAATCATCCGCGAGCGGAGCACAGAAGATCGGCACGACGAAACGCGGCATCGGGCCTTGTTACGAAGACAAAGCCGCACGTCGAGGCATCCGCGTGGGGGACTTGGAGGACCTACGGGTTCTGGAAGAAAAACTTGCGTCGAACATGTCCGTTTGGGGTCCAACGATTCGCGCGTTCGGCGGCGAGGTCCCGGAGGTCGGGGCGATGATGGCGGAACTTCGCGATCTTGCGCCGCGAATCCTGCCGTTTGTCACGGACACCGCAGGCCTTGTCGACACGGCCATCAAGCAAGGCGCACGCGTTCTCTTCGAAGGTGCTCAAGGCACGCTGCTCGATTTGGATCACGGGACGTACCCGTTTGTCACGTCCTCATCCGCGGTGTCGGGCGGCGCGTGCGTGGGTGCGGGCGTTGGTCCGACCCGCATCAAGCGCACGATCGGCATTACGAAGGGCTACGCGACGCGTGTGGGCGAAGGACCGTTTCCGACCGAGCTTCACGACGAAATGGGCGAACGTATTCGAGTCGCGGGCGGAGAATTCGGTTCGGTGACGGGCCGCCCGCGACGCACCGGGTTCTTGGACTTGCCCGCATTGCGATATGCGGCGCGCGTGAATGGATTGGACGGGCTGGCCATTACGAAGCTCGACGTATTGACGGGTTTCGAAAAAATCAAAGTATGCGTGGCATACGACACGCCGACGGGACGAACGACGGAATTGCCGATTCGGCATATCGATAAGGTTCGTCCGGTATATGAAGAATTGGCCGGCTGGAAAGAATCGTTGACGGCGGCGCGATCGATTCACGCATTACCCAGGGCAACTCGCGATTACGTGGATTTCATTGAAAACGCGGTGGGCGTGAAAGTGTATTTGGTTTCGGTCGGACCACGTCGGGATGAAACGATCATCGTGAAAGAAGCGTTTGGGTGAGCGGCGAATTCGCGAAGCCCCGTCCCACGACTCGATAACGAAATCCCACCCCGCCCTCGACCCACCCACGACGCTCGCGACCGCGATCAACAGCCCGTAGCTGAACCCTCTTGATCCACGAGCAGCTCTGATCGATCAAGCCCAAGTTCGTCAAGACGATCGCTTGTCGTACGGAACGTTTCCGTGCGTGAAGATTGTTTGAGGACAAAATGAAAACGCGTCTGTCCATCGCGGACAAACGCGTTCAAGCTCGTTTGGTTCACGAGCAAAGTGTTTGGACTGTCAAACAGTCCTTCAGGGTTTGGGGCTCAAAGCGCCCAAGGCAGCTCGAAGCCCCAAATGTCGAATCAGGTCTGTTGACGAGCGCCCAAAGCTTGGAGGGCACCACCGACGCCGGCCATGATCATGCCGCCGAAGAAAAACAGGATCCACGCTCCAAACGGCACTGCGTCTTTGAAGGACCAGAACATCCCGATGAGCGGGAACGCCGATGCGATGTACGTGAGGATGTTTCCAGCATTCTGCATGGAGCGAGCCTTTCTGCGATTCGATGAGTGGGGCCGTGTTCTGGAAGGATTGTTGATCAGCTCCGCGCACGGTGTCAACAACTCAATCATCACGAGCGTTCCGCCGCTGCGTGATATGCTCCGCGCGTGCTCGTCGATGCGACCCTCGTCTCGCTGCTCCTTGCGTGGCCAACCCTGCTGCCGAATCAAGGCACGAGCCTGACGACGGCTGCCGCCGCATCGGGAAGACCTCGCGAGTGTTTGTCGACGGTTCGCGGTGGTTTGTCTCGACGCCCGACGATTTGGCAGCTCGCGCGGACCCCCGAGCTTGGGCGTTATTGCGACCTCGTTGCTCGCTCCAAGTCGCAACTGGCAAGTGATCCCAAAGCCGCGTTGGCCTCGGCAAAAGAAGCGGATGCGGCGTTGCCGGGACGAGCTGCACCGCGAGTGCTTCTGGCTCGGGCGGCGTTTGCCCAGGGCAAGATCGACGATGCGGCGAAGGACTTCGAAGCTGCGCGCACGCTCGATGCCCGCAGCGTGGAGGATCCTCCGACGATGCACGATTTTGCGCAGGTTCTCCGTAAAACGGGCAAACTCGACGACGCGGTAGTGGTGTATCGCGCGCTCGTTCCGCGCATCGATTTGCTGGCGCCCGCGGATCGGCGCATCGCGGTGTTGCTCGAAGCCGCGCACGTGTCGATGGCGGTCGCGGCGAAGGCATCAACGACGACGCCTGGATCCAAGCCGTCGCTCGATGAAGCCATCGCGTACTTGCGTGAAGCTCGACAGCGTCCTCCGACCGCTCTCGCCAACGACGTGCTCGTGTCGCTCGCGCTCGCGCTGGATCGCAGCGGAGATCGTGTGCAAGCCGATGCCGTGCTCGCTGAAGCTCACGCGCCGGCCTCCGACGGACGAACCGCACCGGATTACCTCGTGGCAAGCGAGGACAAACTTTGTCTTGACGCACTGCAAGCAGCTCCCGCCGATGCGGCAAAACTTTGGGAGCAATTTCTTTCGGGTCCGGGAGGTAAAGGCGTATGGGCCGCTGCTGCCCGAACGCGCCTCGAAATCGCCAAAAAGCCGGGGAAACCGAAATGATGGGCAGCCGGGCCTGGATGGTCGGCCTCGCCGCCGCCGTTTGTCTGGGGTATACACCGGACGTTCAGGCCAAACCTCCGGTCTGGGCTGCGGCTCGAAGACCCAATGCCGCCGCGCGTGAAACGCTGCTCGAGCTGGCCGAAAAAACGTTGACCGATGCGGCTCTCACCAAAGAGCGGTTGGAGCTTTACGGCGGTTTGCCGTTTGGTGACACCACGGAAGAAGCCGGGCGCATCGAAGCGCGTGAATTGCTGGAAAAAGCCGGCGGAGCGACGAGTCCCAACATGCTCGTGCGTTTGCATTACGCGAACGTGCTCCGCAATTTGGCGAGCGATCAAAAACCTCGAAATCTCAAGAATATCGAAGAATCCGCGCGAATCGTCTTGACCGTGATGACGTCGCGATTGCCTCCGGCCATTGCGGTGACCGCGTGGAATGAACTCGCGCTGGCGTACGCATTGCTCGGACAACGCGATAAAGAAATTCATGCCTACGGCGAAACATTGAAGCTCGAACCGATAGGCACGCGACGAGCCATGTTGCTTTCGAATCGCGCCGAATCGTTCATGGGCCTTGGAAGAATCGACGAAGCACTTCGCGGTTATCGAGAAGCGCTGTCTTCTTTGCATTACGACGAGCTGCGCGGTTATGGCGTGACGACGTTATGGGGACTCGCCGTGGCGCTGGATCGTAATGGGGACTTGGAAGACGCCCTGCAACATATTCGTTTGGCACGGACATACGATCAATTCGATGAGCGGATCAATGACGATTCTTGGTTTTATTCCCCGGCGTACGACGAGTATTGGTACAAGGCGCTCGGTTCCTGGGTCAAAGCGCGAGGAACGACGAATTCAATCGATCGCACGTTCGAATACGGCCATGCCATCGAAGCTTGGGAGGTGTACATTCGCAGCGCAGCGGAAAATGATCCGTACGTCGCGCTGGCGCGCGTACGTCTTCGCGCATGTGAACTCGAGCGCGAGCGTGCGTCGCGACAGACCACCACCCCTTGAATTGCGGAACGGAGGTATTGGTTGACGCCCGATTCTCTGTTCGATCAACAAATTGCGTGGTCGGGTCGACCGAAGGTCGTCGTTTGTCCGCCGATGTATCGCCTCGCGGCGCTCGTCATGGGCGTCATTTCCGCGATCACGACGGCTTCAGCGATCGTGGTGGCCACGGCGCTCGAGCACAATCCCGGTTCGCAATTGGCGTTTGCCGCGTGGTCGGCCATTTTGGCGGTCGGTCTTTACCAAGGGCCGAAATGGTGGCTGGGCGAATTCGAATATGTCGTCACGGATCGACTCGTTTTCATCAAGCGTGGTCAATTTCGACGCACCATGGACCGATCCGCGATTAGTTATGCGCGTATTCATTGGTCGCCGGATCATCCGGGCATCGGCGATTTGGAGCTCGTGCGGGCCGTGCCGACGGGCGCATTACGCCGACGTTTGTCGATTGTCTTGACGGGGGTTGTCGCGCCGGACCGCATTTGGGCCATCATTCGAGGTATTACGCCGTCTACGCCCGCCGGAGACGGCGAACGACTCCTGGCCCAACGCCTCGACGATGGCGAGCGTGTTTTATGGTCGGGGCAGCCGCCGAATCATTGGGGCAAATGGATTCCTTCCAATGGACGAGCCTGGGCGGGCCTCGGGCTGGGTTTGCTCATGGGGTTTGCCTCGGTATTCATTGCATTTCGCGCCGTGCACGCGGTCGGGACAGTGACGAAGGGCGGAATGGATCCGCATTCGATTCAATATTATGCGCTCGTGACGTCGCTCGTTCTCACCATTTTGCTCATGGCCGGCGCGGCTCTTTTCGTGGTGTATGGTTCGGTCATTCATCCGGCGCGAGTACAATCGGAGACGCGTTATTGGGTCACGGATCGGCGCGTCCTCATTCAATGCGGCGATCACGAATTGCACCTCGAGCGTACGCATATCGTCGACACCATTGAAAGTCCCGTGCCCGGTGGATTGCAGGATTTGTTTTTCGTGCTCGACGGCCCACGTGCGCGGGCATTTGCTTCGAGCGGCGCATTTGGAGAACGGGACATCGAAGGATTGCAGCCCGTATTTCATCGCATTGCGAAAGCGGATGCCGACAACGTCCGCGGAATTCTCAAAGGTTAGTCCGCCATGAAGCGAAGGATTCCGCCGCTGTGCATTGCGCTCATTACGCTCGTCGTCGGCGTACAAAGTTGGCGACGTCGAGCTGCCGCGCAGCCGCACGAAGGATCCAGCCATTCCGCAGTCGCGACCCCCTGTCCGGACAAACAGCTCGCGCTCGCGGATGGTCTCGACGTTGGACAAGCGCTCGGAGATTTCGAGGTGCGCGAGTTCCGTTGTACCGATTCGAACGTCATGGAAATCGTTCTTCGGCGAAAAGATGTGCCGCTCGTCCTCATGATTGCGGAACCCGGCGCAATTCCCCACAGTGCGCCACGACGAACCCCTCGACACGATCTGTTTTATACGAAGCTGACGCCGCAGAACGAACCGCCGACGCAGGAAGAAATCGACGCGTTGCTCGTGCTTTTGGAGAAACGCGTCGAAGCGGGCGAAAAGAAAAACGGTTCGGGGACGTAAACCACTGAAATGGGCGATTGGGTCAGCCGTGTTTGCCGACCCAATCGACGAGGTTTTTCGCGGACGATGCGAACATGTGCCCGAAGATCGCCCGGGCAATGGGGTGAATCGGCGAGGCGAGACGTGTGGGCGCGTAATGAATGTGCCAGACGAGGCGTGTGGATTTACCGTCGAATTGAGGTTCGAGGCGAATGTCTTCCAACATTTGAGTGACGAGCGGGACGGTTCCGGCGTCGACGGAGAACATGAGCCTCTTGCCCCGTTCCCAAATCAAGAATCGTTCTTTGACGGTAATCACCTTCAATTCGATTTCCCGTGTCGTTCCGACACCGTGCGGCTCGGGGCTGGTCCACCGACACTCCTTGAAATCATGCATCCATTCGTTTTGACCTTCGGCATTGGCGAAGATGTCAAAAACACGTTCCGGAGGTGCATCGATGAATTCGACGACGGCGATTCGATGGGGTGCGGATTCGACAAACGACGAATCCGACGGCTTCATGTTGAACCACATGGTCATTCCTCACTTGCGGGCTTTTAGAAACGCGTCCACTTTGGGGAGTTGGGCTTGACGAACGATCGAACAAACATGCAAGGCTTCGAGCGCTTGGACGAGCGTCCGTGGGCCTCCGGCATAACGCGGCGAGCGATCTTTGAAAAAGGCCGCGACGTCCTCGCGTCGCGCGTCATCGCAAAGAGCCGCGCCAAACCATGGGAATTCGGCCGGGTAGTCTTCGGGCAATCGCTCGGCCAAAGCATCGAAGTTTTTCTTCAAAAACGCATACGCAAGTTCGCGAGTCTCGGCGAAGCCCGTTGCCGACCATAATGCCGCCGACGCCTCGCGAGCGTCGAAGGCGGGATCGAGCGGCAGGGCAAAAGCCTTCTGAGCAATGGCCGGGTCGCGAAATCCTCCAAGCGCACGAAGAAGGCGATTGCGATCGATTCGTTCCGTGGCTTTTTTCGCTTCGGCCACGAATGCATCGAAGAGCTTCATATCACCGTGCGAAGCCGCCATTTGTAAGACCGTTTGGATCATATCCGGATCGACGGCTTTTCGATCCACGAGCCATGCTTTGGCCAGTTTGGTTGCTTCGGCGAGGAGTTTTTCATCACCTCCATGGTCGGCGACGAGCATGAGCAATTGGGCGCGCAATTCGCGTGTCGGATCATCCTCGTTCGCGCTGCTCCGGAAACCCAATTTTTGCGCGCGTTTGCCGAATACATCGCGAATCATTTTGCGGAAATTTGCATGTTGACTCTCGGAGAAATACGGGCCGCGGGCCACCGCCCAAAACGGCCCCATTGCGACGTCCACGACCGCGGGATTTTCGTCATTCGCAAACTTCGCAGCCAGATCGAGCACATGGGCAAAATCGGTTTTTCCGACACTTGCCAGCGCCTGCACGCTGCCGAGGAGCGAAATGCGTTCTTGCGCCGAGAGGACTTCCGGCGACTTGGCCAGCTTTTGCAAAAGATCCGGCGAATAACCGACGCGGTAATAACCATTGGCTCCGTCGTTCGCGACCACCCAATCCGGACACGACGACAATGGCATTTCTCCACGTTCGTTTTCCAGGTTCAAACATTGCGTGGCGGTCTTTTTGCCCGAACCATAACGAACGCATACGGGAATATTCCATCGCGGTGACTCGGTGCCTCGTTCCGCACCATCGGGAAGGTACCGCGATTGCGACAACGTCAGTTTCGGCGTTGCTCCACAAGAAAGTTCGACCTCGACGAGGGGCACGCCGGGTTGGTCCAGGAACGTGGAATACGCCGCCGATATGTCTTTGCCCGATTCGGCGGAGATGGCCGAAAGAAAGTCTTTGGCCGTGGCGCTGCCGAATGCATGTTCACGCAAATATCGCTGCACGCCTTGGCGAAACTTTTCTTCGCCCACATACATCTCGAACATGCGCGTGACGGCGGCGCCTTTGCCGTAGGTGATTCCGTCGAATGCATTGTGGATATCGTCGTTGGATTCAATCGGTTGGCGAATACGTCGGGCCGTCGCCAAACTGTCCGAATTCATGGACCATCCGGCATATTTCGCGCGATCTGCAGCGATGTTCCACTTGGGTTCGAGCTGTTCGACGATTTTCGGCGCCATCCACGTGGCGAACGTTTCATTGAGCCATAAATCGTCCCACCACGCCATCGTCACCAAATTGCCGAACCATTGATGCGCCAGCTCGTGAGCGCATATTTCCGCATATCGACTTCGAAACGCTGCGGACTCTTCTTCCGGACGAGAAATGATGATGGATTGATTGAACGTGACGAGCCCTGGGTTTTCCATGGCGCCGCCTTGCATCGGTACCGAAATCACGTCGAGTTTTTCATACGGATACGGCGAACCGAAATACTTCTCCAACAAATCGAGCACGGGACCGGTCGTGGCCGCGGCATATCGAGCCCAAGGTTTTTTGTTTTTTGGGACAATCACTCGAATCGGCGTTTTTTTACTCCCGCCGACGCCCGCCTCGACGAGTTCGAATGGCCCCACGGCAAATGCCACGAGATAACTCGGCAATGGCTTTGTTTCGGCAAATTGCGTGACCTTGAAACCGGCGGCGTCTTCTTTGGTCTCCACCGACGGCGTATTCGACAAGGCGACGTCCGCCTTTCGCGTACGCAGTGTCAATTGCCAAGGAATCTTGTAATTCGGTTCGTCGAACGAAGGAAACGCCCGTCGAGCTTCGAGCGGCTCGAAATCCGAAAAAACGTACCAATCGTCCCCTTCTCGTTGACGCGATACGCCATTGTGATCTTTCGTCAAAAAAGGACCTCGATACACCAACGAAATCGTCGCATTCCCCACGGGAAGCGGTTCCGCGAACGACAAACCCACAAATTGAGTGCCCCCCGGAACGATCTTAGCCGGTACCGTCGTTTGTCCCAGAATAACTTCCGCCTTCTCGACAGTGAGGCCTTCGATATTGAGCCACACAATCGAGGTCGATTTGGCGATCGTTACATCGATTCGTGTTTTTCCGCCGAAGATGTCTTCCGTCGGCACGAGCGTCAATTCGACGGATTGCCGAACGGGACGCACGTCGGTCGGTAAACGAAGTTTTGGAGGCGTTGGTGACGCAACCGGCTGTGCTGCATCGATCTTCACGGTCGGGTTGATTTTGGGCGAGTCAACCGGCCCGGGCGATGAAGCGCATGAGCTTGCAAGCAAGGCGGCAAGGACGAGGGCAATTGTTCGCATCGGTATTCGATTCGCTCTGCGACATGGCGGCAGACGCGTCAAGGCCGAGCATGCAAGTTCCACATACCACCCCATGAAGCACCCAATCGTGGTACGGAAGGGCGAGCCATTGCCGAGGTTTGTCCGAATGTACGATTGGAACGCCAACACCGCACCACAGCCTCATGCCGGTGAAGAAGACGCGCCGAGTGTGCAGCTTCGCGCATTCGGGCGTGGGCCCACGAAAGTCGCCGTCGTTGACGAAACGTTGCGCGATGGTCTCCAAAGCGCCGCGGGATATCAGCCCGACGCTTCGCACAAGATCGATCTTGTTTATGCGATGGATGCGATCGGCGTGGATGTCATCAGCGTGGGGCTTCCCGCCGCCGGCAAACAAAATGCCGAAGATTGTTATCTGATCTGTCGCGAAATCGTCCGCTCGAAGCTGCGCCTCATTCCCACCGCCGCCGCACGTACGGTCGTGGCCGATGTGCAAGGAATCGCGCGCGCAGCCGATCGCGCAGGCATTCCGATCGAGGTGTATTCGTTCATCGGAAGCTCGCCGATTCGTCTCTTCGTCGAAGGTTGGGATCTGAACTTCTTGATCGGTGCGATCACGGGCGCCGCAAAAGAAGCTGTCAATGCGGGTTTGCCCTTCTGCCTCGTCACCGAAGACACGACGCGATCCCATCCGGATGTTCTGCGCACGCTCTACAAATGCGCAGTCGACGCAGGCACGAGTCGCATTTGCATTTGCGATACGACGGGCCACGTCACGCCTTATGGCATCGAAGCGCTCATCGAATTCGCGCGCAAGACGCTCGACGACATGGGCGCAACGCACGTGGAGCTCGATTGGCACGGACACAATGACCGCGGAATCGGGCTTCCGAATGCGCTTTGGGCCGCTTCGGCCGGGGTCAATCGCGTGCATGGAACGGGCCTTGGCGTGGGTGAACGCGTGGGCAACACGAGCCTCGAGTTGCTCGTCGACAACTTGGGACGCCTCGGCGTACGGCCTTTGCCGTCCGAAGCGCGGCTCATCGAATATTGCGAGCTGGCGTCACGCGCTCTTCAGTACCCGATTCCGATCGATCATCCGATCGCCGGTGCGTCGACCCGCAAAGATCGTTTTTCCTACCGAACCTATCGTTCGACCTCAAACGAAACGATCGTAAACGAATCGCGCGAGCGCCTGGTGCCGATGTCGATGACCGTGGGCAACGCGCGGGTCGATTTGGCTGTTCCGCCACGACGAACCCTGCTCGAAGCGCTGCGTTACGACCTGGATCTGGTGGGTACGAAGCAAGGTTGCGACAAAGGTGATTGCGGTGCGTGCACGGTGATCATGGATGGAGTCGCGACGCTTTCGTGTTTGACGCTGGCGCTCGATGCCGACGGAAAACATCTGCGAACCGTGGAGACGCTCGAGGGAGCGCCGCACATCGATGCGTTGCTCGACGGCTTCGATCGTGCGGGCGGAGGCCAGTGTGGCTTCTGCACGCCGGGAATGCTGATGACCGCGACGGCGCTGCTCGATCGGAATCCGAAACCGTCTCGGGACGAGATCAAACTCGCCATCTCGGGCAACCTGTGTCGATGCACGGGTTACGGAAAAATCGTGGACGCGATCGAACTCGCCGCGAAGATTCGACGGGGCGAAGCAGCCGCGGGTGAAGGTTTGCCCGGGACCGAATGTGCACCGCCACCACTTGCCTCGAACGCCGCCGCTCGAGCACCAAAGCAGGGATGAGGCCATGGCAGACCAAGACAAACCCAGTGCATCCGTTCGTGGTCTGATCGGAACGCGCATCCGTTCGATGCTCGGTCCTCGCGTGACCGGACAGGTTCGCTACACGGACGACATTCATCTGCCGCGCATGTTGTGGGGTCGCATCGTGCGTTCACCGCATCCGCACGCGCGCATCAAGCGTATCGACGCATCACGGGCCCTCGCGCGACGCGATGTCGTCGCGGTGATCACGGGGCGGGACATGCCCGAGCGTTTCGGGATCATTCCTTGGACCCCCGACGAATTTCCATTGGCGCTCGATACGGCGCGATTCATCGGTGATGGTGTCGCCGCGGTGGCTGCCGAAGACGAACGAGCAGCGCATGAAGCGGCGGATCTGATCGACATCGAGTACGAGGTTCTTCCGGCCGCAACGGACCTGGACACGGCGATCAACAAGCCGGAAATCGGCCTCGGCAAAGACGGAAAAGACAACGTTTCGAAGGACGTCGACTTGGCTTTCGGCGACGTCGACGCAGCGTTTGTCCAAAGCGACTTCGTCACGGAAAACGACTTCTATTACGAAGGTTCGGCTCACGCGCCGATCGAGACGCACTGCGCGATTGCGAATGTCGACAAGAACGGACTGCTCACCGTTTGGTCGACGACGCAGGTGCCGCATTACTTGCACCGCGAACTATCTCGCGTGCTGCGGATTTCTCCGACGCGCATCCGCGTGATTCAACCGCCCGTCGGTGGAGCATTCGGCGGGAAAAGCGAGCCATTTTCCCTCGAGTTCTGCGCGGCCAAACTCGCGATGATCACCGGTCGTCCCGTGAAATTTCTCTACACGCGCGAGGAGGAATTTTACGCACATCGTGGTCGTCATCCGATGCGCATCCGGATGAAGGTCGGTGCGAACCGCGACGGCAAACTCACGGCGCTCGATGCTCGGACGTACATCGATGGCGGTGCGTACTCGTCGTTCGGACTCGTGACCGCGTATTACTCGGGCCAGCTTTTGACGCTGCCCGCGTTCCCGGACAACTACCGCTTCCATTCGACTCGTTTGTTCACAAACAAACCGCCGTGTGGACCGAAGCGTGGTCATGGAAGTGTGCAGCCGCGATTCGCGTTCGAGGTTCTTCTGGACGAAGTGGCGTGTGCGATCGGCATGGATCCCATCGAGCTGCGACGCAAGAACATCGTTCCTCCGGGCTCGAAAACGCTGAACGGCATGCGCGTCACGTCGAACGGGATCTTGGATTGTCTCGAAGCGGTCGAAAAAGCGAGCGACTGGAAAAATCGTCGGGGCAAAATCGGTCGCGGTCGCGGGTTGGGTGTCGCCGTCAGCGCCTACATCAGCGGGACAAACTACGCGATTTACCCCAACGCGATGCCGCAGAGCGCAGTGCAGCTCAAGGTCGATCGATCGGGTGTCGTCACGGTCTTTTCGGGACAAAGCGAAATCGGACAAGGTTGCGACTTGATGCTCGCCGTGATTGTCGCGGATGAACTCGGGCTCGATCTTGGATCGGTGCGTGTGCTTTCCGGCGATACGGATCTGGCGCCGGTGGATCTGGGTGCATATTCGTCACGCGGGACCTTCATGAACGGCAACGCGTGCTTGATGGCGGCGCGGGAAGTGAAAGACAAACTCGTCAAAGCCGTCGCGGAAAAACTCGCGGTCGAACCCAAAGACGTTCTCGTGACGCGCGGAGCGCTCGTGTCGATCAGCGATCCGACGCGAGGTGTTCCGGTGACCGAAGCGATTCAACTCGCCGAAGCGAAGTTCGGAACGATCGGAGCGGTCGGCCATTACAACACGCCCAAACTCGGCGGCGATTATCGCGGTGGAACGATCGGAGCGTCGCCTGCGTATTCGTTCACGGCGCATGTGGCCGAGGTTCGTGTGGACGAACGATCGGGCATCGTGACGGTGGAAAAAATCTGGGTCGCGCATGATTGCGGCAAGGCGCTTTGTCCGATGGTCGTCGAAGGGCAGCTCGAAGGTTCGGCGTACATGGGAGCGGCCGAAGCGTTGCTCGAGCAGCACGTGATCGGTGCCGATGGTTTGCACAAAGGGCCCAACCTGCTCGACTACCGAATTCCTACGAGCGTGGACGTTCCGGAGTTTGTCCCGTTCATCATCGAATCGGACGACGCGGAAGGTCCGCGAGGCGCGAAAGAAGCGGGCGAAGGTCCCCTTCATCCTTCGATTCCCGCCATTTCCAACGCGATTTACGACGCCGTTGGTGTGCGCATGCGTCGACTTCCGTTCTCGCCGGCGCGAGTTCTCGAAGCGTTGCGCAAGCAGAAATCTGAAGAAGCTCGTCAACGACCTGCTGCTGCGGAGTGAACCGTCGTGTTGCCTTTACCCATCTTCGATCACCATCGTCCGCGCACTTTGTCGGCAGCTCTCGAACTGCTTGCTCGCCTCGGGCCGAAAGCCGTTGTCGTTGCTGGAGGAACCGATGTTCTTCCGAACATGAAGCAAGGGCTCGTCGAGCCTGAGCACGTCGTGTCCATCGGAGGTCTCGAGGAACTTCGCGGCATCTCGATCGACGCGACGGATGAAGACCACGAGCGTCTCGTCGTCGGCGCGGGCATGCGTTTGTCCGAGATTGCCGAGAGCATCGCGGTCAAACGTTGGGCGCCGGCGCTCGCTGAAGCGGCGGGTCTGGTGGGCGGACCGCATCATCGAGCGATGGGCACGTTGGGCGGCAACATCTGCCTCGATACGCGCTGTCGTTACTACAATCAGACGTACTTCTGGCGCAAATCGCTCGGGTTTTGCTTGAAGAAAGACGGCACGGTTTGTCACGTCGTACGCGGCGGACAGAAGTGTGTCGCAGCGGCATCGAACGATACGGCACCGACGTTGTTGGCGCTCGAAGCGGACATTCACTTGGTTGGTCCAAATGGAACACGCGTGGTTGCCGCGGGTGATTTCTATACAGCCGACGGAGTGAAGAACACGATCCTCGAACCGGGAGAGCTCGTGGTGCGCGTATCGATCCCGCATCGCAAGAATCGACGCAGTGCTTATGAGAAATTGCGTCGACGCGGTGCGATCGATTTCCCGCTTTTGTCCGTCGCAGCGCGTGTGGATTTTTCGGCGGATGATGCGCAACGCATCGAAGCGGCGGAGGTCGTCGTGTCGGCATTGGGTGCGCGTCCGCGACGCATACGCGCGGCAACGACGGTTCGTCCGGGAACAGCGCTGGATGCGTTTGTTCGTGACGTGGCGCGAGGTGCCTACACGGAGTGCAAGCCGTTGCCGAATGTGGATGAAGACACCGAGTGGCGGCGCGAGATGGTGCCGGAGCTCGTCGAGCGAGCGTTGCGTCGGGTGACGCAAGCCTGAGCAGAGATTGACAACGTTGCGCCGTCGAATGCCTTGACACGACCGAAGGACGTCGTGCCCGCATCAAGACGTGGGGAGGGCCCAGCCTTGCCGCCATTGCGGTATTGCAAATGGCTCGGGCCAATATTCGCGTAATGTCGCGATTTTCCCTTCGTGCACATAAAAGAAGCTGATGGCGCGATCGGTTCGTCCGTCGATTTCGACGTCGATTTCCGTGACGACACATTCCGAGTTTTCGATGATCGACGTCATCTGGATATGCCAATCACCCGGGTATTCACGATTGAGTCGTAAATAGCCGGCGCGATCGAAACGCTCCCCGCTTTGTGGAAAAACGGATTCGAAGGAAGGGGCGAGGAGGCTTTCGAGTGTGGACCAATCTCGTGCTTCCATGGCTTTCCACAAGTCCATGACGATTTCGCGGGCGGATTTCATGATTGAACATTTCTCCGAGGAAACAATGATACGAGGAGCGTATGAGCCGGGGTTCCGGGCGAACATGACCAGCCTTCGTGGTCCAGTTTTCCCAGAACATCGTCGACGGGTTGAGGTATTGGAGCGGCATCGAGAGCGATACCGAGAAACGAGGCGATCGCTTCGCTCGTAATCGCCGATTGCGCCATTTTTGCCATACTGATGGGCGTAATCGATTCAGCCTTCTATGGCAAGCACATTGCAACTACAGGAGTGAAGGCGTTGAATGCATCTCGTTCCGATCCCGTATTTCCAAAGCAATGCGTGACGGTACCTGGACAAACATTGACGAGATCGTCGTCTGTGGTACCGTGAATTCATGTCGCGGCTCGAAGAGTTTCATCTTTATGATCAAACGGCGCTCGAAACATTGGTTTCGGCATTTCGACAGGCGCAGGGAAATCAACGGGCCCTACGTGAGCTCGTCCAAAACGCCGCCGAACCGCATTGGCCCCGGGCATTGAAGGACAAACTTCGAGCGCAGTTGAAACGACTCCGAGAGATGGATGCCCCGGAGATGCTCATTGAAAATCACCGCCGGCAAATCGAACCCAGGCGTTTTCTTCTCGAGCGTCTACGGCAGGGCGAAGCGATCGAGGAGTGGGAGCTTTTCGATTTGGCGTTGCGGGCGAAAAAGCAGATTCCGGCGCAGTATTCATTCATCGGCTGGATCGCGGATATCGAGGGAAGACGCGCCGATCCGAATTCGGAAATGAACGATTTGTATATCGAGCCATTCTCGAGCACGAATGCAGTCGTGCGTGAAGCCTTGTTCGGCTCGAAGGAACTGCATATCGGTGACCGGGCAACGCTCGGAGGGGAACGTCAATGGGTGCATCCCGCGGCGGCTCTTCCTGGCGTTCGCCGGTTTTTTGAGGAACTGCTCGAACGTCCGCCTCCGCCACGCGAGGATTATCGCCGCTGGTATTTACCGTTGAATGCGCATCGACTTCACGGAGCGCCGGAAACGCAAGTGCCTGGCGATGGGCCGCTCGCTTGGGCGTACGCGAATGAACTGGCGCAGGCGGCACGGGCGATTCGAGGGCTTGTCACGATGCTCGAGAATGCCGAGAAACGCCGATGGTGTGTGCAGATCGTGTGCGAATGAACCAGGACGGTCGAATGGCGACGTTTGAGATGATATTGGCCGTCCCTGTTCGTAATAGGGCGCGGGCGAGGAGGAATCCCGAAACATTTTTCGATGGCCGGTCGATTTTTTGGGGCGTGACGTGAGTAGCAATTGTGGCGGGTCTGGGTTGGGCATCGAGCCACGCATAGATTAGGTCGGCTCCGGGGAATCTTTCCGGATCGACGCAATGGCTCTGCATTTCGTAGAATCGACCACATTGGAACTCGTCGCGAGGGTGCGCATCTCAATCCGCGGGGCTCCACGGTTGCGCGAAGAACTCAAACGTGCGGTCAGGTCGACCTGTTTGTCCCCAAGAACCGACAACAAGCGAGATACTCTGTTCTTCACTCCCAACGAATACATGTAAAACCATTTTGTCGCGTTCGTGGCCCCAATGCTCCACCTCTTCACCTTGCGCGACAAACTTCGTAATCTGCCTTGACAAACAAGAATTGTCCGTCTACACCGGGCCGACTCGACCATGACGAACCCGGTGAGCGCGCATCTGTATGGACGAGAATCCGGTTGCCCCGGTCATTGCGTATCTGCTAAGGTGCATATCGATGGACCCACGAGTTCCCTTCGGTTCCATGGCTCTCGCCGCGCCCAACACGGCCGAAGCGTATTCGCCTGCGGGTGCCGAGCGTCGCGCCAAACCTGTGGCGCCCCCGTTCACCGGATTTCCACCGATCGACGAACACATCGTCGTCCCCGAGGTTTCCCGGGTCGAAGTTTTGGACGGGCGCGAGGTCATTGACGTGGGTTCTCTACCTCAGCATGCCGACGCTCAAGCCCTGACGGGTTTTTTGCTCGCCGCGCATGTGCTCGCAGCGTATGTCGTCGCGACGGAATTGCTGACACGAAGTGCCGCCGAATCGGATTTTGCGACCGACGTATGCATTCGCAAACGAGGCATCGATCCGGAAACGGGCAGCCGATACTTGGAGGAATTGTCGTTCGAGATCGTCAATGAGCAATCCATGAGCGACGTCGTCAGCAAAGCGCGGAATTTGGCGCGTCGCGGGGTCCGGCGTATTTTTGCGATCTTCGTCAAGACGGGCGAAATGCGTGAATGGTCAAAGACGAAAAGTGAATTCGTCCGGCTCGAGCAGGATGGTCTGTTTGACGATCCGGTGTTCGTCCGGCCAATCGCAGTCAAAGCGCTGATGGACAGCACATTGGCGGAAGCCGAAAACGAAGTTGCCAAGGCGCTTATCTTCAAGAAAAACCCGGAAATCGTCAGGCTCAAGGAAGCCGAGCACAAGAAGGGTCTCGACGAAGGGCACAAGAAGGGTCTCGACGAAGGGCACAAG
>CAYSYX010000069.1:0-9617 GCA_964435055.1 uncultured Polyangium sp. | reverse complement strand
CTCGACGAAGGGCACAAGAAGGGCCTCGACGAAGGGCACAAGAAGGGTCTCGACGAAGGCCTGGAAACCGGCCGCAATATCTTGCGCCGTATCTTGCGCCAACGTTTTGGGGATCTTCCGGCAAACATCGAACATCGCGTTGAAATGGCCACAGCGGAGCAGCTCGAAGCGTGGACCGAGAAGCTATTCGTCGTGACTTCGGTCGACGAATTATTCGAGTCGGCTATTGTGCGCTGAAGCATCACCACGACGGAATGGTGTCGCCAAGAAAAACCCGGCCTACGTCATATCACGCGACATAACCAACTTCCGACGGTGGTACCGCGCATTCGAATGGGACCCAGATGAGCGAATTGGTGTTTCGGCCAACGTGGCGAATGCATGCAGGACAAAGGACCTGATACTGAGGTTACGCGGCAACATCTGACGCAACCCGGTACGTCGCGTTGGTTTGGGGACCTCGAGGCGTGCTTCGACTCGCGCACGTTTGTCCGGCGCAACGACATCGTTCGCCAAGTCAAACAATTTGACCTCCAACGATTTTGTTGCGGACGAGACATCGGCTGCGTGGCGTGACCGTCACCCGAATCTCGAAGCTCGTTTGAGCTGAAACGACTTCTGATTCGACCCTGTGAGGCACCGATCCTTTCCGCCTCGAGTGTGTCGGTTCATCGAGCGAGCATGACGTCACGTCACTTCGACAGGATTTCGGTCCGTCAAACTTCTGCTTTGGGAAAGATCTTGCGATCGGGGAGAAACCTTTTCTTGCCCTCCAGCCGTAATAGGGCCAAGGTCTCTCCAAGTGCGGTTTCTTGCGTTCACGATTGCTGCGGTGGGGGTGCATTTGCTGATCCCGGTTGGTGCACGCGTTGCGCCTCGTTGGGACACGCTGCAGATGGCGCGATCCACGGGTCTTGCGCAGCGGATGCTGATCGAGATCGAGCCGCTCATCGATATTCCGACGCTGCCGAATCCCGAAGATCCGAAGCGTGATCAACAGAAGGAACTCGCCACGAACGAAATCCTTCGACCTCGAACGAATGTCGATCCGAATGCACCGCCGACGCCGAATCCAGACTCGACGGCGGTGATCCCTCCCGACGAACTTCCGCCTGCGGCTGCCGCATCGGGAGCACCTCCGGACGAATACGGTTCGTTACCTCCTTCAGGCTCGGATCCCGGGGGAATTCCCGGGTTGGGGACGGGGCCGCTTTGGGCGATTCCAGGCGTCGTTCCGGAAGCTGGGAAGCCGAAGCCGGCACCGACGACGATCGCCGCTGCGCCGCCGACGGATCCGAAACTCGCGGGACGCATCATTTCGGATGTCGTGCGCGAGAAGGATCGAGGGTTGGGCCTGGATCTACCGGGTGCGGGAACGATCCTTTCGATCACGAAGGAAGCGGTTCGCAGTTCCAATACGCCCGAGTTTGCCCGGGCCACCTTTGAAGTGCGCATTGCGCCGGGTGGTGCGGTGAGCAACGTCAAAGTTCTTCGTTCATCGGCGGGTGTGCTTGGCGATTGGAATGCGGTCGCCGCGGATGTTCGAGGGCGTTTGGCGGGACGAAGTTTCACGCTTCCCGAGGCGTACGCAGCAGGCGCCATCGTGACGGTCGAGATCGTATCGCAACTGCAGATGCCGGATGGCAGTACATCGGGTCGTCCGAGTGTCGGAGCCGGCGCAGGCAACAACGTCGGTGGAAGCGTGACGTTCGATGCATCGAACATCGGTGCACGTCCGAAACGTCACGTCGGTGGTTCCGTGAGTGCGCGTCCCGCTACGTAGCAACGAGACGTCGGCGTTGGTTCCATCAAGACAAACAGTTCTACGTGTCGCGTCGTGTAGTTCGTTTCACGAAGCCATCACGATCCCGCGGTGAAACGAGCGGTTTTCGCGGCCGGTGTTTTTCCGGGGCTCGGGCGGTGACATTCGTCGCGGGTCGTGCGACCCTCCCCAGTCTCCCGCTCATGCCGAAGGAACGTGTTTTTTCACTCGACGCAGTGCGAACCGACGGTTGGTTCGAGCGCATTGGCGACGGGATCGGTAGTTTTCAGGCGCTTTGTGACATCGTAGGCGAGACCTTTTTCGCCTTCTCGATGATCACGGGCGCGCGCATCACTGCGCTGACAGTTGATCGGCGCAACCCGGACAACACCCTCGTTGATTTCGTCATCGCAGCACCTGGTGACGACGATGAGGAGACCGAGGTGCAACGACTCACGCTCGCGGATTTTCGTCATCGCCTCGTTGGAGCGTTGTTGACGGACGATGCGACGCCACCTCCACCGGATCGCGATACGGACATCGAAGCTTTGCAGCTCCACATCGGTGTTCGCTATCTGCTTCTTGCGCCGCTGTTTGGATACAGCTTGCGCAAGTTGTTCGTCGATGGTCGCACGTCGAGACTGCTCGTCTTGCGTGATGGTCTCGAGCAGACATTCGAGCTTGGTGAGTTTCGCGCACGCATCCGCGCGCACGTCCGAGAAGAGCTCGAACGAGCGAGTGCGGGTTCGCGATCGGCCATTGATTTGACGCGTGTTGCGGAAGCTGAAGCGGCTTCACAACGTAATGATTGGACGCGTGTCGTGTCGTTGCTTGGAGCTTGGCCTGCGCCTCTTGCGATCTTCTTGCGAACGCCGGAAGGTCAGATGCTTCCACCCGATGCACGCGGGCTGATTGCCAAGGGTTTAGGCCTTTTGGGCACGGCGTGTGTGAAGCTCGGCGAAGAGCATCAAGGCGAAGAAGTGATGCGCTTGGCCGTGCAATACGCGCAAGACGGAGCGGCTGCGGCCGACATCTTCCGTCGCCTTGGCGAAGCGCAACTCGAAGCGGGACGACCGGGTGAAGCGATCGGCGGACTGCGTCGAGCCGCGAGTCTCGGAGCTCCACCGAAGCTTATTTGGCCGCTCTTGGCGAAGGCTTACGTGAAGCGTCAACGCTTCGTGGCTGCGCTCGCGTGTGTGCGTGAAGCACGAGCGGCGGGCGTGCCCGACATCGATTTGCTCGAAGAGATTCGTGAGATCGAGACGCGCTTGGGTACGGCACTCACAGCGTTTCGAGGTCTTGTCTTGACGGCGAAAGGCACCTAGTCCGCCAATTGACACCGCACACCGTCACGGCTACATAGCCGCGGCGATTCATCCGAGATCCATCGGACTTCGCAGCAGTTTCAGACGACCTCGTTCGGTCTTGCTTTGCCGGACCGACAGGTCGAGGATCATTTCGTTCTCAAACGATTTTTTGCAGAGCACACCGGAGCCAACGGATGGCCAGCTACGTCCCTCTCTTTATGCTCTTCGTCATCGCGGCAGTACTTGCCGGGGTGATGTTCACCGCCACGACGCTCATCGGCCCGAAGAACCCGACGCCGGAGAAGATGATGCCGTACGAGTGCGGCAGTGAAACCACCGGCGGCAGATTCGTGAAGCCGAGCGTGAAGTTTTACCTGACCGCCATCTTGTTCGTCGTCTTCGACATCGAAGCGGTGCTCATTTACCCGTGGGCGGTCGAGTTCGACTCGCTCGGATGGGTTGGTCTGGCGTCGATGGGTTCGTTCGTCGCGTTGCTCGTCGTGGCTTTGATCTACGTCTGGAAGAAGGGAGCGCTCGAATGGGAGACATGACTCCAAGCGGCACGTCGGTTCGAGTTCTCGAAGGCTCGGAGACCGGGTTTGCCACGACAAGGTTGGACGCCCTGCTCAACTGGGCGAAGAAATACTCGCTGTTCCAATACCCGTTCGTCACGGCGTGCTGCGGCATGGAGTTCATGGCCATGGCGAGTCCGCGATTCGACATGGCGCGGTTTGGCGCGGAAGCACCTCGTTTCTCGCCCCGTCAGGCGGATTTGCTCTGGGTTGTCGGGACAATCTCGCAACGCCAAGCGCCCGCGCTGCGTCGTATCTATGAACAGATGGCGGATCCCAAGTGGGTCCTCGCGTTCGGCACCTGCGCTTCGTGCGGCGGGTTTTACGACAACTACACGACCGTCGCGGGCATCGACAAAGTCATTCCCGTCGACGTGTACGTTCCGGGTTGTCCTCCCCGACCCGAAGCCGTGCTCGATGGTTTGATGCTCCTGCAAGACAAGATCGCGCGTGGTGATCGTGAACCGGGCATCGTGAAGCCACGTCGAGATGCGGCCGTGCTCGGTGGAAACCTCGTGCAGCTCGGCAAGAAGGACAAGGCTACATGAGCAAGCGAGTGCTCGAGTTACTGCGCGAAAAGTTCGGGGCCGATGTGCTCGAAACTCATTCGCAATTCGGTGATGACACCGCGGTCGTCAGTCCTGCGCGTTGGCTCGAAGCAGCCAAGTTTCTCCGGGACGATCCGCGTTGCGCGATGAACATGTTCGTCGATTTGACGGCTGTTGATTACATGGGGCGACAAACCCCGCGCTTCGAAGTCGTGTTGCACCTGCGTTCTCTCGATCGAGGTCATCGGATTCGCGTGAAGGCGCGCGTGGGCGATGAAGATGGTCAACACGCCGAGATCGATTCGGTCGTGTCGGTTTGGAAAGGCGCGAATTGGTTCGAGCGTGAAGCTTTCGACATGTTCGGCGTGAACTTCCGCGGCCATCCCGACCTGCGTCGGATCCTGATGTATCCGGAATTCGTCGGTCATCCGCTCCGCAAGGACTACCCGGCGGAGAAGACGCAACCGCTCATCGAGTTCCGCAAAGTACCGGACAAACTTCCACCTTTTGGCCCGGACGAAGGCATGGCATTCGGCCGCCAGACCCACGACTATCGTCGGGACGAACCCGGCGGCGAGGCGAACTGAGACATGGAACCGCTAGATCGAGATCTCGAAGAGGGGCTGCTCGAGCTACCCAGCGAGCCGATGATGCTCAACATGGGTCCGTCGCATCCCGCGATGCACGGCACGGTGCGCATCGTGCTCGAACTTTCGGGCGAGCAGATTCTGAAGGCCGACGTGCAGATTGGTTACTTGCACCGCGGCTTCGAGAAGATGTGTGAACGAGGCACGTGGTCGCAGGTTTTTCCTTACGTCGATCGCTGCAACTACGTCTCGCCGATGCTCAACAACGTCGGTTACGCGCTCGCGGTGGAGAAGATGCTGGGCATCACGGTGCCCGAGCGCTGCCAGTATTACCGGGTTGTTCTCGGCGAACTCGCGCGCATCTGCGACCACATGATTTGCTCGGGCGCCATGTGCATGGAGCTCGGAGCGTTCACGCCGTTCCTCTATTACGCCCGCGCTCGCGAGAACATTTGGGACATCTTCGAGGAAGAGACCGGCGCACGCGTGACGCACAGTTTCGGACGCGTCGGCGGCATGGCGAAATCGCCGTCGAAGTACTTCAAAGACATGGTGACGGCGGCTGTACCGCGCGTGCTCGCGTTGGTGGCCGAAGGGGAGAAGATGCTCTTGAAAAACCGCATCTTCCTCGACCGTCTCGAAGGCGTCGGCGTGATGAAGAAAGAAGATGCGATCGCGCTTGGATGGACGGGCATCGTGCTTCGTGCATGCGGGGTTCCGTATGACGTACGCAAGGCAAACCCGTACATGGTTTACGATCGTATGGAGTTCGATGTTCCGGTGGGCACGGCGGGCGACAACTACGATCGCTTCATGTGTCGTCAGGAAGAGATTCGCCAATCGGCGCGCATCATCGAACAAGCCTTGGCGCAGATGCCGGACGACGGACCGATCAACGTCGACGATCCGCGCATCGTGATGCCGGAAAAAGACCAGGTTTACTCGACGATCGAAGCGACGATTCAGCACTTCAAGATCGTCATGGAAGGCATCAAGGTGCCTGCGGGCGAGTGTTACTCGTACACCGAAGCGGGTAACGGCGAGCTTGGGTATTACCTGGTGTCCGACGGTAGCGGCACGCCGTTCCGCGTGCGTATCAGGCCGCCCTGTTTCGCGACGACGCAGGGTCTCGAGCAACTCATCAAAGGCGCAATGATTCCCGATGTCGTGCCGACGTTTGGCTCGCTCAACATGATCGGCGGGGAGTGCGATCACTGATGGCAACGATCAAGATCGACGGACGTGAGATTCCCTTTGAACAAGGGGACACCATCATCCGCGCGGCTCACCGCGCCGGGATCGACATCCCGCATTACTGCTGGCATCCGGGGCTCAGCGTGGCCGCGAACTGCCGCATGTGTTTGGTCGAAGTGCTTCCTCCGCCGGGACGACCGGCGATGCAGCTCGACATTCTTCGTTGGGACGCAAAGAAAGGCGACTACGTTCCCGCCCGCAAACCGAAGCTCGTTCCTGCATGTCAGCAGGGATGTATGCCGGGCATGGAAGTCCTTTCGCAATCGAGCGAGCACGTCGAAGAAGCTCGCGCGGCCGTGCAAGAGCTGCTGCTCTTGAACCATCCGGTCGATTGTCCGATCTGCGATCAAGCCGGAGAATGCCGCCTCCAGGACTACTGGTTGGAGCACCAACGATCCGGCAAGCGCATGCAGCAGGAAGTGGTGCACAAGCCCAAAGCCCAGGTGTTTGGACCGACAATCGTGTACGACGCCGAGCGTTGCATCATCTGCACGCGTTGCGTTCGTTTCTGCGAAGAGGTCGTCGAGGATCCGGTCCTCAGCGTTCGCGAACGCGGCAACCTGAACGAGATCGTCGTGTCGCCGGGACGCCAACTCGACCACAACTACACGCTCATGACCGAGCATGTTTGTCCGGTCGGCGCCCTCACGTCGGTGGACTTCCGCTTCAAGGCGCGCGTGTGGTTCTTGCGCAGCGCTCGAACAGTTTGTCAGGGCTGCGCGACGGGATGCAACGCGTACCTCGATTACGATCCGCGCAACAACACGCCGTACAGGCATCGCCCGCGCGACAACGAGCAGGTGAACAAGTACTGGATGTGTGACGAGGGCATGCTCTCGTACAAGCGTGCCGTGGAAAACCGCGTGTTGTCGGCGCTCGTGGGCGGCGAAGACGCGACGATCGACGACGCTCTCGATGCGGTCAAAGAGCAGCTCGCGGGTCTTGGTGATGATGCTTCGCGTGTGGCCATCGTGCTCAGCGCGCAGCATTCGAACGAAGACAACTACACCCTCTTGACGCTGGCGAAGACGTTTGTCGGGGCCAAGAACTTGTACGTTTCCGGCCGAAAACTCGGCAAGGGCGACAAGATTCTGATGAGCGAAGACAAGAACCCGAACACGCGCGGCGTGATGCAACTCGCGGGTACGTTGGCGCCGAAGCCGATCGCTTCGCTGCTCGATGCGGTGAAGGCGGGCAAGTATTCGTTCGTCATCGCGCTTGGTTCCGAGCTCGAAGTCGACGAGAAAGAAGCGCTCAACGTTCTTTCGAAGTTGAAGGGTCTCGTGACGATCGCGGCGCATGACGGACCGCTCGTTCGCGCGGCGCACGTGGTTCTTCCGGCGACGGCGTGGGCCGAAGCGGATGGGACGTACGTCAATCGTCAGGGTTTGGCGCAGCGTAGCGAACCGGCGCTCAAGCCGCGTGGTGATGCGACGCCGGGCTGGGATTTGGTCACGCAAGTGGGCACGAAGCTTGGTTACGCGATGACCTTCAAGACGCTCGGAGATGTGCGTCGAGCGATCACCGCGGAGACGCGGGACACGACTGGAACTCGAACGGATGCCGATCGGGCCAAGCCCGAGGTGAGCGCATGAACCTCGTAGAAGTTGTTTTGACGGTCGCGAAGATCGCCATTGTTCTCGGGTTTTTCCTGAACTTGGCCGCGCTGGGCGTTTGGGCGGACAGACGCCAAGGCGCCATGGTGCAAGACCGCGTCGGTCCAAACCGCGCCGTCGTGTACCTGCCGAACATGGCTGCGCGAGGAATCGTTTTGTTCCCGCCGGCGCTGTTCGGAGTGCTCTCGATTTTCTTGGCACTCCAAACAGTTGCTCCGCGTCTCGCACTCGAACGGGCCACCGTGAACGTGCAGATCGGCGTGTTCGTCGCGTGGCTCAGCCTGCTCATGCTCTGCGTGACGGTGCAACGCGGCGGCGCGATCAACAAGTTCGAGGAGATGTTCGACGACATCGACCCGCGCTCGATTTTCTTCGGCGGCCTCGGCGTGCATGCGCTTGGTCTCGTGTCGATGCGTTTCGTGACGCTCGAGACGGCGGCCATGACGGCGCGCGGAACAGGGTTTGCCCTCGGCGCGATTTTCCTCATCGTGGCGCTGTACGCGACGTCGCGGGTTCCAGAAGGAAAAATCCCGGTGCGTTTGGCGGGTACGCTTCACGCGGCCGCCGACACCGTGAAGATGATTTGGAAAGAGGACTTTGTCCCGAAAAACGCGGACCGACTCCTCCACTCGCTTGCTCCGATGATCGCGATCTTCCCGGCGATCGTCGTGACGGCGGTGCTTCCCTTCGGTAACGACCTCTGCTTCGCGGACAACGGCGACAAGGTCTTCGGCTTCTCCGATTTGCCGCTCTTGATGAACGCTGTTCCGGCAAGCGGTGCTTGTGCGGGCTGGCGTGTGCCGCTTCAGATCGCGGACCTCAACGTCGGCATCCTCTACGTGTTCGCGATGGCGAGCACGGGCATCATCGGCGCGGCGATCGCGGGCTGGGCGAGCGACAACAAGTTCGCGCTGCTCGGTGGTCTTCGCGCGTGCAGCCAGATGGTCTCGTACGAAGTCGCGATGGGTCTGGCGCTCGTAGGGCTGTTTGTCGTGTACGGCAGCGTGCGCATGGGCGACATGGCGGTTTGGCAGGGCCAACACGCGTGGGGCGTCTTCGTGCAACCTGTCGGCTTCCTGCTCTTCTTGACGGCGCTCTGCGCGGAAACGAAGCGCGTTCCGTTCGACCAACCCGAAGGCGAAAGCGAAATCGTCGCCGGTTACTTCCTCGAGTACTCCGGCTTCAAGTGGGGCATGTTCATGGTCGGCGAGTACCTCGAGATGTGCTTCGCCAGCGCGCTGCTCGTTGCGCTCTTCTTCGGTGGTTACTCGCTTCCGTTCATGCATGCCGATGGCATGACGATCGCGATTGGCGATCACGTGCTCTTCCAGTACCGCATGACGCACCTCGCGGTGACGGTGATCTCGATCCTCGGCTTCTTCGGCAAGGTCGTGCTCATGACGTGGGTACAGGTCTTCTTCCGCTGGACGTTGCCGCGGTTCCGTTATGACCAACTCATGAAGCTCGGCTGGACGAAGCTCTTGCCGCTCGCGATTGCGAACATGATGGTCACGGCGGTGATTGTGATGGCCGTGAAGAATGCGGGTCCGGGCGCAGCCTCGTGGCTGAAGATGGCGGGTGACTTGACGCAAGCTCTCGTTGCACTGCTGGGCTTGGTTGGGTTTGTCGCCCTGATCGTCGGGTTGCTCGAACCGGTCGAGCGCAAGAAGTTCCTCGCATCGTCGGCGGCGCGTTTTGCTGCGGCGATGGGTGGTGTCAAAGCTGAGCCGCGTCAGGCGTAAAGGAACGAGTCATGGCCAAGCGACCTGCTCAAACGACATGGACCAAGCCGGCGGCGGCGCCCGTTGCGGGCAAACCCATCGCGCGACCGCGACGAACGGCTGAAGTTCAGGCGTATTTCCCGGAGTTTTTCCGGGGCATGGCGATCACGATGCGCCACTTCTTCAAGAACACGAAGGAGATGGCGCTTGGTCAGAAGCCTGATCCGGTGCTCGAAGGCCTCAACGATGG